>CAZCDW010000105.1:4812-8389 GCA_964497485.1 uncultured Bifidobacterium sp.
TGCTGACCGTGAACGCGGTCGCGGTGCTGGGCTTCACGCTGCTGGGCGGCCTGCAGTGGCTATCGGAACAACTGGTTGCGATCGCCGGCAATGGCATGGTCTACCAGCTCGCGCTGGTCGCGGCGGTGACCGTGATATCCAGCGTGATCGATCTGCCGATCGACTACTACAAGCAGTTCAGGCTCGAAGAGAAATTCGGCTTCAACAAGATGACGCCGGCACTGTTCTTCACCGACCTGATCAAACATACGCTGGTTGGCGCCGCGATCGGCCTGCCGCTGCTGTGGGTGACGCTGGCGCTGATGGATAAGGCCGGCGCGCTGTGGTGGCTATATGCATGGCTGATCTGGTGCGGCTTCCAGATCTTCATGCTGGGTTTTTATCAGAACCTGATCGCTCCGCTGTTCAACAAGTTCTCGCCACTCGAGGATGACTCGCTGCGCACACGCATCGAAGGACTGATGCAGCGCGTTGGGTTCGCCAGCAAGGGCCTGTTCGTGATGGATGGCTCGCGCCGCAGCGCGCATGGCAATGCGTATTTTTCGGGCTTTGGTGCGGCCAAGCGCATCGTGTTCTTCGACACCCTGCTGTCGCGGCTGCAGCCGAACGAGATCGAGGCCGTGCTCGCGCACGAGCTCGGCCACTTCAAGCTCAACCATGTGATCAAGCGCATCGTCATGATGTTCGTGCTGTCGCTGGGCTTCCTCGCCCTGCTCGGCTGGCTGAAGAACCAGGTCTGGTTCTACACAGGTCTCGGCGTAACGCCACTGATGGATGGCGCCAATGATGCGATGGCGCTGATTCTGTTCATGTTCGCGCTGCCGGTATTCACTTTCCTGTTCTCGCCGCTGCTATCGATCCTGTCGCGCAGCAATGAGTTCGAGGCTGACGCGTTCGCCGCGAAGCACAGCAATGCGCAAGACCTGATCGCGGCGCTGGTGAAGCTGTACGAGGACAATGCATCGACACTGACGCCGGACCCGCTGCATTCGGCCTTCTATGATTCGCATCCGCCTGCCTCGGTGCGGGTGCAAAAGTTGCTGTCGGCCTGAGATGACGACGCGTGGCGACCTGCTGTCGCAATCCTGCCGCCACCTGACCGAGGCGGTGACGGCCGCCGAGCTTGCGGATGCACTGGCGGTGCTGGCGGACTGGTCGGTTGATGGCGGCAAGCTGGTGCGCAACTTCCGCTTCCGGGACTACCACCAGACGCTGGCTTTCGTGAATGCGATCGCCGAGCTCATCCACCGCGAAGACCATCATCCGGAACTGGTGGTCGGCTACAACCGCTGCACCGTCAGATACGACACCCATTCGGTCAATGCCGGCAACGGCGGCCTGTCGGCCAATGACTTCATCTGTGCCGCGAAGATCGATCAAGTTTACGAGCAGCAGTTCGGCGGATCACCTGCCTGATGACTGAACTGCAAGGATTGATCATCGCGGCCCACGGCCGCCATTACCTGGCGCAAGCCGATGGCAAGCTGTACCAGTGCGTCACCCGCGGCAAGAAGAGCGATGTCGCCACCGGCGATCGCGTGCGAATGAAGGTCACGTCGGAAGATCAGGGCGTGATCGAAGAGATCTTGCCGCGTGCATCGCTGCTCTATCGTTCCGACCAATACAAGTCTAAGCTGCTGGCTGCGAATGTCACGCAACTCTTCATCGTCGTCGCGACCGAACCCGGCTTTACCGACGACCTCGTATCGCGCGCGCTGGTCGCTGCGAATGCGGCCGGCATCACGGCCCATCTATTGTTGAACAAGGTCGACCTGACGGCCGGGCTGGACGCAGCACGGCAGCGCATGCAGGTGTATGCCGACATTGGCTACCCGGTGCACGAGGTCAGCGCGAAGGGCCAACCCGAGCAGACGCTCGCAACCCTGAAGCCGCTGCTGTCCGGACAATCAACGATCCTGATCGGGCAGTCGGGCATGGGCAAATCATCGCTGGTGAACCTGCTGGTACCCGAAGCCGAGCTCGCGGTGCAGGAAATCTCGAAGCGCCTCGACAGCGGCAAGCACACCACGACGTTCACGCGGCTGTATGCGCTGGATGCCAATACCACCATCATCGATTCACCAGGCTTCCAGGAATTCGGGCTGTATCACCTGACCGAGGGCATGCTGGAGCGCGCTTTCCCGGAATTCTCGGAAGCGCTTGGACAGTGCCGCTTCTACAACTGCCACCATGTGGCCGAACCGGGCTGTGCAATACGGCAAGCCGTAGACGATCATCGAATCAGCGAATCCAGGCACAGCCTCTATCTACAATTGCGACATGAATCGCTGCAAAAAATTGGGTTCCGCTGATTCGTCATTACCACATTGGCATTGCCAATCCGTTTTCTTGATGTCAGCCTGCACGTCGCTTTCCATCGCTGTTACGCTGACTGGAGGATTTCCATGAGTCTGGCCATGACCAAGCAACATCAGCAAGCGAGTCCCTCGCCGTCCGAGCTCGATGCAGAATGGACTGCCGCGCTGTCTCGCGCGGACTCGCTGGTGGAGCGTATTGCCGCCAATCCCGAAGCTTTGGCTGCACTGCGTTCCCTGATCGCCGAGGGGCTGGAAGGCCCCTTCGAAGAAGCAGACGATGATGACCTGTGGATTGCCTCGCTGGCCGATGGTATCCGGAGCAGAGCCGCCGCGGGCAAATGAAGCGGATCTACCGCGGTCCGCAACTGCGGGCAGACGTGGCCAATGCCGTTGAGCATTACGAACGCGAATCCGCGACGCTGGCGTTGAAGTTTCTCGTCGCATACGGAAGCGCTTTCAGATTGTTGCGACAATACCCGTCGGCAGGCTCCCCAAGGTACGCACAAATGATGAGCATTCGTGGCTTGCGCTGTCTGGCCACGCCGAACTTCCCTTACCAGCTTTTCTACCGGGAAGAGCCCGACCATCTGGTCCTGTCCCGCATAGTCCACATGTCGCGCGATATCCCGTCCTTGCTCTGAGACAGGCGCGCGCCCACGGTAATCTGTCCCCCGACTACGAAACCCCTTATAATCCAAGGAGTTAAAAAATTTCGGCGGCAGCCGCAGGCTAGCCGCCGATTTCATTTATGGCAATCAAACACTATCTGCAGTTTGCCGACCTGTCGCTCGACGAGTACAACTACCTGATCGAACGTACCAAGGTCATCAAGCGCAAATTCAAGAACTACGAGCCCTACCATCCGCTGCTGGACCGCACGCTCGTGATGGTGTTCGAGAAAAATTCGACGCGCACCCGCCTGTCCTTCGAGGCGGGGATGCACCAGCTTGGTGGCGCAGCGATCTACCTGAACACCCGCGACAGCCAGCTCGGCCGGGGCGAGCCGGTGGAAGACGCGGCGCAAGTGATGTCCCGCATGTGCGACATCATCATGATCCGCACCTTCGGGCAAGAGATCATCGAGCGCTTCGCCGCCAACTCGCGCGTGCCGGTGATCAATGGCCTGACCAATGAACATCACCCATGCCAGGTGTTTGCCGATGTGTTCACCTACATCGAGCATCGCGGCACCATCGCCGGTCGTACCGTGGCCTGGGTGGGTGATGCGAACAACATGCTGTACTCGTGGCTGCAGGCGG
>CAZCDW010000106.1:0-8304 GCA_964497485.1 uncultured Bifidobacterium sp.
TCATGCGTTGCGCATTCGCGACCTGCGGCACGAGGAAGCAGTCGGCCAGCGAGGGCGCGTCGCCGAAGCAATAGCGCCCTACTCGCCGGTCATGCGCCAACACCTGCTCGACGGCGGCCAGCCCCTGCTCGCACCAATGCCGGTACCAGCGGTTCTTGTCCTCTTCGGAGACTTTCATCTCGCCAGTCAGGTAGCGCAGCACGCGCAGGTTGTTGATCGGGTGGATGTCGCAGGCAATCATCAATGCGAGGCTGCGCAGCCATGCGCGGTCGCGCAGGTCGGTCGGCAACAGCGGCGGCGCCGGATGCGCCTCTTCCAGGTATTCGATGATGGCCAGCGACTGGTTGATCACGTCGCCGTCATCGAGCTGCAGCGATGGCACCAGCGCATCCGGGTTCAGCTTGCGGTAGCCGGGCTGGAGCTGCTCGCCGCCATCGCGCAGCAGGTGCACCGGCACGATCTCACACGGTAGCCCCTTCAGGTTCAGCGCGATGCGCACGCGATACGAGGCCGAGCTGCGAAAGTAACTGTAGATTTTCATGTGATTTCCTGACCGTGAGATGCGGCGGATGAATGCGTGCATCAGGACCGGGCACCCGCGACCTTTCAGGTGGACCGGATTATGCCACCAGCGCCCTCTTGCCAGCTACAGGGCCGGATCACCACGTGCCATTGGGTATCAGGCCGACGCACCAGTGGAACCATCCTTTTCGCAGAAGCACGTAGCTTTGGCACCCCAATGGTTCCGCTTGTCCCTTTGATGTCCTCCGGAGTACCCATGAAACCCACGACCTCCCTGCGTGTTGAAGATCTGTGGAGCGAAAAGCAACTCTCTGCCCGTGCCAGTGGCGATGTGGCAGCGATGCAAGCTGCCGACGATGCCGCACTGGCCGAGGCCATCCTCGCCAGCCTGAAAGAGCAGGAAAAATTGACTGTACAGTACAACAACGTCAATCCTGCCGATATAGCGGCTCAGAAGAATCAAATCCAAACGGCCAACGTAGACCGCGACGCGGCCACCAGGTCAAAGAAGAACGCTGACGAATACCTGCGAATACATCAGGAAAATACGGGCCTGCTGCTCTCCTGGCTGGATGCGAATGGCTTCGACATCGTGGAAAACCGTGGTAACGGGAAGAATGACTGCCTGCTGATCTCCCTCCTGCAGCATGCAAACAACAATTACGGGAGCGAGCATCTCACAGACGTCGAACATTACCGGCAAGCCCTGATGGCACTGGATCCGACGATCAAGCGCTTTTCCGAACTTCCATCAACGTCGGATGCGATTCGCACGCTGGTCAACTGGATAAACGAGGACAAGCAATGCAACCTGCGGGTCGCGATCGTCGCTCCCGGGCTTCAAGGCGAACCGACCTATCACTACTACGGAGCGGATCCGGAAGATGAAAAAACGCGCTACGTGATGATCATAGAAAAGCCCGGCCATTTCGAGGCAGTCGTAGCGCGCCGCTCCCGAACCGGCGTTCAGCTGCCTAGATAGGCGGCCATCACCCTGTCATCCTGCAACAGCGCGCGGGCGCTATCGCCGAAGGCGATGCGCCCGCTTTCCATCACATAGCCCCGATCGGCCACCGACAACGCCTGACGCACGTTCTGCTCGACCAGCAAAATGGTCACGCCCTGCGCGGCGATCTCGCGGATCACCTCGAAAATACGTTCGACCATGATGGGCGACAGGCCCATCGATGGCTCGTCGAGCAGAAGCAGCTTGGGCCGGCTCATCAGCGCGCGCGCCATCGCCAGCATTTGCTGCTCGCCACCGGACAAGGTGCCGGCCAGCTGCGCCTCGCGCTCCTTCAGGCGCGGGAAAATGCCGAACCAGCGCTCGATGTCGGCATTGATGTGTTCAGGATCACGCCGCACGTAGGCGCCCATTTGCAGGTTCTCGCGTATCGTCATGCGCGCGAACACACCGCGTCCTTCCGGCACCATCGCCAGCCCGCGCTCGGGCAGCGCATGCGCGGGTACCGCATCGATCGGCTTGCCGTCGAAGCGCACCTGACCGCCACGGCGCGCGCGCGGCAAGGTGCCGGTAATGGCCTTCAGCGTCGTTGTCTTGCCCGCACCATTGGCGCCAATCAGGGTCAGCACCTCACCGGCATGCACGTCGAAATCGATGCCGCGCACCGCCTCGATGCCGCCGAACGCAACCGACAGGCCGCGCACTTCCAGCAGGGACGACGGCACGCTCATGCAGCCTCCTTGCCGAGGTAGGCAGCAATCACGGCCGGATCTTTTTTCACGGCCTCGGCCGTGCCATCGGCGATCACCTTGCCGTAGTCGAGCACGGTGATACGGTCGCACAGCCCCATCACCAGCTTGACGTCATGCTCGATCAGAAGGATGGTCGTGCCACTATCGCGGATGCGGACCAGCAGATCGCGCAAGGCCTGTTTCTCGGTCGCGTTCATGCCGGCGGCCGGTTCGTCCAGCGTGAGCAGCAGCGGCTCGGTCGCAAGTGCGCGCGCGATCTCCAGCCGGCGCTGGTCGCCGTACGACAAGGTGCGCGCGGTACGCTGCGCGAGCGGCGCGATACCGACAAAGTCCAGCAATTGCAGCGCACGCAGCCTGATCTGCGCTTCTTCGTCGCGCGCCGCGCGATGGCGCAGGATCGCGCCCAGTACGCCCTGATGCGTACGCACATGGCGGCCGACCATCACGTTTTCCAGCGCGCTCATGTCGCCGAACAGACGGATGTTCTGAAAGGTACGCGCGATCCCGGCCTGCGCGACGCGATGCGGCGCCGATGGTGAATAGGTGCGGCCATCCAGCATGAACTCGCCTTCGTCAGGCTGGTACAAGCCGGTGATCACATTGAAGCAGGTGGTCTTGCCTGCACCGTTCGGCCCGATCAGGCCATGGAGGTGTCCGCGCTCCACGGACAGGCTGACGCCGGACAGCGCCTGCAGGCCACCGAAACGCTTCGATGCATTCGTCACCGACAGCAGCGCGCTCATGCCCGGCTCCCCTGCACGTTGCCATTCGGCTCTGCGATCAGCCGGTCTTCAAGGCGCGGCGACGGCCACAGCCCTGACGGGCGCGCGAGCATGATCAGCACCAGTGCGAGCCCATACAATAACTGCCGCAGCACCTCGGCCTCGATCCAGATAGAACCGAACAACACCATCTGCACCGGCTCCACCGTATGCCGCAAGATCTCGGGCAGCGCAGCCAGCAGCACTGCGCCCAGCACCACGCCGGGGATGTGGCCTATGCCGCCCAGCACCACCATCGCCAGTACCGCGATCGATTCCATCAGCGAGAAGGACTCGGGCGAAACGAAACCCTGGAATGCGCCGAACATGGCGCCGGCCACGCCGCCGAAGCTCGCGCCCATTGCGAATGCCAGCAGCTTTACATTGCGTACATTGATGCCCATGGCCTTGGCCGCAATCTCGTCTTCGCGGATCGCGATCCATGCGCGGCCCAGCCGCGAATGCTGCAGCCGCCGGGAAAAGAAGACCGTGGCCACACACAGCAGCAGGAAAAGGAAGTAGTAGGCATTCACCGAGGGCATCGCCAGCCCGGCGACATGCACGACCCCGCCGGAGCCCGGCTCGCCGGCCAGCGACACGCCGGCGATCTTCACCGGATCGATCAGGTTGATGCCCTGCGGACCGTTGGTGATGTTCACCGGTCCGTTCAGGTTGTTCATGAAGATGCGAATGATCTCACCGAAGCCCAGGGTGACGATGGCGAGGTAATCGCCGCGCAGCTTCAGCGTCGGTGCACCGAGCAGCGCGCCAGCCACGCCGGCGACCAGGGCCGCGACCGGCACGATCAGCCACACCGACAGGTGGATGCCTTGCGTCGCGAGATCCGATCCGACCGCTTGCAGCAGCCAGGCACCGGCAGCCGGATACTCGAGCTGCAGCGATTCAATGATCGCCACCAGCTGTGGCGAAGCCAGCAAGCCCGCGAGATAGGCGCCGATCGCGAAGAAGGCGATGTAGCCGAGATCGAGCAGGCCGGCAAAGCCGACCACGATGTTCAGGCCCAGCGCCAGCATGATGTACAGCAGTGCGACATCGGCGATGCGCACCCAGGAATTGCCGAAAGGCGCGGCAACAAACGGGAAGGCAATGACCAGGAGCGCCAGCACGAACCATGGCAGCCGGTTTCGAGTCCCGGCTCGCGCATCCGCCGGATGATCGGCCGCTGCAAGCATGGCGTTCACGTCTTTGTTGTGATTGTTCGCGTCGCTCATGGATTCAGGCAGGTTTACGAACGGTCGGCGACGCGCTCGCCCATCAGTCCGGACGGGCGCAGGGTCAGCACGAGGATCAGCACGACGAAGGCGAAGATGTCCTGGTAGTGACTGCCGAGCACGCCTGCGGTGAGGTCGCCGATATAACCGGCGCCGAGGCTCTCGATCAGCCCCAGCAGTATGCCGCCCAGCATCGCGCCATAGATGTTGCCGATGCCGCCCAGTACCGCCGCCGAGAATGCCTTCAGGCCGGGCACGAAGCCCATCGCGAACTGCGCCGATGCGTAATTCGCAGCCCACATCACGCCGGCAATCGCCGCCAGCGCGGCGCCAATCGCGAACGTGAACACGATGACGCGATTTGCATCGACACCCATCAGCGCGGCGACGCGCGGATTCTCGGCCACCGCACGCATCGCGCGTCCCATGCGGGTGCGCTCTACCAGCAACACCAGTCCGATCATGGCAATCGTGGCCAGCATCAGCAGCAGCACCTGCGTCGGCGTGATCAATGCACCGGCGACATGCAGCGGCTCGGTCGCCAGCACCTGCGGGAAAGGCAAGGGATTGCGGCCCCAGATCATCATCGCGAAGGTCTGCAGCAGGATGGAGACGCCGATGGCCGTGATCAGCGGCGCCAGTCTGGGCGCGTCACGCAGGCGGCGGTAGGCAATGCGTTCGATCAGCACGCTGACGATCACGCACACCGGCACCGCGCCAGCCATCGCGATAATCAGCTGCAAGATGCCTGGCAAACCGGGTGCAATCTTCTGCAGCCATTGCAGCAAGGTCCAGCTGGTCATCGCACCTATCATCAGGATTTCGCCATGCGCGAAGTTGATCAGGTTGAGCACACCGTAGACCATCGTGTAGCCGAGGGCCACCAGCGCATACATGCTGCCGAGGACCAGGCCATTGATCAGTTGCTGGACGAGGATATCCATGCGCAGAACTGCAGCCTCAGGCGGCCGGCTTGGCCGACAGCCCCTTGGGCAGCGGGAAGGTCACGTGCTCTTCCACGCCTTCGAGTGCGCGCACGCTGCCGGCGCCAAGCTCCTTCAGGCGCGCTATCACTTGCTGCACAAGGATCTCGGGCGCCGATGCGCCAGCCGTGACGCCGATGCGCGACACACCTTCCAGCCATGCCGGATCGATCTGCGCCGCATTGTCGACCATATGGGCCGTGGCGCCGTGATTGGTCGCCACTTCGCGCAGGCGATTCGAGTTCGAACTGTTCGGGCTACCGACCACGATCACCAGCTCGACTTGTGGCGCCATGAACTTCACCGCCTGCTGCCGGTTGGTGGTCGCGTAACAGATATCGCCCTTCTTCGGCTCGGCGATGCCGGGGAAACGGCGCTTCAACGCGGCGATGATCTCGATCGTGTCATCCACCGACAGTGTGGTCTGCGACACGAAGGCGAGGTTGTCAGGCGCATTGACCTTCAAGGTCTCGACATCGGCAACGGTCTCGACCAGATACATGCCACCATCGGTCTGGCCCATCGTGCCTTCGACTTCCGGATGACCCTGATGGCCGATCATGATGATTTCGCGACCCTCGTCGCGCATCTTCGCGACCTCAACATGCACCTTGGTCACTAGCGGGCAGGTGGCGTCGAATATCTTCAGCCCACGCTGCTCTGCCTCGGCCTTGACTGCCCGCGATACACCATGCGCGGAGAACACCAGGTGACTGCCGGGGGGCACGTCGTCGAGGTCCTCGATGAAGATGGCGCCCTTGTCGCGCAAGTCGGCGACGACATAGGCGTTGTGCACGATCTCATGACGCACATAGACCGGCGCACCGAATTGCGCGAGCGCGCGCTCGACGATCTCGATCGCGCGGTCGACGCCTGCGCAAAAGCCGCGCGGCTGGGCTAACAGGATTTCATTGCTCATGCTTGTGCTCGCTTCTGGTTGGCACGTCAGCGGGAGGCGGCCGCTTTACAGCACGCCGATGATCTGTACTTCGAATTTCACCGGCTGGCCTGCAAGCGGATGATTGAAATCGAACAGCGCATCACGCTCGCCCATTTCCAGCAGTACGCCGGCAAACTTGCCGCCGCCCGGCGCATTGAAGTCGACCAGGTCGCCCACTGCATAGTCTTCATCAGCGTCGGAATTCTCGCGCAGCGTGGCCAGCGAAACGCGCTGCAAAAGTTCAGGATTGCGAGGACCGAAGGCGGTACCTGCCGGCAGGTCGAAAGTCTGGTGCGTTCCCTCTGCCAGCCCCAGCAAGCAGGCCTCGAGCGCGGGCGCGAGCTGGCCGACGCCCAATTGCAGCGTGGCCGGGTTGTCGTCGAAAGTGGTCACGATGTCGCGACCGTCGGCCGAGGACAGCCGGTAATGCAGCGTCAGGAAAGCGCCTTCGGCAACGACAGGGTGTGGCAAATTCGACATAAATGATGCGGCAAAAAATTGACCCCGTATTGTAAGCCAGCCTGAGGCCACCGCCCGCCACCTTGTCGCCCGATTCGCCGCTAGATTCGCTGGTTTCGCTGACACCGGAGGAGACCCGCATGCGCATCACCGACTTGCCGCCGCAGCTGCGGCCACGCGAACGGCTGCTGGCGCAGGGGCCGGACACCCTCGCCGATACCGAGCTGATTGCCATTCTGCTGCGCACCGGCAGCGGTGGCCAGAGTGCCATCGAGCTCGCGCGGCAACTGCTGGAACGCTTTGGCTCGCTGGGCGCGCTGCTGCGTGCCGAGCCCGATGAACTGAGCGGGATACGGGGACTGGGTGACACCAAGCGCGCCACCCTGCTGAGCGTGAATGTCCTGCACCGGCGCGCACTTGAACATGAACTGCAGCAGGGCTGCGTACTCGACTCTCCGCAAGCGGTCAAACGCTACTTGCAGCATCACTTTGCCCGCATGAAGACCGAGTGCTTCGTGGGCTTGTTCATCGACATGCAGGGTCAGTTGATCGCAGCTGCCAACCTGGCGACCGGGACGCTGGACAGGGTCAATGTGTATCCGCGCGAAGTCATCAGGCTGGCACTGAAACATAATGCGGCCGCGGTGATCTTCGCGCACAACCACCCGGGTGGCCGCGCTCAACCCAGCGCGGTGGACAAGGCGCTGACCGATAAACTGAAACAGGCCATGGCCTGCGTAGAAGTGCGTTTGCTGGATCACCTGATCGTCGCCGGCACCCAGACCTGGTCTTTTCATGAGCATGGCCTGTGCTGACAGGGCCGCTGCCCCCTGCGACCCCGGGCTTTTCTTGCAAAACCGTGGATTGGCGCGAGCAATTGTTAAATTTATTCACTAAGCGAATGTCACAATTTTTATTCGCAAGTCATTGAATCTTCGTATTTTTTTCTGTACAATCGCGGTCTTTGCCAAATTCTGGATCAACAAGGAGTCTGCTGTGGCACGTGTATGCGAAGTTACCGGGAAGAAGCCGATGGTCGGCAACAATGTCTCCCACGCAAATAACAAGACCAAGCGCCGCTTCCTGCCCAACCTGCAGAACCGCCGCTTCTGGGTCGAGTCGGAAAACCGCTGGGTTCGCCTGCGCTTATCAAATGCCGGCCTGCGTATTATCGACAAACTCGGGATTGAGGCCGTGCTCGCTGACATGCGCGCACGCGGTACCAAGGTCTAATCAAATCAAGGAATAGGAAAAGACATCATGGCAACCAGCAAAGGCCGCGAAAAGATCAAGCTTGAGTCGACCGCAGGCACCGGTCACTTTTATACCACCACCAAGAACAAGCGTACGATGCCCGAAAAAATGACGATCACTAAGTTTGATCCGAAAGCGCGCAAGCACGTCGAATACAAAGAAACAAAAATCAAGTAATCGCACGTTACAAAAGCAGGACCCAACAAAAACCCGCTCACAGGAGCGGGTTTTTTATTACAGCTGTCATGCTAGTCAGCGATTAGTCTCTCTGACGCATAGTCAGCAGAGCGCCCGAGGCATGGGGCTCGCGATTTGGCTTTAAGCGTATGTGCGCAGGCGTAGCGAAAATTCACGCAGCGAGCGTATACCCGAGGCCTCGGCGCGAGCGCACCAGTCGCGCAACTGCTGCAGCAACTGATCACTGGTGAAATGGGAAC
>CAZCDW010000107.1:0-8243 GCA_964497485.1 uncultured Bifidobacterium sp.
GCCCTGCACCACGGTCTCGCCGAGGCCGTAGGACGAGGTGATGAACACCACATCCTTGAACCCGGATTCGGTATCGATGGTGAACATCACGCCTGCGGCACCGAGGTCGGAACGGACCATGCGCTGCACGCCGGCCGACAGCGCGACCTCGGCGTGGGTGAAGCCCGTGTGCACGCGATACGAGATCGCGCGGTCGTTGTACAACGACGCGAATACGTGCTTCATCGCCTCCAGCACGTTGTCGATGCCGACCACGTTCAGGAAGGTTTCCTGCTGGCCGGCGAAGGACGCATCCGGCAAGTCTTCAGCGGTGGCAGACGAACGCACCGCGAACGACACTTCGCTGGCCGAGTCGTCGACCAGCTTGTGATAGAACTCGGTGATGTCCTTCTGCAGGCGCGGCTGGAAAGGCGTATCGATGATCCACTGACGGATCTCGGCACCCGCTGCGGCGAGCGCACGCACATCATCGATGTCCAGCGTCTCGAGACGCTTGGCGATGCGGTCAGCCAGCGATTCACCGCCGGGAACCGAGTAAGACAGGAAGTCGCGGAAAGCCTGGGCGGTGGTGGCAAAGCCGCCGGGCACGCGTACGCCAGCACCTGCCAGCTGGCTGATCATTTCGCCGAGCGAAGCATTCTTGCCGCCGACGGACTCGACGTCCGTCATGCGCAGGTTTTCGAAAGATACGACGTAAGCCGCGCCCGTATCAGGGGCCGAGTGCGCCCCCTGGGTTGCTGCGTTGGACATAACTACCTCTTTGATGGTGGGAAATCTTCACTGTGCGCCTCGCCGGGACGTGGGTGTTCTTGTTATTCTTCGGACACGCCGGGTGGGTAAATTTTCAATGGTTGTCATTTTACCCTTCGCAATCGCTTTTTCCAGCGAACGACCATACTTTTTGCGTCAACGATGCGCTATGAAATGCCGGCCCTTGATGCAGCTCCGCCGCAGAAAAAAGTGGTACGTCCCTGCAAAATCAAGGGCTTGGCGATTTTTTTGGGCAACCGGTGTTCACGGCCCTGTTGGATTGACGCTTCTTTACTTTTTTAGAAATCTTTCATGCACAGCCATACCCCTGCCGGCGCGCCCGGGTTCGACCGCACAGTCTTCTTCGTTTCCGACGGCACAGGCATCACAGCGGAGACCTTCGGCCACTCGGTGCTGACCCAGTTCGATCTGCGCTTCCGGCAGATACGGCTTCCCTTCATCGATTCGGCCGACAAGGCCCATGACGCGGTCCGGCGCATCAATGACACCTACACGGCCGAGGGCAAGCGCCCGATCGTGTTCTCGACCCTCGTGCAGCAGGAACTGTCGGACATCGTGCGCACGTCGACCGGCATGCATATGGACCTGATCCAGACCTTCGTCGACCCGCTGGAGCAGGAGCTGGGCATCAAGTCTACGCATACCGTGGGCCGTAGCCACAACATCGCCGATTCGAACGACTACAAGAACCGCATCGAGGCCATCAACTACTCGCTCGCGCACGACGATGGCCAGTCGCACAAAAACCTGTCGAACGCCGATGTGATCCTGGTCGGCGTATCTCGCTCGGGCAAGACCCCGACCAGTCTGTATCTGGCCATGCAGTACGGGATCAAGGCTGCCAACTACCCGCTGATCCCCGAGGACTTCGAGCGCGGCCAGATCCCGAGCGGACTGGTCCCGTTCCGCAACAAGATCTTCGGGCTGTCGATCGCGCCTGACCGCCTGTCCGAGGTACGCAACGAACGCCGCCCCGGCAGCAAGTATGCGTCGCTGGAAAACTGCCGCTATGAGGTCAACGAGGCCGAGCGCATGATGCAGCGCGAGGGGGTGCGCTGGGTATCGACCACGGTCAAGTCGATCGAGGAGATCGCGACCATGATCCTGCAGGAACTGAAGCTGGACAAGCGGGCTTACTGAGCTGCGCCGTACTGGGTCACAGAGCGACGGAGCCCGGGTATGCGGTGCGTGCTGGCGTCGCAACGCCGCCAGGGACCGCGTCGAGGCCGGCACTGAGCAAGATCAAGCCCGACGCAGGAACGCGTGGCGGCAAGGCAATGACTCACGGAGGATAGACACATCCTTGCGCGAGGTGCCTGATGGAAATTGCCATCATCGAGATCCTGCTGTGGCTGGGCTTTGGCCTGCTGTTATGGGCCTTGCGCGAAAGCCTGAACGGGGTCGAAATCGAACTGCACGGCCCGCCGCCCGCACGTCATGCGACGCCGCCATTGCCACCGGCCAGCCGGCCGCAACAGGTGTTCCAGCCCATCGGCCGCTATGCCGACCGCATCATCCATGAGTTCGCCATCATCGAAGGCCGTGGCTATCGCTTCGAATGCGTTTGCGCCCGGCGCGACGCGGGCGTGCTCAAGCGCCACCAGCGCTGGGTCGCACCGGGGCTGGTGTATGCGGAATGTACCTTGCCACCCGGATTCACCGTTAGCGCCACGCGGCGCTGAATCAGCGGTGCTAGATCAGCTGTTGGCGGCGCTGCTCGAACAGACAAATCGCGACGCTGGCTGCAACGTTCAATGACTCGACCTGCGCTACCTGGGGAATGATCAGGCGCCGGGTTGACATTGCCAGCAAGGATGCAGAAACGCCGCGACCTTCCTGACCGAACAGCCAGCCCGACGGCGCCCTCAGATCAGCGTCGTACAGCGCAGCATCCGCCTGCAGGCTGGTCGCCAGCACCGGGACGCTCGCATCTCGTATCAAGGCTTCCAGATCAACGTCCTCGAAGATATCGAGCACGAAGTGCGCACCCATGCCGGCCCGCAGCACCTTCGGCGACCATGCAGCCACACTGCCCCGGCCACAATAGACGCGTGACACACCGGCTGCTGCTGCCGTCCGAAGAATCGACCCGAGGTTACCGGGATCTTGCAGACCGTCGAGCAGCACGGCCGTGGTGTCGAGCGGCGCCGCTGCCGACAGCGGCGTATCCACCACGAACAGCAAGGCCACGCCATGCTCGACTTGCGACAGCGGCGCAAACAAGGCATCCGGCAGCACGATACAACTGCCGCCGTCACGTTCGCAGCGTGCCAGCAGCGAGGCGACTTCAGGATGGTCACGCGCACTCTCGCCGGCCACGCATAACGCGGGCAAGCCGCGATGCTGCAGCCAGGCCTCGCACAGGTGCACGCCATCGAGCAGCGTACGCGCCGCCTTGCGGCGCGCCTGGGCACTGATGGCGAGCTGGCGCAGCTGCTTGTACTGCGGGTTATCGCGTGAGGTGATGGACTGGATGGCCATGCGTCAGTCGACCAGCAGTTGCCGCACCGGCGCATAGGAGCGGCGGTGCTCGGGCGTCACCCCGTAGGCGCGCAGTCGTTCGAGATGCAGTGCGGTCGGATAGCCCTTGTGCTGGTCGAAGCCATAGTCCGGGTATTGCGCATGCATCTGCACCAGCACCGCATCGCGTGCCGTCTTGGCAAGGATGGATGCCGCCGAGATCTCGGCCACCTTGTCATCGCCCTTCACGATCGCTTCCGTGCGTACCGTGCAGACCGGGCAGCGGTTGCCATCGATCAGCGCCAGCGTCGGCGCCACGGACAATCCTTCGATCGCGCGCCGCATCGCCAGCATCGTCGCCTGCAGGATATTCAATGCATCGATCTCGGCCGCCGAGCATTGCGCAATCGACCAGGCCAGTGCATCGCGCCTGATGATCTCGGCCAGCGCATCGCGCTTCGCTTCCGGCAGCTTCTTCGAATCACGCAAGCCCGGGATCGGGCGCTGCGGATCCAGGATCACGGCGGCTGCGAACACCGGCCCGGCGAGCGGGCCACGTCCGGCTTCGTCAACGCCGCACACCAGTTCACCGACGGTATCGAACAGCGAAAACGAAGGCTGCGGTTCGCTGCGCGCCGGCCGCGAATTACGCGTTGCCGTCATCTCAAAGCTTGCCATGCTGCGACAGCAGCTCCATCACCGCATGCGCGCTTTGCGATGCGGTGTTGCGCATCAGGTCGTGGTGCAGGTCAACGAAGCGACGTCGCAGGCGCTGACGGTTCTGGTCATTCGACAGCTGCGCCCACAGCGCCGACGACAGGCTGGCCGGCGTGGCGCGGTCTTGCAGCAGCTCCGGCACCAGGAACTCGCGCGCCATGATGTTGGGCAGGCCGACCCAGGGCTGGTAGGCCATCAGGCGCAGGATCTGCCAGCTGAACGGATTCATGCGGTAGCTGATCACCATCGGCTTCTTGAACAGCGCCACTTCCAGTGTCGCGGTGCCACTGGCGACCAGCGCCGCATCGCAGGCCGCCATCGCTTCATGCGAACGGCCGTCAAGGATAGTCATCGGCAACTTGGTCAGCGGCGTGCGTTTCAGTGCCGGTGTCTTGATCATCTGCTCGAAATACGCGCGCTGCATGTCGCCCGCCATCGGCACCAGGAAGTGCAGCTTGGGGTCGCGCTTGAGCAGCATGGCCGCCGTTTCCATGAAGGCGCGCGAGTTGTACTTCAGCTCGGACATGCGGCTGCCCGGCAGGATGGTGACGACGCGCGCATCGCGATCGACGCCCAGCGCATCGCGCGCGGCATCCTGGTCCGGATCCATCGGTATCACCTCGGCCAGCGGATGGCCGACATAGGTGACCGGGATGCCGGCCTTCTGGTAGAGCGCCTCCTCGAACGGGAAGATCACCATCATGTGCGACACCGCGCGCTTGATCTTCTTGATCCGGTTGCGGCGCCAGGCCCAGATCGACGGGCTGACAAAATGCAGCGTCGGTATGCCCGATTCTTTGAGCGCCAGCTCGAGGTCAAGGTTGAAGTCGGGCGCGTCGACGCCGATGAAGGCGGCTGGCTTCTCGGCGATCAGACGATCGCGCAATTCATCGCGGAAGGCCTTCAGCTCACGGTAATGCTGGATCACTTCGAACAGGCCGCGCACGGCGAGCTTGTCCATCGGGTAATCCGATTCGAAGCCATACTCGGCCATCGCCTTGCCGCCAATGCCATGGAAGCGCGCATCGGGCAGCATCGGGCGCAGGCCCGACAACAGGCGGCTGGCCAGCAGGTCGCCGGAGGTTTCGCCGGCGACCATCGCCAGCGTCAATGGAGAATTCAGGTCAACGGACGATGCCACGGGTCACGCCATCAAGAAAGTCGCGCAGCAGCTTCAGGTGCGCTGCGCTGTCGGGATCGCCCTGCTCCTCGGCGGCGATCGCCGCCTTGGCTTCATCGAGCGTCAGCCCCGATTTGTAGAGCAGCTTGTACGCATTGCGCAAGGCACCGATAGCCTCGCGCGAAAAACCGCGGCGCTTCAAGCCCTCGATGTTGATGCCATGCGGCGCAGCCGGATTACCATTCAGGATCACATACGGCGGCACGTCCTGCGTGATGCTGGAGAACATGCCCACCATCGCATGCGCGCCGATCTTGCAGAATTGGTGCACACCCGAATGACCGCCCATGATCGCCCAGTCGCCAACGTGCACATGGCCCGCCAGCTGCGCATTGTTGGCGAAGATCGTATGACTGCCGATCTGACAGTCATGCGCGAGGTGGACATAGGCCATGATCCAGTTGTCATTGCCGAGCCGGGTCACGCCGACGTCCTGTGTGGTGCCACGATTGAAGGTGCAGAACTCACGGACGGTATTGCGGTCGCCGATCTCGAGCCGTGTCGGCTCGCCGGCGTAGTTCTTGTCCGGCGGCGCCGCGCCTATCGACGAGAACTGGTAGGACACATTGTCGCGACCGATCGTGGTGTGGCCTTCGATGACTACATGCGGGCCGACCTTCGTACCGGCGCCGATCACGACATCCGGGCCAATGATGCTGTACGCGCCGACCTCGACACTGGCATCGAGATGCGCCTTGGGGTCAACCTGCGCGGTCGAATGAATCCTGGTCATGTTTTATTCCGCCGCGCCCGGCTCTGCGATCGAGCGCATCGTGCACATCAGTTCGCCTTCGACGGCCAGCTGGCCATCGACGCTGGCGCTAGCCTTGAACTTCCAGATGCCGCGCGACTGGCGCAGTATCTCGACCTGCATCTTCAGCTGGTCGCCCGGCTCGACCGGACGCTTGAAGCGCGCGCCGTCGATGCCGACAAAGTAAACGACAGCATTTTCATCAGGCTTCTGGCCCATGGTCAGGAAAGCCAGCAGCGCAGCGCTTTGCGCCAGCGCCTCGATCATCAACACGCCCGGCATTACCGGCTTGTTCGGGAAATGGCCGTTGAAGAATTCTTCGTTGATGGTGACATTCTTGATGGTCGTGATCTGCTTGCCTTCTTCCCAGTCGAGCACACGATCGACCAGCAGCAGCGGGTAACGATGGGGCAGGTACTCCTTGATCTGGTTGATGTCGAGGCTTTTGCTTGTCATGATTGCCTAATCTCTGTGTTGGAATGCTGCTTGTTATAGGCCGCGCGGGAATGACGCGGCGGTGTGAATGTCTCGTCTTGCGGGCGCGACCTTATCGCCGCGATTGTTTCAGTCAGGCGCATCGCCGGCGGCTGCATCCCTGGCCGTCAGCGAGCGTACGATTTTCTCGAGTTCGCGCACGCGGTCACGCATCGCATCGAGTTGCCGCACCACGGCGGCGGTCTTCTCCCAGTCCGCATTTTTTGCCAGCGGGTAGAAGCCGGTGTACTGCCCCGGCTCCGCGATCGAGCGCGACACCAGGCTGCCGGACGAGATGTGGACATGGTCCGCAATCGTCAGGTGTCCCAGCACCATCGCCGCGCCACCAAAGGTGCAGTGCTTGCCTATCTTCGCACTGCCGGCAACGCCGACGCAGCCCGCCATCGCGGTGTGCGCGCCGATCACGCAGTTGTGGGCGATCTGGATCTGGTTGTCGAGCTTGACGCCCTCTTCGATCACGGTATGACCAAGGGCGCCGCGGTCAACCGTGGTATTGGCACCAATCTCCACATCGTCGCCGATTCGCACGCCGCCGGTTTGCGGAATCTTGATCCAGCGGCCGCGTTCATTTGCAAAGCCGAAGCCGTCGCCGCCGATCACGGCACCCGACTGCACGATGCCGCGCTGGCCGATATGGCAATCGTCAAGGAAACTGACATTGGGGTGGAAGACGGTGTCGTCGCCTATGCGTGCGTCGCGACCGATACGGCAGCCGGCACCGATCACACAGCGTTCGCCGATGACGGCACCGGCAGCGACGCTCACATGGGCGCCGATATGCGCGCTGCGCGCCACCTGTGCGCCCGCTTCGATGACGGCCGTGGCGTGAACGCCCGGTGCCACGGGCACGGCACTGCGCGCCGCGAAGTACTGCGCGGCGTACGCAAAATACGCATAGGGGTTGTCACTGAGGATGCGCGCGCCGCCATAGCCTGGCAGCTTGTCGTGCTCGGCTTTCGACAGGATCAGTGCGCAAGCCTGCGTCGCTGCCGCCTGCGCGCGCAGCTTCGGGTTGGACAGAAAGGTGATGTCGGAAGGACCGGCAGTGTCCAGCGGCGCGATCCCGTCGACGTTCAGCGCGGGATCGCCGATCAACTCCCCGCCCAAGCTATCGACCAAGTCTCCCAGTCGAGTGCCCATGGCGGTGGTCCTGGCTTACTTGTTGAGTGCCTTGAGCACTTTGTCGGTGATATCGATCCGCGGGCTGAAGTAGACCGCTTCCTGGAACACGATGTCGTATTTCTCGGTCTCGGCCAGCTGCTTGATCACCTTGTTGGCTTTTTCCAGCACGATCGCGAGTTCCTCGTTGCGGCGCTGGTTCAGGTCTTCGCGGAACTCGCGCTGACGGCGCTGAAAGTCCTTGTCCATCTCGGCCAGTTCGCGCTGGCGCTTGCCACGCTCGGCGTCCGACAGTACCGGCGCATCCTTGTCCAGCTTCTCGGCGGCCGATTTCAGCTTGGCCGCCAGTTCCTGGATGTCCTTGTCGCGCTTGGAGAATTCCTGCTCCAGTTTGGCGGTCGCGGCCTTGGCCGGCGCTGCGTCACGGAAGATGCGCTCGGTCGACACGAAACCGATCTTCAGTTCCTGCGCCTGCGCCGCCAACGACGTACCCGCGACCAGCATCAGGGCGGTCGCGATCATGCTTGCTTTTTTGAATACAGATGCCACTTGCTTCTCTCCGAGACGGAAATCCGGCAATTATGCCATTGTCAGCCAGCTATCCGTCAGAAACCGGTGCCGAGCTGGAATTGGAAACGTTGAATCCTGTCGAAGGACTTAGCATTCATCGGATAGCCGAGCGGTAGCTTGAGCGGCCCGACCGGTGAAATCCTGCTGATACCCAGGCCGGTGCTGTAACGCAAGTCCCCC
>CAZCDW010000108.1:0-2421 GCA_964497485.1 uncultured Bifidobacterium sp.
CGCAGCCTGCAGGATGCAGAGGGATTGGTTGATACGCGCCACACGCACGACGCGGACGGACCGTCGATACGGCGCGAGATACAGGATGCAACGCATGCGCCCGGCGCACCGCAGGGACTTGGCAGCCATCATTTCCATGGCGACCAGGCTGTGGATGCTGATGAGGCGATGACGCCGGATGACCTCGTCGTCGAGCCAGAGACTGTACCGGAAGCGGCGCCATCCGACCCCGACCTCACGTTCAAGGTCGACGAGGATGCTACCCCATGGGCATTGTCGATCCATCTGGAAGCACGGATCGCCAGCCTGTCGGAATCAACGGCAAAAGTGAATGAACAGCTTGGCGGTCTCGAAGACTCGATCAGGCGACTTGCGAAACGGATCGGAAAATGAGCGACGACGCAAAAGACGACAAGGCCCCGGAAGCCACCGGCGATGGTTTCACACCCGCGCCCCCGCCCCCGGCCGTCAGCCCGGAGGAAGCAGCGGCCGCCGAAGCAGCCGCAGCGGCCGGTGGCGGCGAGGATGTCAACTTCGCCGGCCAGATGCCGGACGGCTCGATTGCGGTGCCGCATGACACCGCCAAGCGCGCACTGGAAGCGGTGCAGGTGCTGGTCGAGAACAACCGCGCGGCATCGCAGCAGCTGGAATCGCTGATGACCATCGTGCTGGACGCCGCCGAGGTCGCGAACCGCTCGGCATCGGCCGTAGCCACCACCGGCGGCCATGTGAACAAGGCCGCGGAAAAACTGATCGACGGCGCGCAACGTACGTCGATGCAGGCCAAGATCGTGCTGGGCCTGGCGGGTGCGGTGCTGGTTGGTTGTGCCGGCGTGTTCAGCTTCATGAGCGTGCAGCTGCAGAACAAGGTCAGCCAGCTGGACGAGATGATGCTGGCCGTTGGCAAGCGCGCGGTCGATCTGAAGCGCCGCATGGAAAGCATGGATGACATTCACCAGGCGCTGGAAGAGCTGAAGCTGGCCCAGGAGAATACGCAGTCGGTGCAGGAAGCGATCGAGGCGAAGATTGCGAAGCTGAACGAAGCGCCCCGCGCACCGGCCCGTCCGGAGCCCAAGGCTGCGCCGGCTCCTGCAGGTGCCGGTGCTGCCGCACCGGCACAGAAAGACCCGGCGGTGGCAGACGCGGCCAAAGCTGAAGCCGCTGCGAAGAAGGCCGAAGCCGCCAGAGCGGAAGCCGCGAAGGCTGAAGCGGCGCGTGCCGAACGCGCACGGGCAGAAGCCGCACGCGTCGAGGCTCAGAACAAGGCGCTGCTGCAACAGCTGACCGCACTCGATGGCATGTTGAAGGACCAGGCACGCGCCGTGAAGGACTTGTCCGGTCAGTTCAACAAGCTCGAAGGCTCGGTCGCCAACGTGCAGAGCGTGAAGAAGGATGTCGAGGCGCTGGCCGCGCAGCAAAAGCAGCGCGAGAAAGACATGGCACAAGAGCTGGCTGCCGCGAACGCACGCCGCGAAAAAGAACTGAAGGACAAGGAGCGCGAGCTGGCGCGTGAGCGTGAGCGTGCGCGCGAGATCCGCGAATCGAAGGAACGCGAACTGGCACGCGAACGCGAGCAGGCCGCGAAAGAGCGGCAGGCTGCCGAAGCACTGGCCAAAGAGAAAAAGGAAGCCACCATCGCGTACTCGAAAGACGCGAAGGACCCGACCAAAAAGACGGCAGATGCGACCAGTGGTGCCGCAGGCGGTGCCTCGGGCGTGCCCAGCTATCGTCAGCCCAAGGCCGAGCAGTAAGCCTGGCGCTCTTGTTCCAAAAATGCCTCCTCACGGATAATGCCGGTCAGTTAAGCCGAATGCTGCCAGCAGCTCCGTGGCACATGGGTCCCAGCTTTCGCTGGGACGACGGTATTCGGTGGGAAGTCCCCAAAATCGTCATCCCAGCGAAAGCTGGGATCCACGGACTTTCATTGCGCACCGGCAGTTTTAACGCTTAACTGACCGGCATTATCCTCACGGAGGCATTTTTTTTGGCCGGCATATCGTCGTTCGACGCCTCGGTCAAATGGGCGATTCGGCTGGCGCATTCTCGAGCTGTCGGATTTGCGCGGCGGTCATCGCTGGCAGGCCGAGTTGATGGCTGGCGGGACTGGAGAATTGCGCCTGATTTCGCAGGAAAAAGATACGGCTCTTCACCAGCAGCAGCGAAGCGCCCATGGTCTCGGAAAACTTTGCCCATTCGTTCGCGAGCTGGTGCGTAAGGTCGATGCCGATATCGGGCATCGCACTGGCGAGGATGTCGCACTCCTGCAGCAGGATTGCCATGCAGCCGGCATCATCGAGATTGAAGGCGCGCCCGCGCATCGCTTCATGATGTGGGCGTACCCGGCTCGGATCGGTCATCAGGATCAGTTCGGCGATCAGGGCCCTCACCCGCTCAGGGATGCCGGCCGCCTGCGTCGGCGGT
>CAZCDW010000108.1:2431-8237 GCA_964497485.1 uncultured Bifidobacterium sp.
CTGCGGGGCGAACTTGAACAGCGGCACCAGCACCGCGATCAGGGGCACCAGCATCACCACCATGCGGTCGCTCAACGTCGCCGCCCAGAACGGCAGGTAACGCTGCAGGAAGGGCTTGCCCGACTTGTAGTAGCGCTCGGCGGCCTTTGACAGCGGGAATTCGCTGTGCCCGGCGCGGGGGAACTCGCCGGGCCGCTGGAACACGCCGGGACCGCCGTGCACCTCGCCGGCCGCCTGCATCAGCGGTTGTACTTCATTCACTGAATGGCTCTCGATCTCACCCGGGAACTGGTTGACCTTGCCCGGGTGTTCGAAGTCATGCGCTAGCATCGCCAGCATCAGTACCCACTCGGCATCACTCGGTGCGCTGGCAAGATCGCGCTGCTGAGTGGCGCGCGTGGCCAGCAACAAGTCGGTCATGCAGAACAAGGTGTCCGCGATATGCAGGCGGTTGTGATACGGCGGCTCGTTGCCCGCACGGTGGCGCTGCAAGCCATCGTCTTCGATCGCTGTGGCGACGGTGACCATGCAATCGCGGCTCGCACGCGCCGTGTCCGACAGCGACTGTCCATTACGGTAACCGAGCCGCTGCAGGCAATCGTCCACGATGACAGGAAGCCCGACCCAATCGTTCGGCCACGAGGCGCGCAGCCGGACGAGCCCGGCGTGCAAGTCGGCCAAGGTCGGGAGGGTGTTTTCCATCGATATAAAAATGATTACTGGAAAAGCGATCGCGGATGACAACAAGCTGATTTTCCATCAAATTTGGCGGAAAACATGCTTATTTGCAAGTAAACATGAGAATTGTTAAGCTTGCTTACTAGAAACTTCCGTAAATCCCGCACAACACCGAAGCGGCAAGCCGCCGAAAACGCCAGGGAACGCCCGCCACGGGGCAACACGAGGTCAAGGATTGAGCAACGAAATCACGGCCAGCTTCGAGGTCGACATCGAACACCTGCATAAGCTCGGTGCGGTGGATCCCTATTCCAAGCAGAGCCTGGAGCTGTATGCATCGGGCAAGCTGGTCAGCAATGAGCGCCTGTATCTCACGTTATGGGGATGCTCGGAACTGAACCTGTCGCTGTTCGAGTCCAAGGCACGCATCTGTACCGCCGGCCAGCCGGCCGAGGCAGGTTATTTCATCGTCACCGGCACCGCGCTCGGTATTCAGGGCAGCCACATCTACCGCCTCGGACCCGGCAGCGTGATCGGCCTGGCCGAAGGCATTGCCGGCATCGACTATGCGATGACCGTGGTTGCCGTCACTTCGCTACAGGTGCGCGTGATGCCGATGGGCTCGATCAATCTGCTGATCAAGAACATGGCCTCCGGCCTGCGCGGCATCATCCGCTCCATCGTGATGCGCACCCTCAAACTTCCCAAGCCTACCCAGCAACTGCTATGAGCACCTTTCAGGAAGTGTCCCTGCCCAAAGGGACGGTGTTGTTCGAGGCAGGCGCGCCAGCCGACAAGCTGTACTACATACAGTCGGGCGCGATCGGCATGGCCGACAAGAGTGGCAAGGTGTTCGCAACGCTAAGGGATGGCGAATCTTTCGGTGAACAAGCGATGCTGCAAGGAGGCATACGCGGCGCGACCGCGATCGCCATCGAAGATTCGGTGTGTCAGGAAATCACGGTCGATGGCTTGCGCGACATGTTGAAAACCAAGTCACCCATCCTGATTGCCGTGTTTGAAGGACTGATGCTGCAGCAGAACATGCACAACGAGCTGCGTGCCAAGGACGGTAACTGAATGCCTCAGCCGTAGTGATTCAGCCGCATCGGCTCAGCCACCATAAGCGTCAACCAGTACCTCAATGCGGCGGTTCTTCGCCCTGCCCTCACGCGTGTCATTCGGCGCGACCGGACGCGTGTCCGCCATGCCGCGCACCACGACGCGCTCGCGCGGCACACCCGCATAACCCGTGAGGTAATCCGCGACAGACGCAGCGCGCGCGCCGGACAAGTCCCAGTTGGAACGGTAACGATTGTGGCCCGTCAGTGGTATGTCGTCGGTGTGGCCTTCGACCGTGATGCGGCCGCCGCTCTTCGCAATCGACTGGCCGATCTTCTTCAGCATCGGCAGGAAGTCCGGCGACAGGTCGGCACTGCCGGAGTAGAAGCTGCCCTGCACCACCAGACGGATCACGATGCGTTCGCCATCGCGCTCGACCTGCGCGTCGCCGGCCTCGATCTCCTTGGCCAGCATGTCGCGCAACTGACGGAACTGGCGCGTCGCTTCGGACAGGCGCTCGCTGCTGTCGCCGCCTTCACGCACCTCGACCGGCGTGTCGACCTGCGCCTGCGCGTCGGCGATGCGCGCATACAGGTCAATCAATTCCTGCGGCAGCAGTCCATTGCTGCGCTCGGGCAGCTGGATCACCAGGCGACCGTTTTCGGCACGCAGCTGTATCTTCTTGCCGACCAGGTCGGTCGACAATTCCTTCTGCAGTTTGCCGAGGTCTTTCGCCAGTTGCTCGGGCAAGGGCAGCGCTTCTTCAGTCGGCCCCGCGACGAGCTGGGTCTCGGCCGGCTGTGTCTTCACGGTCGGCAGCGCCTCTTTCTCGCCCAGCGATTTCTTCAGCGAGCCGGTGACATCACGGAAGCGGCTCTCGTCCAGCGTGGAGAAGGACAGCACCAGCACGAAGAAGGCCAGCAGCAGCACGACCATGTCGGCGAAGGTAACGACCCACAGCGGCGCGCCGCGGCGATGCACATGCTCATCCTCCTCCGCATTGAAGGCGTCGAACAGCGACATCGGCACGCGTGCGGCCTCGTCGACATCATCTTCCGCTGGTGCCTGGGTCTGCATGGGCGGTGGCGTGGGCGTAGGCGTTTGCAGGAGTTGCAGCAGTGAGCGCGTGATGCGGTCAGACACGCTCGGCAGCCTCTGCCGGTGAATCATCGGTGGCGTCGGCAGCGGAGGACGGCGGCGCGTCCGGCTCGGGCAGCTGGCCCAGCAACAGGTCAGGCAGCAGGCGCGGGTCACCGCCTTTGTGCATGAAGAGGATGCCGGCCATCGTCAGTTCATAGTTGCGGCGCACGACCTTGCTGTGGCCGATGATCTTCTGCACCAGCGGACCGAGGATCACGTTCGCCAGGATCGCGCCATACAGGGTGGTCAGCAAGGCCACTGCCATGCCGGGGCCGATGGTGCGCGGGTCGCTCATGCCACCCATCATCAGTACCAGGCCAACCAGGGTGCCGATCATGCCCATGCCGGGCGCCAGCTCTTGTGCATAGCCGAAGAAATCGCGCGCGTGCTCGTAGCGGATCTTGACCTCGGTGATCTCGCGCAGCAGCGCATCTTTCAGCAGATTGTGCTCGATGCCGTCGACCCACATGCGTGCCGCCTTCGCGATGAAACGGTCGCCATAGTCGCGGTCTTCGAGGGTGATCATCCAGCGATCGTCATAGCGTGCGATACGACCGATTTCCATCAGCTCGTCGATCAGCTGATTGATCGATACCGGCCGGGTCGTGAGCACTTCTTTCGCGGTCTGGTAGGCGCCCTTGAACTCGTCCAGCGAGCTCTTTGCCAGCACGCACAGGAAAGTCCCGCCGAGCACGATCAGGACCGCGGGCAGGTCGAAGAATTGCAGGAAGTGGCCGCCGGTGGCGACGGCGATCAGCAGCAGTGCGCCGCCTACTCCGATCAAGCTGACGATATCCATGGATGATTTACGCGGTTGAGTGCGCGGACTGGCGCGCGTTCTATGGTCTGGATACGGCGCAGCCCATCACGCGGACCGCAACCGGTATTTGTCGATCTTCTCGATCAGGGTGGTGCGCTGCAGGTTCAGCAACCGCGCCGTCTTCGACACATTGCCTTGTGCGCGGTCGAGCGCCTGCTCGATGTAGGCGCGCTCGATCTGCGCCATGCGCTCCTTCAATGACAGGCCCTCGGGCGGCAGCACCGCCCCGCCCTGCGCCAGCATGATGATGTCTTCGACATCGTTGTGCTCGCGCGCAGGCTTGCCTGCACTTGCGGGATTCGCCGCAGGCATGCCGCCATCGAGGCCGAACATCTGCAGCACGTCGGCCGAGTCGCCGGTGGGCATGATTGACTGACCGGCCTCTGCTGCGGTGTCCGCGGCTTCTTCCTGCACTGCTTCCGGCGGCAGCTCGCCGCCTTTTTCTTCCTGCAGCTTCTGCAAGCCCTTGGGCAGCATCGCCGACGGCACGCTGCGCAGCGACAGGCGCTGGCCCGCGAACAGGGTCGAGAAGCGATGGATCAGGTTCGACAGCTCGCGCACATTACCCGGCCATTCATAGGCCTTCATCGCTTCGACCATGTCGGTGGTGAACGTGATGGGCGTGGCCTTGTGCGCGAATTTTTCGGCATAGTGCCTGGCAAGCACGACGATGTCATCGTCGCGCTCTCGCAACGGCGGCGTACGCACAGGCAGCACATTGAGGCGGTAATACAAATCCTCGCGGAAGCGCCCTTCGGCGACTTCCTTTTCCAGGTCGCGATGGGTCGCGGCGACCACGCGCACGTCGACTTCGACGGGACGCGACGAACCGATGGGATCAACGGTCTTCTCCTGCAGCACGCGCAAGAGCTTGACCTGCATGTCCAGCGACATGTCGCCGATTTCATCGAGGAACAGCGTGCCGCCATGGGCCAGTTCGAAACGGCCGACACGATCGGCCAGCGCGCCCGTGAACGCGCCCTTGCGATGACCGAAGAGCTCGCTCTCCATCAGTTCCTTGGGGATGGCCGCGCAATTGAGGGGCACGAAATTCGCATCGGCCCGGGAAGACTGGTAATGCAGCGCCTGCGCGACCAGTTCCTTGCCGGTGCCGGATTCGCCGTTGATGAGCACGGTCGCGGTGGAGTCCGCAATCGTCTCGATCAGCTTGCGGATCTCGCGCATCGGCGAACTGTTGCCAATGATGGGATTCGGCTGTCGCATGGGCCTTGGGGATATCCTCGTTCAGAGAATGAAGGGAACGGCATCGCAGTCGCAAAGCGCTGACTCGCCTACACTGCCCCTATGTTTCCGAATTGAAACATAGTGGTGCAACAGTGTCAACGCAAAAGGCTTTCCATTGCCAATTTAGGAACGCTCTCTTAATGGCAGGCGGCTCACCGTTGCTACAATGCCCGCAAACGACAATCATGGAGACTCACATGAGCACGGTCGCAGAACTGCGCCGCATATTGAAAGGCAGCCGCACCATCGCTGTCGTTGGCCTGTCGGCCGACTGGTATCGCCCCTCCTACTTCGCCGCGAAGTACATGCAGGAGCATGGCTACCGGGTGATACCGGTCAATCCGAAGTACAGCGAGATCCTCGGCGAGCGCTGCTATCCGGATCTGAAATCCATTCCCGAACCGGTCGACATCGTCGACGTGTTCCGCAAGAGCGAGGATTGCGCCCCCATTGCACGTGATGCGGTGGCGATCGGCGCGAAGACCCTGTGGCGGCAGATCGGCGTCATCAACGACGAAGCGCGCAAGATCGCCGAGGATGGCGGTCTGTCAGTCGTGATGAATCGTTGCGTGAAGATCGAATATGCGCGACTGTTCGGCGGACTGAACTGGTTTGGCGTGAACACGAAGATCATCTCGGCGCGCCGCCCGGTCTGACCCTGCGACCAAGGCCCTCGCTTCTCCCTCTCAATTTCCACACTGCCTCCGAATTGCGCTGCCATGGCCCAGGACCCGAACAAAGACCACGACTACGATTTCGACACACTGTGCCTGCACGCCGGCCAGATGCCCGACGCTGCCACTGGCGCGCGCGCAGTGCCGATCTACCAGACGACCTCGTATGTATTCGACAGTGCCGAGC
>CAZCDW010000109.1:0-8152 GCA_964497485.1 uncultured Bifidobacterium sp.
GTAGCCAACAACACGGCGACCACCGAGCCATGCGCTCTGATAGCCGGCTGCCTGGCTTGCAATGGCATTCTCAAGACGAGAAGTGATCGTCGCCAAATAAGAATCACCAGCTGCATCTCCATTGCCACTCTTCGCCGCATTGACTGCACTTTGCCAGTCAAGGTTTGCCGTGCCGCGCGAGTAACTGTTACCTGAGTTCAGAGATCCGTTGAATGTAACGTTTCCATTGCCCGAGTTGATGGTGAGACCACTGGGATTACCAATCAGCATTTCACCATTCACGGTGACGGTGCCGTTGTTCGTCGAGAATGTGAGCGCAGAACTTCCCTGCACATACACATCACCACCCACCATCGTGGTGACACCACCGAAGTTGATGGTGTCGCCATTACCGAATTTCAGGTTGCCGCCATTCGTCGTGAGATTGCTGTTGATGATCACCACACCGGCGCCATTATGGCCGCCATAAACATCCGTATCAGCCAACAGGTTCAGGTGCAGCCTGTTCGACGTACTGCTGATCGGCTGACTGATCACGATGTTATCGGCTGCCTGCAAGGTCAGCGTTGCATCAGCACCGCCAGTCTTGCTGATCGCGGCATTCACCGTGATCGCACCGGTCGCGCTTCCACCATCGCCAGTCTTGACTGTGACGCTGGTACCGGAATTCAGCGAGTTGTTGATGCGAGTGACATTGACTTGCGAGCTGACGTTATTCGAGATGATGTCGATGCCGCTGAACGTCAAATTGTTATCTGTGCTATTGATCTCGATGTCGTAGGGATCGAGCAGCCATTCACCCGACACACCCGTCGCCGACGATGCATCGACTTGCGCTGTATCGACCAGCAGCGCATGACCCGAGGTTTCGATCTTGCCGCCGTCGCCGCCTTGAGCGCCGCCGCGTGCAATCAAGCTGCCATTGACCAGCGTCACGGAATTAGATTTGGCGATGTCGCTCCACAACACGACGGTGCCGCCGTTGCCATTGATGATCGCGCTCGCGTCGATCACGGCGTCCTTGTCCATCAGGGTCTGGATCGCATGGCGCAGATTGCCGCCGCCCTGCCAGTCGCCGCCGACCAGGACTTTGCCGCCGCCGGTAGTGCCGGTCGCGTCGATTTTTGCGGAGCCCTCTATATATATATAGTTGCCCGCGATCGACACCTCGCCGCCTTTGGCCGGCGTTGCCGAAATGGCAGCAGTCGTCTGCGATGCCGAATTGGCAAAGCTTGCCGAGTCGGTGGTGCCGCCGGCAACGCTGATCAGGCCGCTGTTGCTGACCTTGTCAGCCTCGATGCTGACGCTGCCGCCGTCGGTCACTGCCGAGCTCGCATCGATGACGCCGCTGTTGGCGATCTCGGTCGACGCGCCGAGGATGATCTTGCCGCCAACTTTGGTGATGCCGGCCGCGCTGATCTCGCCGCTGTTCTTGATCACGCCCGATGCAAGTTCGTTGTAGGCTTGCGCGGACACGATCACGCGACCTTCCGGTGCCTTCACGATTTTCTTGTTTTCGATCAGCGCGTCAACGGTCGACGGTGTGACCAGCAGGTCGACCTGGCTGTTGGCCGGATTCACATTCATCGTCACCGTCTCGCCGGCCGCGAGCGCGATGGTTCCCGACTTCGCCAGCAGCACGCCTTCGTTGCGCACTTCCGGTGCAAGCAACGCGATGTAGCCGCCGAGCTTGGCTTCGATGCTGCCTTCGTTCACGACCTTGCCGCTGGCGCCGTTGCGCTCGAAGCGGTATTGACCGGCCATGAAGTCGGCATTGGACATCGAATGGGTGGTGGCGACCAGCGCGCCGACATCGACGCTCGCGCTCGGACCGAACCATACACCCGCGGGGTTCAGCAAGAACACCTGACCATTGGCCTGCATGTTGCCGAAGATCTGGCTCGGGTTCATGTCGAGCACACGGTTCAGGATCACCGAACTCGGTGCCGGCTGCTGGAACACCACGCTTGCATCGCGGCCGACGTTGAAGGTGTTCCAGTTCACGATCGCGCGATCGCTTCCCTGGTTCACCGTCATCACCGGTGCGGCCGCAGTTCCGCCGGTGACGACATTGGCACTGCCGGCGACGACGTTCGCGCCGGTCGGCAATGCATTGGTGGCCGGCGCAACTTGCGCGACGGCCGGTTGCAGCGAGAGCGCGACCCAGGCAGCGACCGCCGCGAGAGCCATCGCATGGCCGCGGATCAGTTGCTTGGGTTGGAGGCGCTCGAACATCGCTGCGGGCTATGGGTTCGTGAACGATCAGAACGGCAGGCTGGCAGCCAGCCACAGGCGGTCGATTTTTTTCGTACCGTCCTGATCGTTGGTGGAACCCGGATACGGGTTGGGATTGGTGCCGATGCGCTGAGCCCAGGTCGCGGTCACCGTGAAGTTGTTGGGACCTTGCCAGACCAGGCTCGCACCGTAGCCGCGATACGCGAGGATGTTGGGCGTGTTGCCCATCGCGGTGAACCAGTCGACGTTCTGCTTTACGCGTCCGTCGTCATGGAACAAGCGAAGCTCCCAGCTCTTGGGCAGCTTCATGCGCAACTCGACGGTGGACAGTTGTCCGTTGCTGCCACCGCCTTCGCTGACCGGGTATGCGCGCACGCCGGTCGGACCGCCGAGGTAAAACTTTTCGGACGAGTCCAGGTTCTTCCATGCGAACTGGCCCGAGAAACTCAGCATCACGCTGAGCCAGTCGAGCACCGCCTGGTTGCGGCTGATGGCCGCGTTGAGTTTGTTGAATCCGCCGTCGGTCTTGGCCGCGGCCTGATCGCTGATGTAGCTGTTGCTGTCCTTGATGTCGAGCTTGCCCGAGGTGACGGACAACGATGCCTGGTTGCTCGCGCCACCGATGAAGCCGTCGATCCAGTTGCCGTTAGCGGCAGCGGTGACGACGGTGCTCTTGTAGCTGCGCGCGAGACTGCCGCCCGAGTAGTTGTCGAACCACTTGCCGTTGATGGCGCCGGACAGGTAGAGGTTGGCCTGTTGCGAACGCACCAGCGGATACGACAGGTCGGCACCGATCGTGCTCGACGTGCCCCAGATGTTCGACTGCACGTTCGCACCAGCGATCACGCGGTATTCCATGAAGCTGGTGTTCATGCCCATGCGCGCGCCGTCGAGGCCGACCGGGAAGGACACACCACCGCGGCCATAGCGCGTACCGGTCGTCGCGAGCAGGCCGAGCGTGTACTGCTCGCCCCTGCCGGTCGGCGAGTTGACGGCGACGTCGAGCATGTAGCGCTCGGGACCGGTGGTCAGCGCGCCGTAGCTGTCCGTGTTGACGGCACCGGTGATCACCGGTTTCGACTGCGATTGCAGCACCACCTTGGTCTCGCCTTCGGCATCGCCCTCGGCCAGACCGCCCTGCACCGATGCGCCCGGCAAGTCGTTGAGCAGCAACAGCGTGCGGTCGAGCACGTTCACGTTGACGGCCTTTTCGATGTTCATCGCCTTTTCAACGCGCGCGAGGATGAGCTCGGAGTTGATGCGGCCGGTCGAACTGCCATCGATGCTCGCGCCCGAGTACTTCGCTTCGACGACTTTCAGCGTCACGATGCCGTCGACGATTTCCTGGCGCGGGATGCTGACCGTGGCGACATAGCCCTTCTCGCGATACGCCAAAGCGGCCATCGCAGCAGCGTTTTGCAGCTCGGCGAAATCGATGGAACGGTTGAGGTAAAGCTCGACCGAACGGGCCAGAAAGCGGTCCGACAGCAGCGTGTTTCCGATGAATCGGAAGCGCGACACGACCACGGTATCGCCAGTCATTGCGGGGGTTTTTGCGGCTTCGCTGGCAGGTTTCGGCGACACCTCGGGCAGCGCGGGCTGCGGCAAATTGCGCTCGAGGTTGTTGCGCATCGTGCCGGTTTCAAGGCTGGGCGGGATCGGGTCGGGAGGTGCGGCGTTAGCGTTGGCGGCGGCGAAAAAAAGCAGCGCAAGGCCAGCCGCGACACGCGGGAAAAGCTTCGAAAAACTTTGGGACTGCTGGGGTTTCTGAGGCATCGGAAAATCGTTTTTTTCGGCCATCGGCCGACCTGCTGCTTGGGCTCCGGAACGGAGGGCTGAGGACCTTTTTTCGGGCTTTTTCGGCGACCCATTTTTCGCCCGGATCGGGTGATATTGGGTGCCTTCGGGAGAGGCAGTTTTTTGCCACCCCGATCGCCTGAAAAGCATTGAGAATCCTAGCTTTTAGTCGGAATTTTAGGCCCAGATTTTAGGTAAAAACCGGGTGTTTTTCCCTACTTTTTCCTACAAAAGCGCGTAGTTTTTTGCGGTTTTTACGCACCCAAAAACATCCAAAAGCGGGCCGAAAAATACCCGAAATCGCCCAATAAAACGGGACAAAATTAATCAAAGAACAATCAATTGCCTTTCAGGCAATTAAATATCATTACGGCATCGAAACTTTCAAAGTTAGAAAGTCGATGTCATTTTGAGTATTGGGTTGAATCGGGTGCCACGCTCAAGAGATCGGGTGGCATTGGATGGGGAAATGGGGACGTAAACAGAGTGTAGGTTTTACGCAGGTTTTGTAAATTTCGATCGGTTGTTTTTGGGTCGGTTTACGCTCCACCTGGTTGACCCATTTTTTTCCTCCTCCTCCCCCTCTTCCGACCCGGTAAAAATCGGGTGTAATTGGGCAAATTTTCAAACCGGTTAGATCACCCATTTTTTGACCACCCAAAGGAATATTTTCAAATTAGTAACGCAGGTTTTATGTAGGTAAATCGGGTGAGATTGGATGTCGTTTCGCCGAAAATTTCGGGTGAGATTGGGTAAATTTTTGAACCGTCCCGGCGCCCATTTTTCAGGCTTTGAATGAATTATTTTCAAATTGGCTATGCAGGTTTTATGTAGGCGAATCGGGTGAGATTGGATGTCGATTGGTCGAAAATTTCGGGTGAAATCGGGCCAGAAAATCGCGCCTTTGAAAGACCCAATAAGCACTGAAATCGAACGATCGTTCTATGCCGCCGGGAGCAGAATGGGTGCCTCAATCCCACCCAATTTCAGTCCACCTATTCCCGCCCGTTGCCGGATTGGCAGCTTTCTATTTCGATAACCTGAAGTTTGTTTATTGGCAACCATGGGTTGTCATTTCGAGAACGACTGATTTCCGTTTGGATAATCTCTCGAAACAGTTTTCTATTTTTTAATTAATATTTCGAGAATGGATGGGGATGACACCCGCTCAGCTTGTCGGATTTGAAAGCTGGATTTTCATTTTGAAAATCAGAGTATTTGGTTGCCATTATCGTAATTATCAATTCATGAATGGGTTTCGGCAGCACCCGTTCGATGCCCGATTCCGGAATCGAATTTTCATTTCGATAATTACTTGTCCGTTTTCCAGCTTTCACCCCGGCTTTCTGACAATGGATGCCAGCAATACCCAATAATATTATCAAATAAGTACCGCTCATTTCCCTTTCGATAATCCATAGCCATTGCCGGTCTCATCCAGCGTTGTTTTACATAAAAACTCTTAACGACATTCAGCCGGCTTTCATTTCCAATCTTCTAATCATGTCCAATCACTGCCAATAACCCGTTGCTGGCTTAAAGCTTGCTTTAGCACAAGCGTAGGCATATGTAGGCTTAATGCAGGAAAACTGATTTAGTCTGGCTCTGTTGGTTGTGCTGCCGCCCACCCGCTTTGGATGGGATGAGCAAAGCCGATCGGATGCCATTGGATAGCGACAAGAAAAATGATCATTCCGACCCAAATTCCTATCTCTCCACTGACCCTGTCCCTGATCTCGGGTATTCATGAGCTCAAGGGCGCATTGCGTACGGCCAGCCATATGGCGCCAGAGCGCATGCTGGCGCTGCGCCAGGTCGCGACGCTGGAAAGCGTTGCCTCCGGCGTTCGACTGGGCAATGTGGTGCTGTCGGATACAGAGGTTCGCCGCATGCTGGCCCGCCTGCATCCGGCCAGCCATTCGACCGTCCTGACTGAACTGGATGCACCGGAGTCGGATGATGATGGGCAGGTCGGGCTGGACGGCGAAGGTGCGCGCACCGGCAATGACATGGTCGCCAGCGGCCATGGACTTCCGCAATCCGGCGGCAAGGCTTTGCCGCAGCGGTCGCTGTCTGCCGATGACCTGGTCGCCGAACCACTGGCCGACTATGAAGTAGAAGAACTGCTGATGGCCCATCAGGCCGAAGCCGATGTATTGAATACGGATGAACAGCAAGCTGCCGGTTATTACGATGGCCTGAACCACGTGCTGGCGCTGGTGCCTACCGGGCGCCTGACCGAAGACGACCTGAACGAACTCCACCGCATCCTGCTGAGCCATTCGACCAAGGATGCCTGGCACGCTGGTAAATACAAGGTGTCGGCCAACAACCCGATGATTACCCACCCCGAGACTGGGGCGGCGACGGTATTACAGACCACGGCGCCGGCCAATGTCGGCGACCAGATGTCGGCACTCTTGGCCTGGCTGGCCCGCGAGCGCAATGAACCGACGCTGCATCCGCTGATGACGGTGGCCGTGTTCACTGCCAGCTTCCTGGCGATCCGCCCCTATCAAGATGGCAATGGCCGCATGGCACGGCTGCTCACCCGCCTGCTGTTGCTGCAGGCTGGTTACTCGCATGTCGCCTATGGCTCGCTGGAAGCGGTGCTGGAAAATGACAAAGACAATTTCATCCGCGCGCTGAACCGCACGCTGATTGGCATGGACAGTGGCGATCCGCATTGGGAGCCCTGGCTGGCATTCTTCCTGTCGTCGCTGGCCGAGCAAGTTCGCCGGCTGTATTCCAAGCTCGAGCGCGAGAAACAGATCTTCTCGGCCTTGCCAAAATTGTCATCCGCGATCGTCGACCTCGCACGCGAGCATGGCCGCGTGACCATGGCCGATGCGATCAAACTGACCGGCAGCAGCCGAAACACGCTGAAGCTGCATTTCCGCAAGCTGGTTCATCAGGGCCAGTTGCAGCGGCATGGGATGGGGGCTGGGGTTTGGTATCAGCCGCGTTGATTAGTTAATGGTCAGCGGAATGCAAAGCTGATAACCAATCAGCCGTATCGACCTCAGGCAGCCCTGCTCGGCGCCGACCTGCACCAGCTTCTTGCGCAAACGGACGACCTTCACTTCGAGGCTGGCCTTGCGGAAGTCATCCGGCGAATGGCCGAGCAATTCCATCAGCTGCCAGTACTCGAGTTGCTGACCTTGGCTGGTGGAGAACGCGGTCAGCATTTTCAGTTCGCTGGCCGAGATCACGGTCGAACCCTTCGGACCCGACAGCGTCAGTGAACGTGAGTCGACCGCATAACCTTCCTGCCCCTCGGCCTCGGGACGTGACTGCCACATCTCGACCCGGCGGCTGACCGCAGTCACCGCTGCCAGCAATTCTTGCATCTCGACCGGCTTGGACAGGTAGACGTCGGCGCCACTTTCATATCCGGCAATACGGTCATCAAGGTTCACGCGACCGGTGGCCATGATGATGCCGGCGCGCGGATTGCCACGCCGGATACGCCGCGACAGCGACAGGCCATCTTCGCCCGGCAGGTTGAGGTCAATGATGAACAGGTAATATAATCCCGCTCACTCTGAGGCTCACCAGAAACTTGAGAGATCCTCATGGCCCCTAAAAACAACCCCGGCAACCATTTGGGCTGAAATACGAAATTCATTCCGGTAAAATAGGAATGATATACAGGTGCACTGGGGTCCGTAACTACATCCCCCGCCTGAGGTGGCCAAGTACCACAATCTTGGTTTATTGGATATTTGAATCCAGAATGTTTTAATTGACCCGCGATAATATGACCCTCAACACTGCCATATTTGGTCTTGATTGGACGATTGGTCTGCAAAGAATAATGCCCAAAACCCGGTGCGTTGTTACTCAAGATGATGTTGTTATAATACCCACCCGCCCATGACAAATTCTCAGAACTATAACCCACAGAGAGTGGACCCAGGTGTACTTTGATATAACTCTGTCCAGAAAAATTCCGTTTGTACGGATCCTGCCCCATGCGTTCTGGATTGTCAATACTACGAGCCCTTTCCGGTGGATTTTGGAAAGGCAAATTCTGTGCTTGTACATACTCAGGCCTCAATTGTGCTTCAATGAATTTATAGCGGCCGTAAAAACCACCAGACAGCTGCCACTGCAGACC
>CAZCDW010000110.1:0-8103 GCA_964497485.1 uncultured Bifidobacterium sp.
GGCGCCAAATTTCGGGAACAGCTCGGCAGTGATCTTGACGTCCGACTTGAGCGCCAGCAGCGTGTTGCGGAACAGCTCCCAGGAGTCGCGGCCCCAGGCATAGTCCTGGTTCATCACCGCGATGGACTTGATGTCGGGCTTGGTCTTCAGCAGGTACAGCACAGTGGCGACCATCTCGGTCGTGGCATTCGCCTGCGTGCGCACCACGTATTTGTAGCGGCGGTCTTCCAGGACCTTCTCGGTGCCGCAGTCCCACATGATGTTGAGGACCTTCAGGTCTTCAGCGACCGGCGCGATGATGTTGCAGTTGCCGCTGGAGATCGCGGCGAGCATCACCTTGGTATCGCTCTCCTGCACGACACGACGGTATTCGGAAAGCAGCTTGTCGGCGCCCACGCCTTCATCGATGAAGGTCGGCGCGATCTTCACGCCGTTGATGCCGCCGGCTGCATTGAGCTGCTCTATATAGAGTTCGGCTGCGGCCTTGGCCGGGATCCCGAACACCGAAGCAGGACCGGTCAGGAAGGTGGTGAGGCCCACCTTCAGTTCGGCCGGTTTGGCCTGTGCGAACGCGCCCGCCATGGCGAGCGCAGCGGTGGTGCCGGCCAGCAGGCGGGCAAGGGTATGCAGCTTCATGAGGTTCTCCTGCAGCGAGGCCGACGACGGCCGAAGTTATGGCTATTGTGTTTATATTTTTGACACCTGCCGGCAGTCTGAATGACGACGTTCCGATCGGCAAGATGGCTTTGTTTAAGGGCTAATTTTGAAAATACGAAACAAGCACATGACAAGCGCAGTGCACCAATCCAGCCTTCGTCGCTTACAGCATTTTCATGCGCGCAAGCTGCGAGCCGCTGGCGACATCGCACTGCAACATGAAGCATGCACTACGCCTGTCAGACCTGCTTCGGCATGTTAACCGGGTGTTGACAGGAAAAAAAGGGAAATGCAACATGCATGAAGATCAACAACCCGCTTCTCCCATTAGCGGGCAAGTTGGCAGCAAATCAGCATCGCAGAACCGTAGCACCCGAAGCGCTGGAATTCCGGCAAGTGGCTGACGCCGGAAGGCAAAAAGAACATCCACACACGGAGGAGACGCATGAAGAAGACCGGTCTGTTGGCATCCCTGATGGCTGCACTGTGCATCAGCATGGCGCCGGCTGCACAATCGCAGGAACTCTACTGGGCCACGAGCGGCACGTTCGGCCCGTTCAACATCCAGGGCCTGATCCCTACTTTCCCTGAAGCGAAGCAGATCACCATTCCGGTATCGATGTGGATCCTGAAGCATCCCAAGGGTCTCGTCGTGTTCGACACCGGCAACAACGTCGCCGTGTCCGACGGCCTGGACAACTGCAAGAAGTACTGGGCTGCCGGCCTGTGCGACTTCCTGCACCCGAACCAGAACCGCAGCGACGTGATCGACATGCAGCTCAAGAAGCTGGGCTACAAGACCGAGGACGTGAAAGTGCTGGTCACTTCGCACACCCACCTCGATCACGCCGGCAACATGGGCATGTTCCCGAAGGCGATCCACGTGGTGCAGAAGAAAGAGCTGTACCAGGGCTGGTGGCCGGAGAAGTTCCAGGGCCGCGCACCGAACGGCACTTTCGTGATGGCCGATATCGCTGCCGCACGTGACTTCAACTACCTCGAGCTCGACGGCGAATACGACCTGTTCGGCGACGGCACCGTCAAGCTGTTCCCGACCCCGGGCCACACCATCGGCCACCAGTCGATGAAGGTCAAGCTGCCGAAGATGGGCACCGTGATCCTCACGCAGGATGCAGTCTGGATGCAGGAGAACCTGGACGGCTACGTCGCCGGCCTGAACTTCAGCGTGCAGGCCTACAGCGAGTCGGTGAACCGCATCAAGATGATGCGTGACCTCGAAGGCGCGCAGATCCTGATGTCGCACGATGCAAACCAGTTCGCCAAGATGGGCGACCGCTGGCACAAGTAAGCACGCAAGACACGCAGCACGATCCGTGCAAGGAAAGCCCCCTCGGGGGCTTTCCTGTTGGCGCCCACAGCCGGCAGAGGCGCTGCCCGGGAACACCACAATAACGCTGGCACCCGCAATATGATCAGACTCGACCACGTCACCAAGCGCTACGGCTCGCGCACCATCCTGCACGACATATCCCTCGACGTTCAGCCCGGCGAAATCGTCGGCTTCCTTGGCCCGAACGGCGCCGGCAAGACCACCACGATGCGCATGATCGCCGGCTTTACTGCCGCGACCTATGGCACCGTGACCGTCGCCGGCCATGACATGGCGACCGAGCGCGAACTGGCGGCGCAGAAAATCGGCTACCTGCCGGAACAGCCGCCGCTGTATGACGTGCTCGACGTGATCGGTTATCTGAAGTTTGTCGCGCGCGCCAAGGGCGTTCCGCGCGCGCAGCAAGCATCGCAGCTCGACTACGTACTGCATGCATGCCGGCTCGAGGCGGTGACGAAAAAAGAAATCTACAAGCTGTCCAAGGGCTATCGCCAGCGTGTCGGGCTGGCGCAGGCACTGCTCGGTGATCCGGAAGTGCTGCTGCTGGACGAGCCCACCGCCGGCCTCGATCCGGGCCAGATTCAGGAAACCCGCGAAGTGATCCGCTCGGTCGGCCAGAAGCATGCCGTCCTGCTGTCGACGCACATCCTGCCCGAGGTCACGCTGATCTGCCAGCGCGTGGCCATCATCAACCACGGCCGCATCCTCGCGACCGGCACCCCGGCCTCGCTGCAGCAAGCGGCCGAGGCCACCAGCTCGGTCCTGGCCGAAGCCACCGGCGATCCGGACCGGCTGCATCGTGCACTGGCCGAGACCGACGGCGTGCGTGATGTCAGCGTCAAGCCACTGCCGGCGCGCGATGGCTTGCAGATCATCGAATGCCAGGTCGACGCAGTCGACGGTGTCGAGGCACGCATTGCGCGCACGTTGATTGCGCATGGTGAGCTGTTCAAGCTCGAACGCCGGCAGCCGACGCTGGAAAACGTCTTCCTGCGCTACATCGGTCACGGCAGCGAAGCTGGCAAGCGCCACAGCGGCGCTGCCGATGCAGATGCCAGCAATCAGGGTTCGACTGAAGGAGCTCTCGCATGAGCGCGTGGAACGGCGTCAAGGCCGTGTATGACAAGGAGATCCTGAGCTACTTCCGCTCGCCGATTGCCTATTTCGTGATTGCCGTCTTCCTGCTCGGGACCGGCTACTTCTTCACCTACAACATCTTCCTGACCGGTGTCGGCACCATGGACCAGACCTTCCAGAACATGGGCATCCTGCTCGTGGTGCTGGTGCCGGTGCTGACCATGCGCCTGTTCTCCGGCGAGTACACCGGACGTACGATGGAATTGCTGATGACACTGCCGCTGCGCACATGGCAGGTCGTGCTGGGCAAATACCTGGGCGCAGTCACCATCCTGCTACTGATGGTGGCTTTCTCGTGCATCAACCTGGTGCCGCTCTACCTGTTCGGCAATCCGCAGACACCCAACATCATCGCCGGTTACATCGGTTTCCTGCTGCTGGGCATGGCCTGCATCGCGATCGGCCAGTTGTTCTCGGCGCTGACCGAGAACCAGATCGTCGCTGCGCTGATCACCATCCCCACCCTGCTGCTGTTCTGGTTCATCGGCTTCCTGCAGACTTTGCAGTCGTCGGTGCTGCTGCGCGACCTGTTCGCGCACCTGTCGTTCTCGCTCCACTATGCCGACTTCATCCACGGCCTGCTGCGCTCCGAAGCCATCGTCTACTTCCTGGTGGTGGCCGGCGTCGCATTGACGATGAACACCACCTATCTGCAGTGGCGCCGCTGAACTGAACTCGTAGAACAAGCCCATGGAAACCAATTTTCGTTCCGGCCTGGTGCTGATCGGCGGCGTTGTGCTGCTGGCCGCATCGGCAGTCGCCAACTCGCTGTCGGTCAATTCTTCCTTCATCGCGATGATGCTGTTGCTGTCCGGTGCCATCGTCACCGGTTGGGCACTGTATGCGCTGCGCGAAGACCTGAGGCTGATGTTCAGCCCGGGCCGGCGCGGGCTGCTGTCCTCGACACTGTCCGTGCTGGCATTGCTGATCGCGCTGGCCTGGGCCAGCTCGCTGTACCCGCTGCGACTCGACATGACGGCCAACAAGGAATACTCGCTGTCGCCGCAGACCATCACGATGGTGAAGTCCATCGACAAGCCGGTGCACATCACCTTCTTCCACGACCGCGGCATGCGCGAGACGGTCGAACTGTATGAGCTGTTCGCTTCCCAGAACGACAAGATCACGGTCGAGTTCTTCGATCCGATGCTGAACCCGGCGCAGGCCAAGCTGCGCGGCGTCGAGTTTGCCGGCACCGCGCTCTATGAAAGCGAAGGCCGCAAGCTGACCGTCAATGGCCCGACCGAAACCGATATCGCCAATGGCATCCTGCGCGTCACGCAATCGAAGCAACAGGTCGCCTGCTTCCTCGACGGCCATGGCGAGCCCGACCCGTTCAGCCTGGAGTCGCATGACCATATGGAAGGCGAAGCCGGCCATTCCCACGGCATCGAGACCAAGTTCGTGCAGCACGAGCGCCACGGCATGGCCAAGGCACGCACGGGCCTCGAGGCCATGAACTACGTGGTCGAAAAAATATCGCTGATGAATGCCGGTTCGGACCTCGCGCATTGCGCGGTACTGGTGGTCGCCGGGCCGCAGACGCCGCTGATGGACCGCGAGGTGAAGCAGATCGATACCTTCCTCGACAACGGTGGCAATGCGCTGTTCATGATCGACCCGTTCGTGAAAACTGGTCTCGACGGCGTGCTGAAAAAATTCGGCATCGTGCTGCAGGATACGATCGTGATCGATGAAGCCAGCCATTTCTGGGCGGACCCGTCGACCCCGGCGGTGACCGACTACAATCGCCACGAGATCACGCACAAGCTGCCGCTGTCCTTCTTCCCCGGCGCGCGTCCACTGCTGCCCACGAAAGACCCGATTCCAGGCGTGTCGGTGCGCCCGCTGGTGAACACGTCGAAGAAGAGCTTCGGCAATACCGATCGCGCCCACGTCGAATACGTGGCAGGCAAGTCGCAGGATGGACCGCTGACCATCATGGCGACCGCGCGTGTGAACCCGAAAGTGGTGGAGTCCGCCGAGACCGTGATGCGCCGTATTCGCGGCGAGGAAGTCGAGGAGAAAGCGCATGAGATCACGCGCAAGGAAGCGCGCATCGTCGTCGTCGGCGATTCGGATTTCGCGACCAACTCGTTCTATCACATCCTCGGCAACGGCGCGCTGTTCCTGAATGCGGTCAACTTCCTCGCCGCGCGCGAGAACCTGATCGGCCTCGAGCCGCGCACCTATGACCTGCCTTACGTCAGCATGACGAACACGCAGATGAAGGCCACCTTCGTGCTGTCCATCATCCTGATCCCGCTGCTGATGGCCGCGATCGGTTTCGGTGTCTGGTGGAGGCGTCGTTGAAGCGCGGCACGCAGCTGGCTGTCTGGGCCGTGGTGCTTGCGCTCGCGGGAGCGATCTATGTCGGCGAGCAGCGCCGCAGCAGCGAGATCAATGCGCCGGTCGCGCGCGTGGATAACCGCTTGCTGCCGGTCGCGATCGAGGAGATCGGCATCGTCGAAGTGATGGTCAAGGGAACCATGCACCGCTTCGAGCGTGATGACCAGGGCCGCTGGTACTACCACGGCATGCATGACGCCGCGCAAACCGGCCATGAGCACAAGACGGACCCGAAGGCCGCCGAAGTGATCGACAAGGCGATGGTCGCATTCGGCCGCATGCAGAAAGAACGCAGCCTGCCGCTGAAGACCGAGCAGGACGAGTTTGGCGTCACGCGGCCCGACATCTTCCTGATGGTCTACCGGCCGAAATCGGCCGAACCACTCGCGCGCTATGCGATAGGCACGGTGGCAACGGATACTTTCAGTCGCTATGTGCTGCCGGTCGGCAGCGCGGATGTCGTGACCGTGCCAGACTTCCACATCAAGAACCTGCTGGGCCTGATCGAAGCGATGAAGGCCATGGGCGCCGGCAAGGCATGAAGCGCTGGCTGGCCGCGCTGGCCTTGTTTTTCGCGGCACCGATCAGTGCGTTCGCGCATGCGGGCGACGCTACCGGTTTCGCCAGTGCCACGATCAGCGGTGACACCCTCAGCTACGTTTACACGCCGACGCCGGCTTCGAAGGTCGACCCGGCCACCCTGCCAGCGCTGCTGCGCGCCCACCTGAGCCTGACCACAGACGGCCAGCCCTGCACGGCTGATGACGGCACGGAACTGAGCATCACGTTTACGTGCCCGAAGACCATACGCGACGCGGTGCTGCAAGACCGGCTGTTCGATGCGCTCGGCGATACGCACCATGTGATCGCGGTCGTTACGTGGACGGGTGGCAGCCTGTCGCATGCGTTCGCCAAGGATGCGCCGGAAGCGACGATACGCATCGGTACCAGTACAGCCGAAGCACCAGCCACGGCCACCGGCTTCTTTTTGCTGGGTGTAGAACATATCGCCACCGGCTATGACCACCTGCTGTTCCTGCTCGCGCTGATCCTGTGCGGCGGCAGGCTCATCGAGCTGCTGAAGATCATCACCGCGTTCACCATCGCGCACAGCCTGACGCTGGGCGCTGCGGCGCTCGACCTCGTCACGCTACCATCGACACTGGTCGAGGCCGTGATCGCGCTGTCGATCGCGTATGTCGCTTTCGAAAACCTGGTCCCGCGTTTTGCGGTGTCACGCCGCTGGACCATCAGTTTCCTGTTCGGGCTGGTACACGGCTTCGGGTTTTCGTCGGTGCTGAAAGAGATCGGCCTGCCGAAAGACAGCCTGCTGCTGTCACTGCTGAACTTCAACCTCGGCGTCGAGGCGGGGCAGCTGGTGGCTGTGCTTGTCGTGGTGCCGTTACTGGCATGGCTGCGCAGCACGCCGTTCGAGGCGCGCGTCGTCAAGGGTTTGTCGCTGGTGGTGCTTGCGGTTGGCCTCGGGCTGTTCGTCGAGCGCGTCGCATTCAGTGCCTGATCGAAATCCGGTCGCACCGGCGTTTCGCGGGAAGATGCGCAGTCCGGGCGATGTTGGCTTTACAGCCACAGTCCTTTGCACTGGTTTCAAGGTCTTGGATATACTCCGGGCATGCGCCCGTCCGTTGCCCTCGAATCCAAACGATCCGCCGTCCTTGAGGTGACGCGGCGCTTTCGTACGACCAACCCACGAGTATTCGGCTCGGTCCTGCACGGCACTGATGCTGACGGCAGTGATCTGGACCTGCTGGTCGACCCCCTTCCGGGCACGACCCTCTTCGACCTGGGGGGCCTGCAAGTCGAGTTGGAATCCCTGCTGGGCGTGCATGTTGACTTGCTGACGCCGGGCGACCTGCCTAGGAAGATTCGTGACAAGGTCATCGAAGAAGCACAGCCCTTAGAGCGAAAGCCGGCTGAACGACTACCTCGATCATAGGCGGCAAGCAGCTAGTGAAGCTTGCGGTTTCGTCGAAGGCCTGTCGAAAGCAGCGTTCATCAACGATAAGCGCACGCAACTCGCCGTGATCATGGATTTGATCATCATCGGCGAAGCAGCGACCAAGGTCATGGACCATCATGAAGCCTATGCCGTCGCCCACCCTGACATTCCATGGCGGAGCATGCGAGGCATGCGCAACCGAATCGCGCATGGCTATTTCGACATGGATCTCGATGTGGTCTGGGATACCGTGAAAATAGCGCTCCCAGATTTGCTGAAGACCTTGCGCGCCCATTCTGCCTGAGCGATAGCCTTTCTCCGGGCGCCCAGTGAGCGTGTGCCAGTGTGCTGGAAGTCATCGAGGACTATCGAGGGGATACCTTTCGGGCGGTATACACCGTCAAGGTCGCCAATGGCATCTATGTACTGCATTGCTTCCAGAAGAAGTCGCCCCACGGGATGACAACCTCAAAGCAAGACCTTGACCGGGTGGCAGACAGATTGAAACGGGTACTGTCTCATACCGAAGGAGCATCCAATGACTGAAATCCGCCGCAGCAGCGATAACGTCTATGAAGACCTGGGCTATCCCGATGCCGAGGAGATGCAGGTGAAGGCTGGCTTGGCGTCGAAAATCAGCGATATCCTGAAA
>CAZCDW010000111.1:0-8069 GCA_964497485.1 uncultured Bifidobacterium sp.
TGACGCGGTCGCGGTTGCCCTGGCAGAAGTCGATGTCGAAGTCGGGCATCGACACGCGCTCGGGGTTCAGGAAGCGCTCGAACAGCAGGTTGTATTCCAGCGGATCAAGGTCCGTGATCGACAGCGCATACGCGACCAGCGATCCGGCGCCCGAACCCCGCCCCGGGCCGACCGGCACGCCATTGTTCTTCGCCCACTGGATGAAGTCGGCCACGATCAGGAAGTAACCGGGGAAGCCCATCTTGATGATGGTGTCGGTCTCGAATTTCAGCCGGGTCTCGTATTTCTCGCGCACGGCTTCGCGCTTGTCCGCATCCGGATACAAGTGCAGCAGGCGCTGCTCCAGGCCTTCCTTTGCCTGTTGCACCAGGAAGTCGCCGATCGACATGCCGTCCGGCGTAGGAAAGTCGGGCAGCTGTGGCTTGCCGAGCGTAAGCTTCAGGTTGCAGCGCTGCGCAATCAATACACTGTTCTGCAGCGCCGCCGGGATGTCGGCGAACAGCTCGGCCATCTCGGCCTGGGTCTTGAAATACTGCTCGGGCGTGAAGCGCTTCACGCGACGGCCATTGGCGAGGATCTCGCCATCGGCGATACAGACTCGCGCTTCATGCGCGGTGAATTCTTCCTTGCTCAGGAATTGCACCGGATGGGTCGCGACCACCGGCAGCCCGAGTTTCGCTGCCAGCTGCGTCGACTGCCGCAACAGGTTCTCGAGCTTGGGATTACCGTTGCGCTGTACCTCGACATAGAAATGGCCGGGGAAGATCTTTGCCCAGCGGCGCGCGCATTTTTCAGCCAATGCGTCGTTGCCATTTTCCAGCGCAGCACCGATATCGCCGAGCGCGAAGCCTGACAGTGCAATCAGGCCACCCGGTTGCAATGCTTCGAGCCAGTCGATGCGGATCTCGGCACGGCCGCGGTGCTGGTTGGACAGCCATGCCCGCGCCAGCAGTTCGCACAATTGCAGGTAGCCGTCATGGTTCTTGACCAGCAACAGCAGCCGCGACGGCTTGTCGCGGTCATCTTCATTGGTGATCCAGACATCGCAGCCTACGATGGGCTGCACGCCCTTGCCGCGCGCAGCCTTGTAGAACTTGACCATGCCGAACAGGTTGGCGAGGTCGGTCACGGCCAACGCCGGTTGCTTGTCCGCAGCTGCCGCTTTGACGAGGTCGTCGATCCGCACCAGTCCGTCGGCGATGGAATATTCGGAATGCAGGCGGAGATGAATGAATTGCGGCGCGGTCATCCCGCTATTTTAACCGGCAGGAACCCGTCGCTGGCCGTCTGTTGCAGGCTTGCGCAGCCAGTCGCCGCGAGGTCGCAAGGCAGGCCTCTTACCTGACCGGGATGCTGCGGCTTGTGCACTGCGGCGAGCTTTATAATGGCGCTTGTCCAAGGTAATTCGCTCGTCATGACCATGCAGTCCACCCAGCCCACCGCTCCTGTCGTCAACATCTCCGCTTACAAATTTATTACGTTCGACGACACCGCCGAGCAGCGTCCGCGTTTTCTGCAGAAATGTCAGGACCTGGGGCTGAAGGGCACGATCCTGCTGTCGCCGGAGGGCATCAATATGTTCCTGGCCGGCTCACGCGAGGCCATCGATGCGTACATGGACTGGCTACATGAAGACCCGCGCTTTGCCGACATCGTCGCGAAAGAAAGTTTCTCCGACAAGCAGCCGTTCAACCGCATGCTGGTGCGCCTGAAGCGCGAGATCATCACGATGAAAAATCCGCTGATCAAGCCCGAGCTGGGCCGCGCACCGTCGGTCAGCCCGGCTGACCTCAAACGCTGGCTGGACCAGGGCCATGATGATGAAGGCAGGCCGGTGGTGATGGTGGACACGCGCAATGACTTCGAAGTCGATGTCGGCACCTTCGAGCGCACCATCGACTACCGCATCCGCAAGTTCAGCGAATTCCCGGAAGTGATCGAAAAGCACCGCGACGAACTGAACGACAAGACCGTCGTCACCTTCTGCACCGGCGGCATTCGTTGCGAGAAGGCTGGCATCTACATGCAGAATATCGGCTTCGAGCATGTGTACCAGCTCGAGGGCGGCATCCTGAAGTACTTCGAGGAAGTCGGCGGCGCGCACTACCAGGGCGATTGCTTCGTCTTCGACCATCGGACCGCGCTGAACCCGCAGCTCGAAGAGACGGAGACCCGCCAGTGCTTCGCTTGCCGCGCCGTGGTCACGCCGCGCGAGCAATTGTCGCCGCTGTATGTCGAAGGCAAGTCTTGCCCGCATTGCGCGAAGGCCGGGGATGTGGCGGCCGCTGCCTGATCGCGGTGTGATCGCGGGCTGATCGTCTCCGGCACGCGCGCACCGCATGTCCGCCACTGAGCGCCGCATTGCGCACCTCGACATGGATGCGTTCTATGCGTCCGTCGAACTGCTGCGTTACCCTGAACTCAAAGGCCAGCCGGTCGTGATCGGCGGCCGCTCGGCGCATCAGCCTGGGCTGAATGCCGATGGCACCCGACGCTTCGCGCTGCTGCGCGACTATGTCGGCCGCGGTGTGGTCACCACCTCCACCTATGAAGCGCGCAAGCTCGGTGTGTTCTCGGCGATGGGCATGATGAAGGCCGCGAAGCTGGCGCCCGATGCGGTGCTACTGCCTGCTGACTTCGACGCCTACCGCCACTACTCGCGGCTCTTCAAGCAAGCGGTTGCCGACATTGCGCCAGACATCGAAGACCGTGGCATCGACGAAATTTACATCGACCTCAGCCAGCATGCCGAAGCATCGCAGCCGCTTGCGCAGCGGATCAAGGACGCGGTGAAGTCTGCGACCGGGCTGTCGTGCTCGATCGGCATCGCACCCAACAAGCTGCTCGCAAAGATTTGCTCGGAACTCGACAAGCCGGACGGCATCACGCTATTGACGATGGCCGACCTCGAATCCCGCATCTGGCCCATGGGCGTGCGCAAGATCAATGGCATAGGACCGAAGGCGGGTGAAAAGCTGGCTGGCATCGGCATCACGACCATCGGCGACCTCGCGCAGCGGTCACTGGTGGAATTGCAATCGCAGTTCGGCCGCAGCTATGGCGACTGGTTGTACCGTGCCGCACGTGGTCTGGATGAGCGACCGGTGGTGACCTCGTCGGAACCGAAATCCATTAGCCGTGAGACGACCTTCGAACATGACCTGCACGCCAAGCGTGATCGGGACCGCTTGTCCGGCATATTCACGCACCTGTGCGAGCGCGTCGCCGGCGATCTTCAGCGCAAGGGCTATGTCGCCCGCACGGTAGGCATCAAGCTGCGCTATGAGGATTTCAAGACCGTCACGCGCGATGTGACACTGGCCGTCGCGACCGCCGACGCTGCAGCGATACGGCGCGCAGCCGGCGAGTGCCTGCGCCGGGTGCCGCTCGAGCAGCGACTGCGCTTGCTCGGTGTGCGCGCGTCGGCGCTATCCAAGCCATCGGAAACGTCAGACCATACTGAGCCACCTCAGGCCGAGCTGTTGCTCGACTGAGCGTCGCAAGGCTGCAGGGCCGCACCCGGACGCCGATACAATGCTGACCCATGAACTACGTCGGTCGCTTCGCCCCCTCGCCTACCGGTCCGCTGCATGCGGGATCGTTGGTCGCTGCAGTGGCCAGTTATCTGGATGCGAAAGCACACCATGGGCGCTGGCTGCTGCGCATCGAAGATATCGACGAGGCACGCACCGTGCCCGGTGCGGCTGAGGACATCATCGCCACGCTGGCCGCCTTCGGCATGCAGCCTGATGGCGAAGTCGTCTGGCAGAGCCGGCGCAAGGTGCTTTACCAAACTGCCTTCGAGCGACTCTCACCCCATGTGTTTGCGTGCGGCTGCACGCGCAAGGAGATCGCCGATTCACGGGTCGCGCTGGCATCCGATGGTGCTGCCATCTACCCGGGCACCTGCCGCACTGGGCTTGCCCCGGGCAAGCCTGCACGCGCTTGGCGACTGAGGGTGCCGGCGGCCGGCGATCCCGCCGGGCTCATCAGCTTTGATGATCGCTGGCAGGGAACGCTTCATGAAGAGCTGGCCAGTACCGTCGGCGACTTCGTGCTGCGGCGCGCAGATGGTTTCTGGGCTTACCAATTGGCGGTGGTCGTTGATGATGCCGAACAGCAGGTGAGCGATGTCGTGCGCGGCGCAGACTTGCTGGAATCGACCGCGCGACAGATCTACTTGCAGCGGCTGCTGCAATTACCCACGCCACGCTACCTGCATGTGCCGGTCGTGGCCAATGCCGACGGCGAAAAGCTGTCGAAGCAGACCGGTGCGACGGCGCTCGATCTCGCGCATCCGGTCAATGAATTATGTTTGGCCGCGAGCCGGCTGGGCTTGACGCTCGATGATGCGATCTCAACGGTCGACGATTTCTGGCATGCCGCGCTACCGCTCTGGAAGGCGCGCTTCGGTGAGCGCTGATTCGCGTGCCACCAGCAATGAACAACGGCGCCCCGAGAGGCGCCGTTCACTTTGTTCAAGCTGATCCGGTCAGGAATCAGGGCGGGGTTCAGCTTTTCGAGCCACCACCCAGTAGCGCAGCCCGGCGCGGCTGCGGCTTGCCCGGGCGTGACTCGGACGGCTGGGGCGCCGCTTCGGGTGCAGGCGCCGATGGCTCATAGGGCTTGAAGAACCAGGGGTCGACCTTTTCCTTGCGCGGCGGCGGACCGCTGCGCGACGGACGGTCGCCACGACGCTCGTCATCGCGACCGCTGCGCGCGCCACGATCATAAGGACGATCAGCGCTGCGCTCCGAACTGCGATCGCGCTCGCCGCGATCAGCGCCACGCGCACTGCGCGGTGCAAAACCTTCGATGGCCTTTGGCGTCAGCTTCTGCTTGATCAGTTTTTCGATATCGGCCAGGTTGCGCGCATCCTTGTCCGAATACAGCGAGATCGCTTCGCCCGATGCGCCGGCGCGGCCGGTACGGCCGATACGGTGCACATAATCTTCGGCGTTGTACGGCAGGTCGTAATTGATCACGCAAGGCAGTTCGGCAATGTCGAGGCCGCGCGCCGCGACGTCAGTCGCGACCAGCACGTCGATGCCGCCGTTCTTGAAAGCTTCCAGCGCCGCCATGCGCTCGTTCTGGGTCTTGTCGCCGTGGATGGCCGAAGCCTTGATGCCGCCGCGCTCAAGCTCGCGTGCGAGGCGCGACGCGCCGATCTTGGTGTTCGAGAACACGATCACTTGCCGGATCTCGCGCTCGCGCAGCAGGTGCACCACCGCATCGCGCTTGGCTTCTTCCTCGACCTTGAACACTTCCTGCGTCACGCGCTCGGCTGTCGCATTGCTGCGCGCGACTTCGACCAGCACCGGATCTTTCAGGAAGCTGCCGGCAAGTTTCTTGATCTCGGGCGAGAAGGTGGCCGAGAACATCAGGTTCTGGCGCTGCTTGGGCAGCAGGTTGATGATGCGCTGCAGGTCGGGCAGGAAGCCCATGTCCAGCATGCGGTCCGCTTCGTCCATGACGAAGATCTCGGTCTGCGACAGGTTCAGCACCTTCTGCTGCACATGATCCAGCAGGCGGCCCGGGGTCGCGATCAGGATCTCGACGCCGGCGCGCAGCGCAGCCGTCTGCGGCGCCATGTCCATGCCGCCGAAGACCACGGTGGAGCGCAGAGGCGTGTGGCGTGAGTAGGCCTTCACATTGTCAGCCACCTGATCGGCCAGCTCGCGGGTGGGTGTCAGGATCAGCGCGCGCACCGGATGGCGCGCGGGCGATGCGCTGGTGTTCGCTTGCGGCAGCAGTTGCTGGATGATGGGCAGCGAGAAACCGGCGGTCTTGCCGGTGCCGGTTTGCGCAGCGCCCATCACGTCGCGGCCCTTGAGCACGACTGGAATCGCTTGCGCCTGAATCGGCGTCGGGGTCGTGTAGCCCTGATCGGCCAGCGCCTGCAGGATGGGCGGCGCCAGACCGAAATCCTCGAATCGGGGGAGCGGTGCGTCAGTGGCAGCTTGTGCGGGCACTTCGGGTGCGGCGGGCACGGTGTTGGGTGTATTGAGTTCGGACATTCGCTTGACTAGGTTTAGCGCAGCAGTATAGCACTCGCTTACCCTGCAATCACGCGCCAAGTATTTGATTGCAAAAGGAAACGGCCTTACCCGTCCCGGCCGGGGATGGATCGATTATTGAATCCCTGCACTTCCATGCTTTAATTCCGCCTGCCCCCACCGTGCAAAGGCGCACGGCATGGATACGCGCCCTCAATGTCGAGGGTTGCGGCGAGCTCGCACCGGGAGTCACAGATTCAATCGAACCAAGCAACACTGGCGCAGCGCCTGCGAGGACTGCTGCTGGCCGACACACCGACACTGTCGGCGGCCGAACGGCGCCATGCCGCGCTCGGCGCACTGGTCGGCATAGGCATCTGCATGTGGCTGCTGGAAGGCCTGCCCGCGCACCGCTACTGGCTGCTGGCGCCCATGGGCGCCACCGCCATCATCCTGTTCGGCATGGCGACCAGCCCGGTCGCCCAGCCCTGGCCGGTCGCCGGCGGTTATCTGGTCGCGTGCTGCGCAGGACTCGCCAGCGCGGCCGTGTTCGGTTCGCCGTGGATGGCCGGTGCCATCGCGGTGGCCGGTACCCTGTGGCTGATGGCGAGGCTCAATTGCGTGCATCCACCGGGCGGCGCACTGGCGCTGCTGATGGTGCTGGACCAGAAAACCTTCACCACATCGAGCACGCACACCATCGCGCTGGTAGGCGCCAATGTCGGTCTGCTGCTGCTGACTGCCGCGATCATCAACAACCTGATCCCGGGCCGTCGCTATCCGTGGCGCCCGCCGCCGGTGGCGACCAATCCGCACGGCAGGCAGGACCAGACGCCGCTGCAACGCGGCGACCTGAGCCGCGACGACATCGACAGCGCCATTCGGCAGCTCGATGGCTTCGTCGACGTGCGGGAAGACCAGTTGCTGGCGCTGTATGACCTGGCGATCGATCATGCCTTCAGCCGCCATGTCGGCCTGAACTGCGCGGATGCCATGTCGCGCGACGTGCTGACCACGACCGCAAGCGCGCCGCTGGCCGATGCATGGCAGACCATGCAGGCGCACGGCATCAAGGCACTGCCGGTGGTCGATGCCAATCACAGACTTGCGGGCCTGATCAGCTTGTCGGACTTTTTCAGGGAGTCGGGGGAGCGCCGCACCGGTTCGGCCAGCGATTGGAACGAATGGCTGCGGCACCCAGTGGCCGATGCGATGGACACCAGCGTCTGGTCCGTGCAAGCGGATACGCCGATGGCCACGCTGGTGCGTGAGGTCGCCGGCCATGGCCGGCATCATGTTCCGGTGACAGACGCTGACGGCAAACTGGTTGGCATGCTGACGCCATCGGACATGATCGCCGCGCTTTATCGGCGGCTCGCACTGGCGCGTTGACGCGCTTGAGTACTCAAGCAGTGAAACACTGAAGCACCGAGGCACTGAAGCGCCGTCGGCGCTCGACTTGAGCTTATTTCGAGCAAGCGGCGACTACCAGCGCTGCCTCGTTGCTGCCCGCTTGCGGCTGCAGCCAGGTTGACGGGTCATGCGTCAATGACCACATGCCGTGAGTCCAGTACACGGTCTGGCCATTCCCCATCGCCTCCTTGTGCATGATCAGGATCAGTTCACGGAACCGTCCCTGCCCGCAATCGTATTCGTAGTTCGCCTTGATCGACCGGTAGGGTTTGCCTTCGTGCTCCTGCATCACCGAGTAATCGGCAACATGCCAGAGCTTGACTGTCGTTGCGCCGGACTTTTCGGCCGCTGCCTTGTCCATGTACAGCACAGGATCCTGCGACGATGATTCGATTTTTACCCACTCGGCATGAGCGGTGATGGTGGTCGTGGTGGTGGCGGCGAACAGAAGAGCCGCCAGGATTTTTTTCATCATGACTGCATCGGGACAAACACCCGAATCATTGGGATTAAAACCGCTCCGGAGTATAGCAAGCTGATAGCAGCTTCGATGGACGCACAAAGAAAAAAGGGTTAGATGATTTCTCATCTAACCCTTCGTATTACTGGTGGGCCCCCCGAGAGTCGCACTCTGCGCCCGCGGTTTCTGCGCCCGCTGCC
>CAZCDW010000112.1:0-796 GCA_964497485.1 uncultured Bifidobacterium sp.
TACCACCACAGAGGATCACCAATATAACTCGGCGATCACGGCACTGACCGGTGGTGGCTGGGTGACGAGTTGGATCTCGTATGACCAGGATGGCAGCTACTGGGACATTTACCAACAGCGCTTCGACGCCAGCGGCAGCGCGATCGGTAGCGAAATCGTGGTCAATACCACCACGGCGGGTGACCAATATAACCCGGCGATCACGGCGCTGACCATTGGTGGTGGCTGGGTGACGAGTTGGATCTCGTATGACCAGAATGGCGGCGACCGGGACATTTACCAACAGCTCTTCGACGCCAGCGGCAATCCGATCGGCAGCGAAGTTCGGGTCAATACCACCATCGTGAATGATCAAATTGACCAAGCGATCACAGCACTGACCGATGGTGGCTGGGTGACGAGTTGGAGCTCGCTTGACCAGGACGGCAGCTACTGGGGCATTTACCAACAGCGCTTCAATAAAGACGGCATAGCAATTGGTGCTGAAGTCAGGGTCAACACCACTGTCGATAATTTCCAAACTAATTCGGCGGTCACAGCGCTGGCTAATGGTGGCTGGGTGGTAAGCTGGACATCAAACGACCAAGATGGCAGCTACTATGGCATTTATCAACAGCGATACGACGCCGACGGCAATCCGGTTGCGATGCCCTTGCGCGGAAATGACTACGCCAACACCTTGGTTTGGACCGGAGTCGGCTCAGTAGCGCTGGATGGCGCAGGTGGGGACGATGTCATCACAGGAGGCCCCGGCGACGACCTGATTCCGGCCCAGTCCCGGGCTTGCTGGCCTCGC
>CAZCDW010000112.1:806-8029 GCA_964497485.1 uncultured Bifidobacterium sp.
GCGATGACGTAATAACAGGCGGCGTGGACAACGACATCCTGATCGGCGGCAGCGGCAACGATATCCTGACTGGCTCGGGCGGCAGCGATACCTTTGTATTCAAGGCTGCGGATGGCCCGGGTCTCGACAGCATCACAGATTTTTCATCTGAGACACTGGCTGTGGGAGGCGACATCCTCGACTTGTCCGACCTGTTGATCGGCTATAGTCCCGGCATCTCCGCTGTATCGGACTTTGTGCAATTACGAATTAGCGGAGGCGATACGATTGTCTCCGTCGACCGCGATGGTAATGACCCGAATTATTCCGAAGCAGACATCATCACTCTGGTCGGAAACACTGCCTTGGATCTGAATACGCTCATTAACCATGGCAACCTGATACTGGTCTAGCAAGGCGGACTGCACATCACGCCATTTGCCTTCATCCGCGTCACCTCCACCTCTCGGCAGGCTGAACGCAAGCCGCACGCGATCTTCTGCGTGCGGCTGATTCAAGCGACTTTCGTGCACCCGTCGACCGAACCGCAGCCGCTGCTGATATAGGCCGACCTCGACCACGAAATACCCCCTCCCTCTACCGCGCCATCGCCGAATTGCTGGCCTGGCCGTATCAGTTGGAAAGCAACTCGTTGAAAAACAACCAGCGTTGAAAGAATGCGCTAGTGCAGCCCCAATACAGCGACTTCCGGAACGACTTGACCGTCATCACCGACCCAAACTCATGCGAGATGGCTCTAATCCAAAGGCCGTCCATATCGAGGAGACGAGTATGAGCACGACAGCAATCATCGGCACCAGCAGTAGCGACCTTGACCTCAGCGGCGGCGACGGGAAAGATATCCTGATCGGCAAGGCCGGCGACGACACCCTCAATGGCGGCGCCGGCAGCGATGCGCTGTTGGGAGGTGCTGGCAATGACATTCTGGTCTATGACCAGTTCGACTGGAAGATCGACGGCGGTACCGGCTACGACACGCTTCGTTTTTTGGGTGACCACCAAGTGCTTGACCTGACCAATAACAAGGTCGTCAGCAATATCGAACAGATGCAGTTATGGGGATACGGCGGTCATCAGGTCTTACTTAGCGCTGCCGACGTAATCCGCGTATCCGACAACGATGCGATGCGTCTCTGGGGAAATAGCAGTAATAGCCTGACATTCCATGATAGCGGCTGGAATTTTCAGAATATTGTCGTAGAGAACGGCGGCCAATTCTCGGTCTTCACTAATGGCGGAGCGACCGTCAAAACCGAGTTCACACTCAACGTCACCGGATTTTCTTACGACGCGCAGATCACAGTCAATGGTGCGAATGACTTGTACGAAGACCTTGATGCCTACAATAATCCGGTGCCTTCGGAGGGCTATCTGATGGCGAGGGGAACGATCCTCGTGACGGATCACAATCCGGGCCAGGATTATCTCCTCAGCACTGGGACTTTTCAAAACGGTCTCGGAACACTGAAGGTAGAACCCGCCATGCCCAACCCCAATGGCCCGGGCCATCTCTACGCGTACACATACATCATTGCCAATAGCGATGTGCAATACCTGAACGCAGATCAAACCTACACAAATCTATTTAGCCTAACCACTTTCGATGGAACGACGAAAACACTCGAATTCATCACGCATGGCAGCGATGAATTTGTCTTCGACACATCACCAATCAATGCCAGTATCACCGAATACACAACAGATGATGGAGCCTTGCACAATACGGGCATGCATACGACATCGGACACGTTTGCGGCAACGGGATCGACTTCAGTCACTTGGGCGGAGGATGCCGGGAATCTGCCTTATCTGGGTGAATTTACTGCGACACTGAACTCAGGCGTAGTCGACTGGCAATATGAAGTCAACGACCGTTTCCTGAATTACCTGCACGATGGCGAAACGGTGACGCAGAGCTATACGATCAAGGTGGATTTTGGTGACAAGACGTTTGAAAAAACCATTGCTATAAATCTTATCGGCACTGCAGATACCAATGAATTTAATGGCTCTTTTTCATCAGTATTTATGCTCCACTCCCCTCCTGCAGAAGCTATTGCTCGAAGTATTTCAGCAAACATTCAACTGCTTCTAATATCAATCGATCAGGGATACCTTTACGGTCATAATGGGAATGAAAACTTTGTTCTTGATAGGGTATCAAATTCACTAATTCGGGGTAGCGGTGGTGATGACATGATTAATTTTACCAATCAGGTCATCGCTAATGATGTTTATGGCGATGATGGAAATGATGTTTTCAGACTTGATCTCTCGACGCCAAAAAACGATCTATGGGGTGGCCCCGGCTGTGATATGTATCGTTTGGAAAATACAGGAATACTAGTAATGTCATCTGTCATACATGATTTCGACTTCCGCGCTCCAGTGTTCGGAGGTGACATGATCCAGTTATCAAACTTTGGTATTAGCGATTCTAATCAACTCCAACTACAACAAGTAGCAGAAGAAACAGATACCTATTTGTTGAGCACGACAGGGGACAACCCGCTTTCATTGCTGACACTCATAGGACACAACCTGACCCTTGACCAGCTTGCGGACAATCTCCAATTTTTATAATTACGAAATTCCAAATTTACTCACACCTGCATATTCATGATTTCATGATAAGCACTCACCAGCTTGTTCCTGACCTGCACCGTCGCCTGCAGGGACAAGCTGGCCTTCTGTCTCTCTATCATCACGTCCGACAGATTCACGCTGTCATCGCCAAGCGCAAATCTCTGGGATAAGTCGTCCGCCTTCAACTGCTGGCTGTTCACCGAGTCCAGTATCTTCTTCAATGCATCCGAGAAGCTGACTTTCGTCGATTCATTCGCCAATGGTGTCGCGCCGCCGACAAGGCTGGTCGCCGATAGTCCCGACAATCCCGCTGCACCACCCGCAGCTGTCGTCGCCATCGCGGCAGAAAAGCTGTTCACAGTCGGTGCAGTCTTCGCTGCTGCCGCCTGCAGTCTGGCCGCCATGACTTCGATGCGGCTGGAATCGATGGGTCCGAGTTTCATGGGCATACCTCCGTCGGGCATACCTTAGGCGCGCCTCCCTACGTGCCAATGACTGAGCAGGCATGGCAAGTCATGGTTGTTCGGCGCATGGCGTTCGCGCGCAATCCGGACAATCGGCACCGAGCCCGATGCCCTGTCGGGCAGCGTCTTGCATGACCCCGACTTGATTCCGGAGCCCCTCCATGGCGGTAACGACTGATTCCCCCGCTACATTTAGCCTGCCCGCGCTGATGCAGTCCGCTAATGCACGTTTGCTGTTGATGATGGGTGGCGCTGCCGCGATCGTCGCGCTGATGGCCGGCGTCTGGTTCTGGGGGCAGAAGCCCGAGTATCGGGTGCTGTTCGCAAACTATTCCGACCGCGACGGCGGCGCCATCGTGGCCGCGCTGCAGCAGATGAACGTGCCCTATCAGGTCACCGATGGCGGCGGCGCAATCATGGTGCCGGCGCCGCAGGTGCATGAGGTGCGGCTGAAGCTGGCGTCGCAGGGCTTGCCCAAGGGTGGCGGCGTCGGTTTCGAGCTGATGGAAAACCAGAAGCTCGGCATCTCGCAGTTCCTTGAACAGGTGAACTTCCAGCGCGCGCTGGAAGGCGAGCTTGCGCGCACCATACAGTCGCTGGCTAATGTGCAGGCCACGCGCGTGCACCTGGCGATGCCGAAGGCCACGGTGTTCCTGCGCGAGCAGCAAAAGCCCACCGCGTCGGTGCTGCTGAACCTGCACGCGGGCCGCACGCTGGAGCCGCAGCAGGTCAGCGCCATCGTGCACCTGGTCGCGTCCAGCGTGCCGGAGCTGCCTGTTGCGAACGTGACCGTGGTCGATCAGTCCGGCAACCTGCTGTCCGACACCAGTAAGCCCAAGGGCACGAACCAGCTCGACCCGACCCAGCTGAAGTATGTGGACGACCTGCAGCAGGCGATTGCGCGTCGCATCGAGTCCATCATCACGCCCATTGTCGGCGAGGCCAATGTGCGCGCCGAAGTGAGCGCCGAGGTGGACTTCTCGACCAGCGAGCAGGCGGCCGAGTCCTACCGGCCAAACCAGGCGCCGGAAAGCACCGCTATTCGCAGCCAGCACCAGTCGGAGTCGCAGAGCACGGGCAGCGCCACCGCATCGGGCGTGCCGGGCGCGTTGTCGAACCAGCCGCCACAGCCAGCGACCGCGCCGGTCACCAAGCCGCAAGGCGCGAATGCACCGGCACCCGCCAATGCGCCGCCGGGCAACCGCAGCAAGGACAGTACCATCAACTATGAGGTCGACAAGACGCTGAAAATCACGCAGCAGCCGATGGGCGGCATCAAGCGGCTGTCGGTGGCGGTGGTGGTCAACCACAAGCAGGAAACCGGCAAGGATGGCAAGACCAAATTCCGCGCACTGACCGAAGAAGAAAAAGCCTCCATCACCGACCTGGTGAAGGAAGCGATGGGCTACAACAAGGACCGCGGCGATACGCTCAATGTCGTCAACAGCGCCTTCGTTCAGGCGACGCCACCCGCGGTCGACGAGCTGCCGTTGTGGAAGCAGCCGGAGAACATTGCGCTGGCCAAGGATGCCGCGCGCTACCTGCTGATGGCCGGCGTGATTGCATGGCTGTATTTCACGCAACTCAAGCCGCTGCTGGCACGCATGCGCACACCGGCACCGGCAAAAGTGGTCGCGATGACCGAGCCCGACGCGGGCGAGCCACCGGCGCTGCCTGACGGCACGACAGCTGGTGCGCGCGTCAGCGACCTGGACAATGCGCGGCAGATCGCCCGCGATGATCCGCGCATGGTGGCCAATGTAGTGAAGAACTGGGTCGGGGCCGAATGATGATCGAGAGTGGCGTACAAAAGGCTGCCGTGCTGATGCTGGCGCTCGGCGAGGACGAGGCGGCCGAGGTGATGAACTTCCTCCCCCCGCGCGAGGTGCCGCAGCTGGGCGCGCCCCTGTCCACGATGAAGGCGGTGCAGACCGACGAGCTCGAGGCGGTACTGGCCGAGTTTCGGCGCGAGACCGAGCAGAACACCTCGATCGGCGTTGATTCCGACGACTATATCCGCAGTGTGTTGACCAAGGCGCTCGGCGACGACAAGGCCAGCAGCCTGCTGAACCGGATACTGGGTGCGCGCGAGGCCTCCGGCATCGAGAGCCTCAAATGGATGGACGGCCAGTCGGTGTCGGAGCTGATCCGTAATGAACACCCGCAGATCATCGCCACCATCCTCGTGCATCTGGAGCGTTATCACGCCTGCGAAGTGCTGGGCTATTTCACCGAGCGGCTGCGCAATGACGTGATGCTGCGCATCGCCACGCTGGACGGCGTGCAGCCGGCCGCGCTGCGCGAACTGAACGATGTGCTGACCAAGCTGTTGACCGGTAACGAGGTGCTGAAGAAGAAGCAGATGGGCGGCGTGCGCACTGCGGCCGAGATCATGAACTTCTTCGGTGGCGAGCATGAAGCCTCGGTGATGGGCAACCTGAAGACCTTCGATGCCGACATGGCGCAGAAAATCATGGATGAAATGTTCGTCTTCGACAACATCATCGACATCGATGACCGCGGCATACAGACCATTCTGCGCGAGGTGCCGTCGGAGGCGCTGATCATTGCGCTCAAGGGCGCGGGCCAGGAATTGCGCGACAAGATTTTCCGGAACATGTCGCAGCGTGCCGGCGACATGCTGAAGGAAGACCTCGAGGCCAAGGGCCCGGTGCGCCTGTCCGAGGTCGAGGCGCAGCAGAAAGAGATCCTGTCCATCGTGCGCCGCCTGTCCGACGAGGGCACGATACAGCTGGGCGCGAAGGGGGAGGATCCTTATGTCTAATGCTGCATCTGACGCTGTATCTGACGCCTTGCCTCACCCCGTATCTGATCTTGTCGCCGACCCGGCGCCTGACCACATCACCGACCACCTGCACACGCTGGTCGCCGATACCGACATACCGCTGTCGCAGCAGACACCGTGGCAGCGTTACGAGATGGCGTCGTTCGGGGACAACCGCCCCACCGCTGTCGCGCGCGCCGCCGCCGAAAAAGCCGCGCGGCTGATGCTGCAGAAGCAGCTGTCTGAACAGATCGCGAGCAGCCGCGCGCAGGCGCGCGAGGAAGGCCGCGCGGACGGCCACGCCGAAGGCTATGCGGCCGGCCATGCGCTGGGACTCGAACAGGGACGGCTCGATGCCGTGGCCGAACGCGAGCAGTGGCAGGCGCTGTTGTCGGGATTCACGCAGGAACTGGCGCACGCCAATGAGCTGGTCGCGCAGGATGTGATGAAGCTGGCGCTCGACCTGGCCAAGGCCATGCTGAAATCTGCGCTGCCGGTGCGGCCGCAGATGGTGCTGCCGGTGGTCGAGGATGCGTTGCGCTACCTGCCCATCGTGCAGGCGCCACTGCTGTTGCAGCTGCATCCCGATGATGCGGCGCTGGTGCAGTCAGCGATGGGCCCCGGCCTTGCCGCCGGCGGCTGGCGGCTGCATGCAGACGCCGGCATACAGCGCGGTGGCTGCCGCATCGAGACCGGCAGCAATACCATCGACGCCGAAGTCGGCACCCGATGGCAGCGACTGGTCGCCGCGCTCGGCGAGACGAACACATGGCTGGACGAATGAATGCCGCCACTTCCACCCTCAACGCTGAGCGCTGGCAAGCCTGGCTGCGTGACTGCAGCCGCCTGCTCGACATCGCCGACCCGATGCAGGTGGCCGGCCGCGTCACGCGCGTGTCGGGTCTGGTGATGGAAGCGGCCGGGCTCAAGCTGCCCATCGGCAGCGCCTGCCGCGTGATGCTGGAGAGCGGGGCCGAGGTCGAGGCCGAAGTGGTCGGCTTCAAGGACGAACGATTGTTCCTGATGCCGCAGGGCGAGACCGAAGGCGTGCTGCCCGGCGCGCGCGTGATGCCGCTGGAAGTGGCCGAACTGCTGCCGCGCGCCGGCAGCGTGAACCACCCGCGCCGGCGCAGCGCCGACCGAAGCCGGCACCTGCCGGTCGGCCCCGAACTGCTGGGCCGCGTGGTCGATGGCGCCGGACGCCCGCTCGACAGCCTCGGGCCCTTGCGCGCGAGCGCGTCGGCATCGCTGAACGCGCGCGCCATCAATCCGCTGGCGCGCGCGCCGATCGATACCACGCTCGATGTCGGCGTGCGCGCGATTAATGCGCTGCTGACTGTTGGACGCGGCCAGCGCATGGGCCTGTTCGCCGGTTCCGGCGTCGGCAA
>CAZCDW010000113.1:0-8005 GCA_964497485.1 uncultured Bifidobacterium sp.
CGCGGCGTCAGCACTTCCATCGCATCGACCGGACGGATGCGGCACAGATTGCAGCCGGCCTGGCGCATGAGTGTGATCTCCACCTGCGTGCCGCGATAAGGCTGGTCCTGGTTCAGTAATTCCATCGCGTCATGCGGAATGAATTCGGGCGCCAGTTCCGGCCATTCGCGCTCGAGCAAGTCGAAGAAACGCTGGTCGGCGATCTCGACCTGTCCTTCATCATTGATCAGTCCCGTCGCGCCGGCTTGCTCGCGATGAGCGCTTGCACCCGGCAGACGCTCGGCGGCGCGAGTACGGTTGATCGCCAGCGCACGCGACAGGTGGATCCACAGCCCATGCAGCGCAGCTGCATCGGACTCGGCAAAGCGTACGTCATGCTGGCGATAGAGAACGATCCAGCGCGCCGGCCGCACACGCTCGGGATCGTCACCGTGCAGCATCAGGTGGCACATGCCGAGTTCCTCGGTCAGCGGTCGAAAGCTGCTGGTGTCGCGCTCGCGCAGCCGCTTGCCGTTATGGCTCTTGCGATACAACACACGGATACCGCCGCGCGTCGGTGACAGTGGCGCATTCCGAAAACCATGGGCCACCGCGTCATCGGCTTCGGCAGCCGGTGCAGGCTTGAGGTTGATGTCATCGACACCGCTTGGCAGCATGATGCCGGCGGCAGCGATGTCTGCGCCGGAGGAGGGACCCGCCGCACCCTGTCGTCCGTTTCGGGCCCGGGATGCCAGGGCTGCCGGCTGCGCCAGATAGGTACCAATCATTTCGTGAATGCCGGGATCGCCCGCTTCGCCCGTGCCGAAGATCGCCCCATCGAATCGTATCCACCCCTGCATCAGGTCAATGGCGCGGGTCAGGAACTGGTCGGGCGACGCGTATTCCGCCAATGCATACAAATCCCTGACGGTGCTGGCAAACGCTTGCATGCTGGCTCCTCTGTCTCGATGCCCGGGCCGGGGGCGGAAGTGGCATGTGCGATGAATGGAATTTTGTTTTGATCGCCGATTAATTTTATTTAATTGCTAACTTTTATGCCAAGCGTTTTCGAACAATATAGTTGTTAATCGACCAAATCCTTGGGCTTTACCTAAAGTAAGACAAACACGCCAATAGCGCTGCTCTTGGAGCAAACATGAACTTGTGTGAAAACCGCTTACTTGCGATGAATCATGGTTCATCTCCCATTTCATTAATTGCTTACAAGCAATCATTGCTGTCAGCGCCTACCCGGAAAAAGTGCCTGCCTTGCCGGAAATCGGGGTCGATCCCGCGCGGGCAGGTATCATCTCGCCCTTGAGAACGATAACCACTGGCCGCAGCCCTGCCCCGATGCCTTCCATCGCCCCGCCCCTGACCGCCATGCCGGCCTATGCCGCGCTGGAACGCCATGCGGCACTGGCGCGGCACTGGCAGTTGCGTGAGCTGTTCGCGCAGGATTCGCAGCGTGCATCGCGCTTCACGCTGGAGGCGGCCGGGCTGTGCCTCGATTATTCAAAGAACCATCTCGATACGCAGACCATCGACTTGTTGGCCGACTTCGCGCGTGCGCGGCATGTGGAAGCGCTGCGCGATGCGATGTTCAATGGCGAGGCGATCAACCTCAGCGAGCAGCGCCCGGTGCTGCATACCTTGCTGCGCGTGCCGCGCGACACCCGCTTCATGCTCGATGGCAGGGATGCCGCCGCCGACGTGCATCATGTGCTCGATCGCATGGCGGCATTCAGCGACGAAGTGCGCAGCGGCGCATGGAAAGGCCATGACGGCAGGGCGATCACAGACGTCGTCAACATCGGCATCGGAGGCTCCGACCTCGGCCCGGTGATGGCTTGCCATGCGCTGCGACCGTATGCGACGCCGCGCCTACGTATGCACTTCCTGTCGAATGTCGACGGTCATGCGCTTGCGGCCCTGCTGCCCGCGCTGGATCCGGGCACGACGCTGGTCATCGTATCGTCCAAGTCCTTTACCACGCGCGAGACCATGGCCAATGCGCATGCAATGCGGCGCTGGTTCCTGCAGCATGCAGGCGAACAGCATCTGGCGCGGCATTTCGTCGCCGTGTCGACCCATGCCGATGAAGTCGCGCGCTTTGGCATCGATACTGCCAACATGTTCCCATTCTGGGACTGGGTCGGCGGACGTTATTCGATCTGGTCCGCGATCGGGCTGTCGCTGATGCTCTCGATAGGCCCGGAACATTTCCGGGCATTCCTCGCCGGCGCGCATGCGATGGACGAGCATTTCCGCACGGCCCCGCTGCAAACGAACATGCCGGCGCTGCTGGCGATGCAGGGCTACTGGTACCGGCAATTTTTCGACACGGCTTCGCTGCTGATCGCGCCCTACCATCAGGACCTGCACCTGTTCCCAGCCTACCTGCGCCAGCTGGAAATGGAGAGCAATGGCAAGGACGTCACGCGCGACGGCCAGCCAGTGCAAACTCCGACTTGTCCGGTGGTCTGGGGCAGCGTCGGCACCAATGGGCAGCATGCGTATTTCCAGTTGATCCACCAGGGCACGGACCTGATCCCGGTCGATTTCATCACCGCCCTGAAGCCCATGCATGCGCACCTGGACCAGCACAAGATGCTGCTCGCGAACTGCTTCGCACAGGCCGAAGCGCTGATGAATGGCACCGCCGGCCAGCAACTGCCGCTGCATCGCAGCTTCCATGGCAATCGCCCCAGCAATATGCTGCTGATGGAGCAGTTGACACCTGCGTCGCTGGGCGCGCTGCTGGCGCTGTATGAGCACAAGACCTTCGTGCAGGGCATCCTGTGGAACATCAACAGCTTCGACCAGTGGGGCGTGGAGCTGGGCAAGACGCTGGCTGCGCAAATCCAGTCCGAGCTCGACAATCCGTCTTCTGTCGCCGTTCACGACAGCTCGACCGCCGCGCTGGTCGAGCGCGCACGTGCCGCGCTGAAATAAGCAAAGCGCCCCACCTCCCGCGTGTTTGTGCGCCTGCTTGTGCACCTGCGTGCATCCCTGCAGGCAAGCTCAGGCCATGCGCCCGGTCGTGGGTAAAATAGCAGGCTTTCCACCTCTTTCGCTGCACGGCCCATCATGAACCAGCTCGAGCAACTGAAGCAGTACACGACCGTCGTCGCCGACACCGGTGACTTCCATGCGATGGAAGTCTTCCAGCCGCATGATGCGACCACCAACCCTTCGCTGATCCTGAAGGCAGTGCAGAAGCCCGAGTACCAGCCGCTGCTCGCGCAGACAGTCGCCGAGCACAAGGGCAAGGGCGTGGACGAGATCATCGATCACCTGCTGGTCGCGTTCGGCCTGAAGATCCTCGCCATCATCCCGGGCCGCGTGTCGACTGAGACCGATGCGCGGCTGTCCTTCGACACCGAAGGCACGATAGCGAAGGGGCGCCACCTGAGCGCGCTGTACGAAGCCGCCGGCATCGCGCGCGAGCGCGTGTTGATCAAGGTGGCGTCGACCTGGGAAGGCATGCGCGCGGCCGAAGTGCTACGGAAGGAAGACATACGCTGCAACATGACACTGCTGTTCTCGCTGCCGCAGGCGATCGCCGCCGCCGACGCCGGTGCGCAGCTGATCTCGCCCTTCGTTGGCCGCATCCTCGACTGGCACAAGAAGGCGACCGGCAAGGATTTCATCGGGGCGGACGATCCGGGCGTGCAGTCGGTGCAGCGCATCTACCAGTACTACAAGAAATTCGGCTATCCGACCGAGGTGATGGGCGCCAGCTTCCGTAACACCGGCGAGATCCTCGAATTGGCCGGCTGCGACCTGCTGACCATCAGCCCCGAGCTTTTGCAGAAGCTGGCAGACAGCGAAGTGCCGGTGGCACGCAAACTGTCGCCCGAGGCTGCGCAATCGACAGCGCTCGAGCGCGTCAGTTACGACGAAAAGTCATTCAGGTTGGCGCTGAATGAAGATGCGATGGCGACCGAGAAGCTGGCCGAGGGTATACGGCTGTTCTGCGCGGATGCGGTAAAGCTGGAGGAACTGGTCGCGACGCTTGTCTGATTCTTGGTCATAACGCTGCGATACCGCGCCTTCTCGCCTCGGATCTCAGGTAAACGGATGCCGCCAGACGTCTTTCGTCGACATCAACGCCCAAAGGCATTCGCCCTACCTGGTTGACAAAGTCATCGGCATACGCGAGGCATTCCGCCTTGAAGTACGGTGAAGAGTCGGGGAGGTTGTAGGTCGGGCTGTTGCTGAGCCGCTTGTAGGCATCGACAAATTTTTCAAAGAGTTCGCTGCCGGCAGTCGCCTGTTGATCACTCAGATCGAGCACCGAAGGCATGCGAATCTTGGGTTGGCTCGACGTGCTTTGTTTTTTCGGGCGCAACGCCTGTATTTTTTTCTCAAGTGCCCTGGAGACCTGCGTCTTCACAGCATCCAGTTGATCGATAAAATCCTTCGCCGCCGGGTCATCGATTGATACTTTCTGCCCTTTGATTTTTTCGATCAGGTTATTCGCCATTTCAATTGATTCGAGATCTTTTTCCGATTGGCGACTTGCTTCGGCGCTGTAATTGAACACCGCCTCCACGCTCTTCGGAAGTGCGGAACCCAGGTTCGATTGATCCGGACCAATCGCGTCAGTCGATGCAAGCTTCAGCAAACCTGCGAATGCCTTTTCGATTTCATCATGCCTCATCCCGAACAAAGCCCCGATTTGACCTCTCGCCCTCTCGGACAGCGAAGGAATCTTCTTCAGAATGATCTTCCAGCGCGGAACGGGCACTGACGGCGGAGCCTCTGGCGGCACTGATGGCTGCGATGGAGCGCTTGCCTGTGCAACTGGCTCCGGCTCGGTCAAGTCGACAAATGTTTCCGAGCCTTGTACACGTTGTCTCGCACGGTCGGGATCATGGCGCCAGGTTTCAAGGTAACCAAGCGCCGCCTTCTGCTTGGCTGACAACGGACCCGGCAGGCCCTTGGCGTAGGCAAAACAGTCGTCGCCAAGGTACTTGCTGCCCGGGTAAATCTCGAACTTGAGATTATCTTTTTGGTGAGATGCATACGCTTCAACGAAGGCCTCAAAATCTTGCTGACCCGGCACCTTGCTGGCAAGTTCCTCGGCCTTGCGGAGCTTTTCGGCATCACGTAACGCGCGTTCCTCTTCCTGCCTTGCACGTATTTTTTGGTCTGCATGGGCATTGACCAAGTCCTGCGCAGCTTGCGTCATCTCATTCAATTCATCGGAAGGTTGGTTGCCATTCAACACCATGGCATTGGATATCTTGGTCACACTTCGCGCGTAGTCAACGCACTCCAAATCGGAGACAAAGGCGTCCACGTTTTTTTCCTCTTTGAAGGCAACGCGAAAAGCATCGAATTTTTGTTTGCCGGGCGGATCGATTTTGGCCTCTTGCACGGCATCTGGACTTTTTACGGGAATGGCTCCCAACATACCCTGCGCGCGAGATTCCTGAAGCGGCTCCGACGTTGATATTGGCGAGCGTGTCTGCGCTGATACTGGCTCGACTTCAGCAGGCGAATTTCCTGAAAAAGAATAAATAGTTGGGCGGTGCTTCACAAAATCCACTGGCGACGGCGCTATGGCATTTGATTCCTGCGAGTGTTCGACCTTTTGATGGATGTGCATCAGCGGATCGACGGTCGCATCTCTCCCCCTGAAAAAAGATACGATCGCATCGCGTGCCGATGCCATCGCATTCGCGATTCCGTGGCGTATCGAAGCAATGAAATTGAGGAGTCGCGTACCGAGTCCGACCGATACTTTCGCCTTCTCCTCGTTGATCTCCCACGGCGCCGGGCCTAGTTCCAGCCTTGCCGGCGGATCTTGGCGAGAAGCGCCGTCATTTTTTCCAATCGAACCCATCGATCTGCTCCCCCTGATTCAGCCGCGCTGAAAACGCTGCACTTACAGCTTGGTAAAGCCGACAGAGGGAGGGTTCGGGAAACGCCAAAGACTAGCGCAGCATGAATACAAAGCGAGGGAGTCTTACAACACCTTGGCGGCGCGAAGCGCGGCAATCTGTTCCGAGCCATATCCCAGATCGAGCAGTACTTGATCGGTATGCTCGCCCAGTTCCGGCCCCAGCCAACGGGTGCCGCCCGGCGTCTCGGACAGCTTGGGCGTGACTGCTGGCAGCTTGACTGGCGACCCGTCGCGGAACGCATGCTGCTCGAACATCTTCCTTGCGAGGAACTGTGGGTCCTGCAGCATGTCCTTCACCGAGTAGATCTTGGAAACCGGCACGTCCGCCGCCTTCAGCACGTCGAGCGCGCTGTCGATGTCGCGTCCGCTGCACCAGCTCTGGATCGCGCCGTCGATCTCGTCCACCCGCTGCACGCGGCCGGCGTTGTGCGCGACGCCGGGAGCATTGGCGAGGTCGTCGCGACCGATGGCCGTCATCAGGCGCTTGAAGATCGCATCGCCATTGCCGGCGATGACGATGTTCTCGCCATCGGCGGTGGTATAGGTATTGGACGGCACGATGCCCGGCAGGGCGCCGCCGGTGCGCTCGCGCACCACACCTGCATGGTCGTACTCGGGCACCATCGATTCCATCAGGTTGAATACCGCCTCGTACAGCGCGACATCCACCATCTGTCCCTGCCCTGCCACACAATCGCTGCCCGTCTTGCCGTTCCAGCGGCCGCCGGTCACATCGCGATGGCGCAGCGCCATCAGCGCACCCAAGGCGCCGTGCAAGGCTGCGATCGAATCGCCGATCGAGATGCCGATGCGTACCGGCGGCCGGTCCGCATGACCGGACACATAGCGTATGCCACCCATCGATTCGCCAATGGCACCAAAGCCCGGCGCATCGCGCATCGGCCCGGTCTGGCCATAGCCTGACAGGCGCACCATGATCAGCGCGGGGTTGATTGCCTTCAGCTGCTCATAGCCGATATTCCATTTCTCGAGCACGCCGGGACGGTAGTTCTCGACGACGATGTCGGCATCGAGCGCGAGCTTGCGCGCGATCGCCTGCGCGCGCTCATCCTTCATGTTCAGCGTGATGCTTTTCTTGTTACGGCTCTGCACGCTCCACCAGAGCGAATTGCCATCCTTGAGCACGCGCCACTGGCGTATCGGGTCGCCGCCGTCGGGCGCTTCGACCTTGATGACTTCGGCGCCAAACTCGGCGAGCAGGCGGGTGCAGAAAGGCCCTGCGATCAGCGTGCCCAGTTCGAGGACCTTGATGCCGGCCAGAGGGCCGGCGGCTTTGCGGGAATCTTCCATGGATCAGGTCGAGCGACGGTCCAGCATTGCGCGCGCGATGGTGCCGGCGTCGACGTATTCGAGCTCGCCGCCGACCGGTACGCCGCGCGCGAGCCGGCTCACTTTCAGTCCGCGCGCCTTCAGCGTCTCGCTGATGTAATGCGCGGTCGCTTCGCCTTCATTCGTGAAATTGGTGGCCAGCACCACCTCGGCGACGATGCCATCGGTTGCACGCTCGATCAGTTTTTCCAGGTGCAGATCTTTCGGGCCCACGCCATCGAGCGGCGACAGCCGCCCCATCAGTACGAAGTACAAGCCCTTGTAGGTCAGGGTCTGCTCGATCATCAACTGGTCGGCGGGCGTCTCCACCACGCACAGCAGCGTCGCATCACGCGCGGTATCGCTACAGGTTTCACAGACCTCGTGCTCGGTGAAGGTATTGCAGCGTGCGCAGTGATGGATACAATCGACCGCCTGCGCCAGTGCGCGCGCCATCAGCGCCGCACCTTCGCGGTCATGCTGCATCAGGTGGTAGGCCATGCGCTGCGCGGACTTCGGGCCCACGCCCGGCAGACGGCGCAATGCCTCGGTCAGGAAGTCGAGGCTGGATGGTGTTTTCACGTTGACGTGCTGCTCAGTATCGGCAATGGGGTCGTGGACAGCGGCTGGTAGCGAGGGGTGTTCGCCTGCGCAATCAGAACGGCAATTTGAAGCCCGGCGGCAGCGGCAGGCCGGCGGTCAGCGATGCCATTTTCTCCGACGAGGTCGCCTCGGCCTTGCGCACGGCGTCATTGAACGCGGCAGCGACCAGATCTTCCAGCA
>CAZCDW010000114.1:0-7975 GCA_964497485.1 uncultured Bifidobacterium sp.
CTCCGCCATCCACACCCCCCACAAGCCCCAACACCTGAAGGACAAGCTGACCGTGCTGCTTGCCAACCTGGCACCGCGCAAGATGAAATTCGGGGTGTCGGAGGGCATGGTGCTGGCGGCGTCCGCCGCGGACGAGAAGGCCGATCCGGGCATCTATATCCTCGAACCGTGGCCGGGCGCGAAGCCGGGCATGCGGATCCGCTGATGGATTCACTGAAGCAGCCGGACGACCGGGTAAAATACGCCCTTCTTTCCGACCAACCCTGAGTGCGCGACTGAGATGAGCATTTTCAAGCTGAAAAGCGGCTATGTGTCCGACTTTACCCGCTTCATCGACGACCTGAAGCAGCAAAAGCCGCAGATTGAAGCGGACCAGCAGCAGGGCCGTGCCCGCCTGTGGGACAAGGACAAGCTGGACCTCGACGAGATGCGCCGTGTGCAGGAGTCGCGCGTCAAGCAGCAGGCCTATGTGTACCAGTCGCACTGAGCGGCTCCTTACCTGAATAGCCATCGTGGAAACCAGCACTGACAAGGGCATCGCGCCTGACAACGGCGATAGCATCGATAACAACGGCAGCACCGATACTGCCGTGCTTGATGCCACGCCCGACGTCGTCGATGGCGTCGCCTTTGCGAAGCTGTACGGCGAGCCGCTTTTCAAGATGCCGCACGATCTGTACATCCCGCCCGATGCCTTGCAGGTGTTTCTGGCGTTTGAAGGTCCGCTGGATTTGCTGCTGTACCTGATCCGCAAGCAGAATTTCAACATCCTCGACATTCCGATGGCTGCGGTCACGCACCAGTACCTCGAGTATGTCGAACAGATCCGCCAGCGCAACCTCGAGCTGGCCGCCGACTACCTGTTGATGGCGGCGATGCTGATCGAGATCAAGTCACGCATGCTGCTGCCGACCAAGAAGAGCGATACGGGCGAAGAAGCCGTTGACCCGCGTGCCGAACTGGTACGCCGCCTGCTCGAATACGAGCAGATCAAGATTGCCGCGATGAACCTGGACACGCTGCCGCAGGTGGGCCGCGACTTCATCCGTACCCAGGTGTATGTGGACCAGCAGGTCGTGACGCGCTTCCCGGACGTGAACGTGGTCGACCTGCAGACTGCCTGGAGCGACATCCTGCGCCGTGCCAAGCTGACGGCCAAGCACACCATCTCGCGCGAAGAGCTGTCCGTGCGCGCGCACATGACCGATATCCTGCGCCGGCTGCAATCGGCCCGCTTCATCGAGTTCCAGGACTTGTTCGACCCGTCGCGCGGCGTGCCGGTGGTCGTGGTGAATTTCATCGCGATGCTGGAACTGGCCAAGGAAAGGCTGATCGAGATCACGCAGGCCGAAGCCTTCGCGCCGATCTATGTGCGTCTGGCCTACTCGCCCAACTGACACACCTCCAAACGCCAGACCGGCAACGGCGCCGCGAACGGCAACTCAACGACTGAGACCCCGATGAAGATCATTTCCTCCATTGCGGAGCTGCGCGACCAGTTGCGCGGCCAGTTACGCACGGCCTTCGTGCCGACCATGGGCAACCTGCATGAAGGCCATCTGTCGCTGATGCGGCTGGCCCGTAAACATGGCGACCCGGTGGTGGCGTCGATCTTCGTCAACCGTCTGCAGTTCGGCCCGAACGAAGACTTCGACAAATACCCGCGCACTTTCGCAGCGGACGTCGAGAAGCTGGAAAAGGAAGGCGTGTATGTGCTGTTCGCGCCGACCGAAAAGGATCTGTACCCCGAGCCGCAGGAATTCCGCGTGCAGCCGCCCCCCGTGATCGGCGACATCCTCGAAGGCGAATTCCGTCCCGGGTTTTTCAATGGCGTGACCACCGTGGTGCTGAAGCTGTTCTCCTGCGTGCAGCCGCGCGTGGCCGTGTTCGGCAAGAAGGATTACCAGCAGCTGATGATCCTGCGACAGATGGCACGCCAGTTCGCGCTGCCGACCGACATCATCGCCGCCGAAACTTTCCGCGCCGATGACGGGCTGGCGCTGTCATCCCGCAATGGCTATCTGTCCGATGCCGAGCGCGCCGAGGCGCCCACGCTGTACCGCGAACTCAATGCTGTCGCCGACGCTGTCCGTGGCGGCAATCTCGATGTATCGCTGCTGCAAAAGGATGCGATGCAGCGCCTCGCCGACCGAGGCTGGAAGCCTGATTACATTGCCATCCGCAAGCGTATCGACCTGCAACCGCCGACCGCCGGCGACCTCGCGCAGAACGAACCGCTGGTCGTGTTGGCGGCGGCAAAGCTTGGCACCACACGGCTGATCGACAACCTGGAGATCTGATGCGGTGCTCAGGGCTGCATGCATCACCGATAAGTCGGCTAGTGTGCAGCTTGTCTTTCGCCGCGCTTATGGGATCGCCGGCGCAAGCCGTCGTCAGCGTGACCGATGACAGCGGTCACCTTCTTACCTTAACCCAAGCAGCGCAACGCATCGTCAGCCTTGCGCCCCATGCCACCGAGTTGCTGTTCGCCGCAGGTGCGGGTGGCAAGCTGGTCGGTGTTTCCGAGTTCAGCGACTATCCGCCGCAGGCAAAGAAACTGCCGTCCATCGGCAGCAGCATGCAGCTCGACGTAGAGCGCATCGTCGCGCTTAAGCCTGACCTGATCATCGCCTGGCAGAGCGGGAACAATGCGCGCCAGGTCGCACGCCTGCGCAAGCTGGGCTTGATGGTCTATGACAGTGAACCGCGTCGGCTGGATGATGTTGCCCGAACCCTGGAAAATCTGGGAACACTGACCGGTAGCGAACAAGGCCGGATCGCCGCGCGCGATTTCCGCCAGCGCCAGCAGGCGCTGCGCAAGCGATATGCCGACAAGGCATCAGTGCGTGTTTTTTATCAGATCTGGCCGTCCCCGCTGATGACCCTCAACGATAAACACATCGTGTCCGATGCGCTGCACCTGTGCGGTGCGGTGAATGTTTTCGGTACGCTGTCACAACTGGCGCCCACCATCAGCCGCGAGTCCGTTGTCGCGGCCCGACCTGAAGTGATCGTTGCCAGTGACGAGCGCAACGAGACCTGGGACCGCTGGCGCGCATTGGCACAGCTGCCAGCTGTCCGGCTGGGAAACCTGTACCGCATTGATGGCGCCGTGATGAATCGCGCCGGCCCACGCATGCTTGACGCTACCGAGACCTTGTGCCGGCAGATTGATGAAGCGCGCACGAAACTGGCCGACGCAGCGGCCGTACGAGACCCCGAACCCACGCAGAAAAAGGAAAAGCCATGACCGAAGACATGTTGAAGAAGCTGATGCAGCACCAGAAAGGCACCCTGCCCGACATGGCTGGCTTCCAGCTGGTGTCCGTTGAGGACAAGCAGCTGAGCGGCGCGATCGACATTCAGCCGCATCACCTCGCGCCGAATGGCTATCTGCATGCGGCATCCATCATCATGCTGGCCGACACGCTGTGCGGCTACGGCTGCATGCTGCACTTGCCGGAAGGTGCGCAAAGCTTTACGACCATCGAGCTCAAGAGCAACCACCTCGGCACTGCACGCGAAGGCCGGGTCGAAGCCACGGCGCATCCGGTGCATCTTGGTCGTACGACTCAGGTTTGGGATGCGACAGTGACGGCCGGCGGCAAGACGATTGCGCTGTTCCGCTGCACGCAGATGATTCTGTGGCCCAAGGGCTGATTTTCAAAAAATTGCGTGCAAACGCTGCCGGGGTCAGGCAGGGATGAAGGTTTCACCTTGTCGCGAGAACTCACATCCGAAGGCACGTTGCAAGGCTTCCGGCACGAGCACGTCACCAACCCTGCCCGCGCTGTGGAAGCCTTCGCCGATCAGCAAGGCATGGGTCGCAAACCGGGCTGCAAGGTTGATGTCATGGCAGGTAGCGATCACTGCCCGGTCCTGCGCCAGATCACGCAGCAAGCGCATGACGGCCAATTGGTGCGCAACATCCTGATGCGAGGTGGGCTCATCGAGCAGCATCAAGGGTACCTCCTGAGCGAGCAATGCGGCCAGTGCCACACGCTGCCGCTCGCCGCCTGAGAGCCGCCGCACATCATCCTCGGCACGCTCGAGCATACCGACGCACGCGAGTGCATCATTCACTTTCCTGGCATCTTCCTCGTCGTCCCAGGTCCGGCCGATGCGTAATGGCGTACGACCGATGGCCACGGCATCGAATACCGGGCAGGAAAAACTGTCGACCACTTCCTGCGTCATCAGACCGCGCTTGCGTGCGAGGGACAAGGCATCGATAGCTGCGACAGGCTGGCCATCGATGATCACACCACCGGCAGCGGGTGCCGCCAGTCCCGCCAATACACCGAGCAGACTGCTCTTGCCGGCGCCGTTGCGGCCTAATACGCACCAGAATTCACCGCGATTTACCGACCAGTCTAGGCCATCAATCAGCTTGCGCTTTCCTGCCCTGACGGCGAGCCCGCTTGTCTGCAACAGGCTCATGCGCGGCTCCGGTTCAGCAGATACAGAAAGACCGGGACACCGACCATCGCCGTCGCCACGCCGACCGGAAGCTGGACGGGTGCGAGCACGGTACGTGCGCCCACGTCTGCCAACACCAGTGCCGCGCCACCGAATAACACGGAGGCGGGCAGCAATAATCGCTGGTCATTGCCGATCACCAGGCGTAACGCATGCGGCACCACCAAGCCCACAACTCCTATCGCACCAGCGACTGCAACGGCAGCTGCTGTCGCCAACGACGCTACCAACAACAAGGAAAGTCGCAGACGCGCGGTGGGTATGCCCAGCATTTGAGCCGTGGTCACGCCATGTGCCAGCACATTCAGCGCGCCTGACTGGCGCATGGACCATACCAGCGCCATCACCAGCACGACCCATGCCGCGCCGTTGTAGCTGTCGGTATCAAGATCACCCATCAGCCAGAACAAGGCGCCGCGCAGGGATGTGTCATCAGCCACCGTGAGCAACAAGCTGACCAGGGCGCCAAATCCTGCAGATACCATCACGCCGTTCAATATCAATGAGATGCCGGAACTCGGATTCAGTACGGATGCCGCAGATAGGCTCCTGCGTGCCAGCACCACCAGAACCAGTGTCGCCAGCAGCGCGCCTGCCAGTGCGCCACCCTGAAGACCGGGCACAGAGCCGGGCAGTACGATGCCGAACAACAGGGGACCGGCAGCGGAGCCGCCGGAAACCCCCATGACATACGGATCGGCCAGCGGATTACGCAACAGCAGTTGCATCAGAGCGCCCGCCAACGCCAGCAAGCCACCCACCGCGAATCCCGAGACCGCCCTCGGCGCGCGCAAGGCGAGCATGGTCTGCCAATCTGCGGAGATACCGCAGCTGCTGCTGCCGCAAAAAGCAGCAGCCATCAGAACAACCACCGATACCGTTACGCCTGTCAGGACAAGGCTCGGATATCGTTGATTATTCATGCAACACCCCTTTCAATACGGCTTAAAAGCCAACCCGGGCAGAGAGCCAGAACGAGCGGCCTGCGTCCGGATAAACGGCGGTCGAACCTCCGGACAGGGTGGCATAGGAGTAGTACGACTTGTCGAACAGGTTCTGCACCTTGAATGACAAGTCTACCTTGCCGATCTTGCGCTGATAATACACATCAGTGATGCCATAAGACGGCATCCGGATCTGGTTGCCGAAATCACCTGCGATGAACTGGCCGGATACCCACTGTGACAACACACCCAGCTTGCTGGCCTTGTCGAATGCATACTCGCCACGCAAGGTTGCTATTTCGCGCGCGCTCAGCGGCACGACTTTCCCTGAGTTGGCGCCAGCGGTGAAGCGAGCATCGCGGAATGCCAGCGATCCGCCCGCAAAGATTCGGGACGACAGCTGGTATCCTGCATCGATATCCAGGCCCCGGCGGCGCGTCGCGTCGAGATTGATGTTGTTGTAGTTGACGACGTCATAGATGATCTCGTTGTCGAGGTCGCTCTGATAGACGCGAAGATCGATTCGACCGCGGTCATCGAAGCGATGCTTCCAGCCGAGCTCATGGTCGCGCGATGTCTGGGGCAAGAGGCTGACCAGATTGGCGCCGCTGTACGATGTCGTGAACTCGTCGATGTTGGCGAACCGATAGCTGGTCGACTCCCGCGCATAGATCGAGTCATTCTGCGTCAGTGCATGGCTGGCGCCGAATTCCCAGGCCGATTGAGCATAATCTGCTGCGATCAACTGGCCAGGCGCCGGCAGCGACAGCTGCGAGCGCTCGCTGTTTTCATAGCGGTAGCCGGCGGTGAATCGGGTCGCGATTGACGGGATGTCGAAGTCATCCTTGATGTAATAGGCAATACCGTTGAATTTCAGGCTGTAGTCACCCAGTGTCGATCCGGGATAGGAGCGCTTCTGGCGCCAGTCGCTTCGCTCGACACCAAACACGAGCCGGTTCTCGCCCATTGCCACTTTGTCGCTGCGTATGCCCGAAATACCGACGTGATGATCCGTGCCATCGTAAATCGAGGTCGTGGGTGCGCCAAAGTACACGGCGATGAAATCGAAATCGCGGGTACGGGTACTGGCATCGAGACGCCATACCACGCCTGCGGCCTCTGTCTCGGCAAAAGCGGACAAACGGTTGGACGCGGTATTGGAGCGCGTATCGAAAGTCACCGAGTCGGCCTGTGCGGCATGTCGGTTGGCCTGGAATTGAGCGACCGAGATGGGCCCTGCAGTCCTCGCATCAATGGTTTCCGAACGCAGGTTGACACCGAATCGCACTGAATCAGTCGCAAATTTCGCGGCCAGGTAGACATCACGGCTTTCGCTGCCTGAATGAATACGAAAGCCGTCGGACCTGCGATTGGCCGCCGAAAGCGTCAAGTCCATCTTGGCCTCGGTATAGCGCGCATTGGCGCGCGCCTCATAGGTCGAGAAAGACCCCACCCCCATATAGGCACTCGCTGTCGTGCCGCTGCCGCTGCCCGGCGCGCTTGCGCGGGTAATGATGTTGACGACGCCTGCGGTCGAGCCACCGCCATAGAGAACGGCCGCCGATCCTTTCTGGATCTCGACACGCTCGACGCTTTCGATCGGAATACCGGACAGGCGCACTTCCGATGCATCACCTTCGCGCATCGGAACACCATCGACCAGCACCATGAAATTCGCTCCTGCTGCATCGCCGAATCCCATGGGATCTGCAGTGAGCTCATTGCCACCGCTGAGGCTGACGCGCGATGCGATACCACCAAAGCGCATGATGGCTTCATTGACCGTCGATACATTCGATGTGGCTATTTGATCTCGGCTGATGGTAATGACGTGCGCAGGAATGACCTGGACTTCCTCTTCGTATCGCGTGCCTGTCACGACTACCTGCGGCAGAGGTTTGTCGGTGACGGACGAAGCCAGCGTCGAGGAATCATTTTGAGTCTGGGCATGCGAAAACGCAGCCAGAACGAGGGCCGGGAGTGCAGCCAATACAGGCGCACCGCCAGCAAACTTGCGACGAGATGACATAAAAAAATACAAGATGAATACGTCCCGCCAGCTTCCCCGCAGGCAGGACAAATACAGGAGCGACAATACAGAGACTGCGCAGAGATCATTCAGATCAGAGTACAGACGAACCACCCGTTCGTCGCTCCCACCTGTCTGGCCGGTATCCGGGCTGGCAAGTCTGTCCGCCTGGCCTTCCCATGTCCGAAGACACAGTGGCTATCGAGGCGAATGCATGACTGGTAGTCACGCGCTTGCTTACCGTTGCGGGGGCAGCACACGTTGGCCTGGCCTGTTGGGCTGATAGGCGTCGTGTTTCCCGTTTAACTATCCGTCGGGACCGACGGATGAGCACCAAGACGCGCGCAGTGTAGGGCTTGGCGTGTTGGCAGTCAATGAAGACTGATCAGTCACATTTTGGCGAAGCGCAAATGCAGGCCACTGGTCAGCCCCCGAGTCAAAATGCTCTACACTCGTGCAAAACAATCACAAATCAAGGGGAGCGCAGCCGCATGAACGCCAGGCACGACCAACCGGTTTTCAA
>CAZCDW010000115.1:0-7961 GCA_964497485.1 uncultured Bifidobacterium sp.
TGCGCGGGCGTTGCTCCCGCTGTCAAGACCGTCGGCAAGGATGGCGCGCATCCGTTGGACGTGTTCCAGCGCGTCGTCAATATCAACCTGGTGGGCACCTTCAATATGTCGCGCCTGGCAGCCGAAGCGATGTGCGCAAACGAAGCCAATGCTGCCGGCGAGCGCGGCGTGATCATCAATACCGCCTCGGTCGCAGCGTATGACGGCCAGATCGGTCAGGCCGCCTACGGTGCATCGAAGGCTGCTGTGGTCGGCCTGACGCTGCCGATGGCACGCGACCTGTCGCGCAATGGCATACGCGTGATGACGATTGCTCCGGGCATCTTCGAGACACCAATGTTGCTGGGCATGCCGCAGGAGGTGCAAGACGCACTCGGCAAGATGGTGCCGTTCCCTCCGCGCCTCGGCAAGCCGGTCGAGTATGCGCACCTGGCCAAGACCATTTTCGAGAACACGATGATGAACGGCGAGACGATTCGTCTCGACGGTGCGATCCGCATGCAGCCGAAGTAAGCGTCAGGCATCCTGACGGATGGCATCGAGCCGGCAGAACGCGTAAGCGTCTGCCGGCTTTTTCATGGCCAGCACAGCCGGCTCACGATGGCGGCTGTCAGTACCGAGGGTTGCGCTGCCCGACACAACGGCGCGTCGCATCCTGTGGCAAACGGGCAATAGTCCATCATCCGATTGTCCGAGAGCCTTGCCCACTGGTAATCTGCTCGCATGTCCCGGCCCGACAAGATCGCCTTGTTCCTGACTGGTGGCGGCGCTCGCGCCGCTTACCAGGTGGGCGTATTGCAGGCGATTTTTTCGCTGTTATCGGAAGTCGGCTGGCCGTCGGCGAAGAATCCCTTTGATATCGTCTGCGGTACGTCGGCCGGTGCGATCAATGCGACCGCCTATGCGTCCAAGGCCGATGATTTCGAGGTCGCGGTCACCGACTTGCTGGCTGTCTGGCGTCAGCTCGAGGTCGAGCAAGTCTACCGCGCCGACTCCTTTGGCGTCCTTCGCTCCGGTGCGCGCTGGCTGACCCTGTTGTCCTTTGGCTGGTTATTGCGGCAATGGCGCGCGCAACCGCCCAATTCCCTGCTCGACAATTCACCGCTGGTCGGCTTGCTGCACAAGATGCTGGACCTGCGCCGGCTGGATGCGGCATTGGAGGGCGGCCACCTGACGGCGTTGGCGATCTCGGCGTCGTCCTATACGAGCGGGCATCACGTCACTTACTACCAGGCGGCGTCCGACATACCGAGCTGGACGCGCGTTCAGCGGATCTCGATACAGCAGCAGATCGGCGTCGATCATTTGCTCGCGTCCTCCGCGATTCCGCTGATTTTTCCTGCCGTGCCGCTTTATTGCAATGAACGCTGCGAGTACTTTGGCGATGGTTCATTACGTGAGAATGCGCCGATTTCGCCGGCCATCCACCTCGGCGCCGACAAGGTCTTGGTCATTGGCGCCGGCAATATCGGCGGCCCTGAGCGGCGCTTTGAAGAATTTTCCGGTTACCCCAGCCTTGCGCAGGTGGCAGGTCATGCGATGTCGAGCATCTTCCTTGACAGCCTCGCAGTCGACATTGAGCGGCTGTCGAGGATCAATCGCACCCTGTCACTGCTCAGCCCGGAGCAGCTGGCCATGACCTCGCTGCGGCCTGTACAGATGCTGGCGATCACGCCATCGCAGCCGCTGGATTCGATTGCCAGCCGCCATATCGGTAGCTTGCCGCTGCCGATTCGCACACTGCTGTCGGCGATCGGCGCGACTGAGCGCCGCGGTGCAGCACTGGCCTCCTACCTGCTGTTCGAGGCCTCTTACACCCGGTCGCTGATCGAGTTGGGCCAGATCGATACCTTGTCCCGGCGTGACGAAGTGCTGGAGTTTTTCGGTCAGACCGCCACATCCAGGCGCTCAGCAGTGCAGGGTCGAGCAGGCGAGGTCGCTGCCTGAGCTCCGATGTCCAAATCGCGCTCAACAAATTTGCACGTATTTGGCTGCTATTTAGCGTAAATTCGCCACTATTTTGCCGAAATGTTACTGACTTTTCGGTCAAAAATGCCTTGAGGGGTTTTTCCGAAACCAAAGGGCAGGTATCATCTCAATACCGGTAGTCATGCGATTGAATCATTTGATTCCTTGGAGGCATGATTTTCCGCCGGTCGCGCGTAATTGTTGCAAGTGCGATAAGCCTTGATGCGAATTTGCGCGTGTCTTTGATTGTCTCAACACGACCGTGAATATTTACATGTTCAACGCGCCTGTACAGCGCGAAGAAGAGAGCGTGGAACCGGTGTCCACTGACAGCTTGTTGCGCACCGTGCCTACCAATGTCGTTCAATCGATCCGCGCATTTCGGGTCGAAGAACTGCAGGCCGAGGCGCTGCGCATGGGCCACCACTTCCTTTATGCGAATTGCTCGCAGGCCGTCACGCGCCAGCAAGTACTGGCAGCGATCACGGAATCCTTCCACATCCCCAAACCGTTTGGAAAGAACTACGACGCGCTGACCGACTGCCTGACGACCACGGTGTCCGAAGCGGGTGAACAGCCGGGTTTTCTGGTCGTGCTCGAAGACCTGCCGAATGCACAGAAATTCGACAAGGAAGCGCGCGAGAATCTGTTGGACGTGTTCCGCGACGCTGCCGACTTCTGGGCCGAGAAGAAAATCGCTTTCCGCGTCTTCTTCTCCTTCCACCTCTCCAATCAGTAAAATCCTCTGCGGCCGGGCCGCTGGCTGCTGTGAACCCCTTTGCCGTGCAGGCCGTCCTGCCTGCATCGGCCAACTTGCCACCGCTTCGTCGGAACAAGCTCACACACGCTCGGGGCAGCGCGCGTTTGCCGTGTATCGCCCACTGTTAAAATGCTTGCAATGAAAAACCTCGTCATCCTGATCTCGGGACGCGGCAGCAATATGGAAGCGATACTGCGCGCTTCCGCTGCCGAGCACTGGCCCGTGACGATCTCGGCCGTGATCAGCAACAAGGCCGATGCATCGGGCCTGAAGACAGCCGCCGCAGCCGGCATTGCCACCGCAGTGGTTGAACACAAGCAGTATCCGGATCGCGACAGCTTCGATGCGGCACTGGCGACCGTCATCGATGAATACGCGCCGGATCTGGTGGTGCTGGCCGGCTTCATGCGGATACTGACGCCGGGATTTGTACAGCGCTACCAGGGCCGGCTATTGAACATTCATCCGTCGCTGCTGCCGAGTTTCCCTGGTCTGGCCACGCACCGGCAAGCCATCGAGGCCGGCGTCAGGTTCCATGGCGCGACCGTGCATTTCGTGACGCCGGTGCTCGACCACGGGCCCATCGTCGAGCAGGCGGTGGTGCCGGTGATGGATGATGATACCGAAGACACGCTCGCCGCTCGCGTGCTGCAACAAGAACACATTATTTACCCGCGCGCTGTGCGCGACCTATTGGAAGGACGCGCATGGCTCGATGGTGAGCGCGTGCGCCGCAAAACATGAGATTACCCCCGTGGATTATCGGCAGCACCGAAGAGGCGTTGCGCGATGTATTGCGTTTTACCGGCCCGGCCGATGTGGTGCTGTCCCGTTATTTCCGTGAACACCCGAAGCTCGGCAGCCGCGAGCGCGGCGCGATCGCCGAGGCGGTCTATGCATTGCTGCGCCAGCGCACGGCGCTGACGCAATTCGCCGAGTCGGGGCAGGGCGCGCAAATGCGCCGCATCGCATTGCTTGCGCTGGCCGAGTCGGCCGGCGTCGAGTCGCTGGGCGGTCTGACCGAGGGCGAGCATGAATGGCTGACGCGCGTGATGGCCTTCGATCGCGCGAACTTGCCGCGCGCTGTGCGGGCCAGCTTCCCGGACTGGATACTCGAACGTTTCGAAGCACAGTACGGTGAGCAGGAAATGATGGCACTGGTCGACGCATTGAACCGTCCCGCACCGCTGGATCTGCGTGTCAATACATTGAAAGCCACGGTCGAAGAGGCCGAAGCTGCGCTGGCCCATGCAGGTGCCGATTTCGAGCGTACGCCGTATGCAGCGCTCGGGCTGCGCCTTGCGCGCAAACCGGCCTTGCAGGCACTGGATATCTTCAAGAATGGTGGCATCGAGGTGCAGGATGAGGGCAGCCAGCTGCTCGCGCAGTTGCTCGGTGCGCGACGTGGTGAGATGGTGGTCGATTTTTGCGCCGGTGCCGGCGGCAAGACGCTCGCAATCGGAGCGCAGATGCGCAATACCGGGCGCTTGTATGCCTTTGATGTATCCGAGAAGCGTCTCGCCAAGCTGAAGCCACGCATGGCGCGCAGCGGTCTGTCGAATGTGCACCCGGTCGTGATCGCGCACGAGAACGATGCGAAGGTGAAGCGCCTCGCCGGCAAGGCCGATCGTGTGCTGGTCGATGCGCCCTGCAGCGGGCTCGGTACCCTGCGTCGCAATCCTGATGTGAAATGGCGGCAGACCGCAGAGGGCGTGGCTGAGCTCAATGCAAAGCAGACCGCCATCCTCGCCAGCGCAGCGCGCCTCGTGAAGCCGGGTGGCCGCCTGGTGTACGCGACCTGCAGCTTGCTGCAGGAAGAGAATGAAGCGATCGTCGAGCGATTCCTCTCCGCGCACGAGGCCTTTACCCTTGTACCGGCGAATACGGTCCTGGCCGAGCAGAAGCTCGCGCTGGACACCGGTGATTACCTGAAGCTGCTACCGCATCGACACCATACAGACGGTTTCTTTGCCGCTGTATTGGAACGAAAAAAATAGGTCGTCAAACCCCCCTTTCCGGCCGTGTGCCTTAGCTGCCATGCATCCTTCGTCGAACCTGTTGCCTGAATTACTCGCCGACTTCGAACGCCCGGATTTCCAATGGCAATTGCTGGCGCTGGCGCTGTGCGTGATTGGCGGCTGGCTGCTTTCACATGCATTGATGCGGCGCTTCTCGGCTCAGCCGGTTCGGCTGGGTAACTTCGGCAGCGCATTCGACAGTTTCCAGCGTGTGCTTACGCCACTGGTCGTCTTGCTGTTGATCGTGCTGGCGACGCTGATACTGGGGCGCTGGCAAACGGTGGCGCTGCTGCGGACGGCCTTGCCGCTGGTGCTGTCCTTCCTGCTGATTCGTCTTGTGTTCTACATGCTGCGCAAGTCCTTTGCGCGCAATGGTCATGTCGGCGGTGTGCTGCAAGCGTTCGAGCAAGTGTTTGCCGTACTCGTCTGGTCGGGGCTGGCGATCTACATCACCGGGCTGTGGCCGGAGTTCGTGCTCTTCCTTGAAGAGACTACGCTACCAGTCGGGCGTCACCGCGAATCCCTGCTGGTGATCCTGCAGGCGCTGGTCTATGTGGGCATCACTCTGGTGCTGGCATTGTGGACTTCAGCACTGATCGAGCAGCGCCTGATGAAGCTCGACACCATGCATTCATCAATGCGCGTCGTGCTGTCCAGGGTCGGGCGCGCGGCGCTGATTCTGGTGGCCGTACTGGTCAGCTTGTCGCTGGTGGGCATCGATTTGACGGTGCTGTCCGTGTTTGGCGGCGCACTCGGTGTCGGCATCGGCCTGGGTTTGCAGAAGCTGGTCAGCAGCTATGTATCGGGCTTCGTGATCCTGCTTGAGCGCAGCCTGTCGATCGGCGACGTGGTGACCGTGGATCGATATAGCGGCCAGGTGGTGCAGATCAACACAAGGTACACGGTGATCAAGGGCGGTGATGGCGTCGAATCGGTGATACCCAACGAATTGCTGGTGTCATCGCCGGTACAGAACTTGTGCCTGAGCGACCGCAATACGCGTGTCGCTACCACGCTCATCGTCTCGCAAGACACCGATCTTGAAGCACTGTTCGCCGCCGCGTTGCCGGCCATTGCCGCGATCCCGCGCGTGCTGGTGCAACCAGCACCCACCGGTTTGCTGCTGCGCTTCGCAACAGATGGCCTGGAACTCGAGTTCGCGTTCTGGATTGCCGATCCCGAGCAGGGCAAGACATCGGTACTGTCCGCCGTGAACCTCGCTTTGTTGGCGATATTGAAAGAGCGGAACGTGCGACTGGCTCGTCCGCAGTTGAACTGACAAGAAATTTCATCTATGACTAACAAGTCATTGATTCGAAAGACTTTGTATGCGCAAACTCGTCAAGTTTCGGGGCTGGCGCAAGCAAAAGCGCGTACAATTCTTTCTCGTGGCCAAGTGGGCGACGCTATAGCGCCATCCGCTTGGACCCGTGAGGTTTTGTCGGGGCACAATTCGACCAGCGCTTTTGCCGTGCCCCGTGCCTGATTTACGTACTGGAGAAAAAATGTCCCAACATTCCGGCCTGGATGCCGTTCTCGATTTCCTGCTTAACGGTGTAACTGGCGCCAGCGGATGGCAAATCCTGGTGTACACGCTGGCCGTCACGCACGTGACGATCGCCGCTGTCACCATCTTCCTGCATCGCTGCCAGGCGCACCGTGCACTTGATTTGCATGCCATCCCCAGCCACTTCTTCCGTTTCTGGCTGTGGCTGACGACTGGCATGGTCACCAAGGAGTGGGCAGCCATCCATCGCAAGCATCACGCGAAGTGCGAGACCGTCGACGATCCGCACAGCCCGGTAACCCGTGGTATCGAGACCGTGCTGTTCGAAGGTGCCGAGCTGTATCGCGTGGAATCGAAGAACCGCGAGACCATCGAAAAATATGGCCACGGTACCCCGGATGACTGGGTCGAGCGCAATCTCTACACCAAGCACTCGGCACTGGGTGTGGCCCTGATGTTGATTGTCAATGTCGCATTGTTCGGCGTGCTTGGCCTGACGGTCTGGGCGGTACAGATGATCTGGATCCCGGTCACCGCAGCCGGCATCATCAACGGTATCGGCCACTACTGGGGCTATCGCAACTTCGATTGCAAGGATGCGTCGACGAACATCCTGCCGATCGGCATCATCATCGGTGGCGAGGAACTGCACAACAATCACCACACCTACGGCACCTCGGCGAAGCTGTCGAACAAGTGGTGGGAGTTCGACATTGGCTGGCTGTACATCTCCATCCTCGTCTTCTTCGGCCTTGCCAAGGTGAAGAAGGTGGCGCCAGCGCCCAAGTTCGACAGCAAGAAGCTAGTTGCCGATCTCGAGACCCTGCAATCAGTGGTCGCGAACCGCTATGACGTGATGGCCAAGTATGCGCGTTCGCTGCGCAGCACCTGGAAGGACGAGCTTGCGCACTTGCGTACCAATGCGGCGCTGGAGTCTGGCTTCCTGAAGTCGGCCAAGCAGCTCTTGCAGCGTGAGCCCGCGAGCCTGGAGAGTGGGCAGCAGCAGCAACTGTCCGAGCTTTTCAAGCACAGCAAGGCGCTGCAGACCATGCATGAAATGCGTGTGGAGCTGGGCGCGATCTGGGAGCGTTCGCACTCGAGCAGCGATCAGCTGCTGCAGCAGCTGCGCGACTGGTGCGCACGTGCCGAAGCCTCGGGCATCCGCTCGTTGCAGGAGTTCTCGCTGCGCCTGCGCAGCTACGCATAAATCGGATCTGCGGGTTTGCCCGCAGCCGTGAAGAGCCCCGCCGATGAGCGGGGCTTTTTATTGGCATGCTTATCGGTATTGCCGTACGGACGAAAAAAAACCTCGCGAAGCTCGCGAGGTTTTTTTGTGTCGTCAGAAACCGATCACTTGATCTTGGTCTCTTTGTATTCGACGTGCTTGCGTGCCTTCGGGTCGAACTTGATGATCGACATTTTCTCGGGCATCGTGCGCTTGTTCTTGGTGGTGGTGTAGAAGTGACCGGTGCCGGCGGTCGACTCCAGTTTGATCTTCTCGCGGCCTTTGCTGGTTGCCATGGTTCAGTATCCTTTGCTTAAAGCTATTTAAACTTTCGCGCCACGTGCGCGCATATCGGCCAGCACCGCATCGATGCCCAGCTTGTCGATGACGCGGATGCCCGCGCCAGAAACGGTCAGACGAACCCAGCGGTTTTCCGACTCAACCCAGAAACGGCGGTTCTGCAGGTTGGGCAGGAAGCGGCGC
>CAZCDW010000116.1:0-7960 GCA_964497485.1 uncultured Bifidobacterium sp.
CGATCGGCAAGCATCGCGATCGGGATACCCATGAGCGTATAAAACAGGGCGAATGCGAGACCGTGCAGCATCCCGATCTGGGTATCGGAGAGACCAAGATCGGCTTTGATGGGCTCGACCAGCAGCGAGAGGATCGTGCGATCGATGAAGGAACAGGTGTAGGCCAGCAACAAAACTGCTACTGCGTACCATGCCACCCGAGGCTTAGGCCAATCCGTCGATTCGGTCATGTTTACCCCGAGTTCGAGGGTGTACCAATCGCCCTACGCTGGTCAAATCTCGGGTATTCGGTAGTTTGGCTATTCGTTAAATGTGATTGCGCAACACGAGCAACGCCACCAACGTGACGCACATGGCCAAGAGCAACAGCACGAAGAACCCGGCACCACCGAATGCCGTCAACAACGCGGCGCCGAAAAATGCGCTCGACACGCCACCCAAGCGGCCGATGCTCGAGGCTGCGCCAATTCCCGTCGCTCGAATCGATGCCGGATAGAGATGCGCAGCCAACGCATAGAGCGTGGTCTGCACCCCGTTGATACATCCACCCAGCAATGCGAGCAGCACCAGCAACATCTCGGTTGGCGCACTGTCGATGTCGCCAAGCAAAAACACCATACTCAGCGCCGCTGCAGCGCCTGCCATCAGTGCCAACGGCAGACGTGAACCGTAACGACTCATCAAGCCTGCCGCCAGCAGTGCCGTAATCACTCCGCCGAGATTGAAATACATCAAACCACGACTTGCCTCGGCGATATCGCGGCCTGTCTCGACCAACATAGTGGGAAGCCAACTGAAGCTCGCATAGATCGCCATCAAGCAAAAACCGAAGGCACACCACAGCGCCAAGGTATCTCGCCGCCGATCTTGACTCAGTAACGCTCGAATCTGTCCGACGACTACGCCGGATGCCGTCGCGGGCGCAGCGTCACGAGGCGGATCGTCGGGCAGACCACGCCAAAGAAACAGTAGCAATGCCAGCGGCAAAGCGCCCGCCCATTGCATCATCGCCCGCCAGCCTTGAGCCGGTAGAACCTCGGCTGCCAACGCGCCACCGACAACGCCACCCAAGGGAATACAAACGATCGTGGTGGTGACAGCGACGACCCGATAGCGCGGCGGCGTCCACTCTGCTGCGAGTGCGGCCGCATTGGGTAGCGCGCCACCCATCCCGATACCGGCAGCGAATCGAAGTAAAAACAGGGCTTCCACCGTGTCGACGAAGGACATCACCAACGTCGTAGCGCCGAACAGCAGCACGCAGCACAGCAGCGCTTGTTTGCGGCCTACTCGATCACCCCAAAGCCCGCCGAGTAGCGTGCCCATCATCATGCCAAACTGACCCACGGCGAGAACGGGGGCGAACGCAGCCTTGTCCAACTGCCACTCCGCCAGAATCGCTGGAGCGACCAAGCCCAAGACTTGGTTATCGACACCATCGAACAGAATCGCCAACGCTAAAAGCAGCAGCACGCCTCGAGAACGCCACGACCAGCGAGTCGCTATCTCGGGGTTATGGTTCGCCATGATAAGTTGCGGCTCAAAGGGCTGAGGCGCCCGATGCTAACAAAGGCTGACAACACGGAGGAATCGAAATGCACGGGATTTCGTTGAGTCATATCTGCGCGATCACATGCCTCGTCGCGAGCACGGTGGGATTTGCGCAGTCCCCTAATCAACAAGGCGCCTCGACCAACCTCATCCGCAATCCGAGCGGGGGCTACACGCATCGCACGGTCGAGATACCGCCGGGGTCGAGAATTTTGTACATCAGCGGTCAGACCGCCACGGGCGCCGACGGCAAAACACCGGCCGATGGAGATGCACAGGCGGAGATCGTCTACGAGCGCATCGCCAAATCACTCGCCGATGCAGGAATGACGATGCAGGATCTGGTCAATGCCGCACCGAAGTTGCTCGACTACCTGGGCGCTGAGTCGCGTGCGCACTTCGAGGGCGTACAGCGCTACCTCGATCGCAACGCCATCCGCTACACCATCAATCCGCGACTCGTGCGTGGCATGGATTACTACAACCGTACCGTGTTCGAATGGATCACCGATCAGCTCGGTTCGCAGGGCACGGTCTGTGGCGGCGGTCGCTACGACCCGCTGGTCGAGATCTTCGGCGGCAAGCCGACGCCGGCGGTCGGTTTTGCGATGGGCGTCGAGCGCCTGCTCGAGCTGTTGAAGGCGTCCGGTGGCGCATTCGAGCGCAGCCAGTGCGATGTCTATCTCGTCCATCAGGGCGAGGAAGCGCAGATGCAGGCCTTCACGATAGGCGAGCGCATTCGCGATGCGGGGCTGGATGTTGTGCTACATTGCGCGACTGCCGGCAGCGTGGGCAGCTTCAAGTCGCAGATGAAGCGTGCCGATGGCAGCGGCGCCGCATTCGCGGTGATCCTCGGCGAGGACGAGGTCGCGCAGCAGCAGGCGACGGTCAAGCACCTGCGCGACGCGGACCCGGTGCACAACCAGCACAGCGTGCCGCTGGACCAGCTGGTGGACTACCTGATCGACCAGGTGACCGGCGATGACGAGCATGACCACGGTCACCTGCACGCCGGCCAGATCCACACCCACTGAACCACCCCATAATTGAACCGCTGATTTCAGCAATCCAGCATAACAAGAGACCTGAACGACTATGGCTTACGACCACGAAGAACAAGAGCAGCTTGCCAGCCTGAAGGCATGGTGGAACCAGTACGGCAACCTGGTGACCTGGCTGGTCGTCGCGGCGCTCGCGCTGTACGCGGGCTGGTCCGGCTGGCGCTATTACCAGCGCGACCAGTCGGCCAAGGCTGCCGTGCTGTACGAAGAGATCGTCAAGGCCGCCGAAGCCAAGGACATGGCCAAGGTGACGCGCGCTGCGGGTGACATCGAAGACCGCTTTGCCGGCACCCCGTATGCGCAGATGGGCGCGCTGGTCGCAGCGCGTGCCGCGAACGATGCGAACGATGCCAAGACGGCCAAAGCCCAGCTGCAGTGGGTGGTCGATCATGGCCGCTCCGATGAGTACAAGGCGATCGCGCGCCTGCGACTGGCCGGCCTGCTGCTGGACGAGAAGGCGTATGACGAAGGCCTGAAGGTGCTGGCCGCCGAAATGCCGGAAGCCTTCGTCGCGCTGGCAGCCGACCGCAAGGGCGACCTGCTGTTCGCGCAAAACAAGATCGACGAGGCGCGCAGCGCCTACCAGGCAGCGCTGGACAAGACCGAAGCCAAGAACCCGGCACGCCAGCTGATCCAGCTCAAGCTCGACGCGCTGGGCGGCGCACCGGGCAAGGCCTGAACGAGGATTGTTCATGCAAAGCTCGACGCTCAGCTCCGCTTTCAGCGCCTCTTTCAGCGCCTCTCGTCGCCTCTCGGTACCCGTAGTCCGGCGTGCAACGGCCTTGCTGGTCGTTGGCAGCCTGTGCTTGCTGGCTGGCTGCTCGTCGATGAACCCGTTTTCAAGCAAGAAGCCGCGCAACGAACCGGCGCCGCTGCAGCAGTTCAAGGCGACGATGGCGACCCGTACGCTGTGGATGGCCGACATCGGCAAGTCGGGTGATTATTTCCTGTCGCCGGCCGTCAATGGCGGCAAGGTGTACGCGGCCAGCGCCGCTGGTGAGTTGGCAAGTTTTGATGCGTCGAATGGCAAGCAGCTGTGGCGCACCAATGCCGGTACCGGCATCACCGCCGGTGTCGCGACCGATGGCAACACGATTGCGGTGGGCGGTACTGACGGCGCGCTGATGGCCTTTGATGCGGCCACCGGCAAGCTGCGCTGGAAGATGCAGGCATCGACCGAGATCCTGTCGTCGCCGGCGATCGGCAATGGCCTGATCGTGGTGCGCAGCATGGACAACCTGATCGCTGCGTATGACGTTGAAACCGGCGCTCGCCGCTGGTTCGTGCAGCGCAGCGCACCGCCACTGGTATTGCGTGCGGCGCCGGGCATTGTGATGGCTGACGGACTGGCCTTCGTTGCGCTGCCGGCCGGACGCCTGCTCGCGCTGTCGACCGTCACCGGCGTCGCTCGCTGGGAAGCGGCGATTGCCGAGCCGCGTGGCGCGACCGAGCTCGAGCGCGTGGCCGATGTGTCGGGCATGCCCGTGCTGCTGTCGCGCGAGATCTGTGCGGCTTCTTACCAAGGTCGTATCGCCTGCGTCGACGCGGGCAATGGTTCGATGCGCTGGGCGCGCGAACTGTCGGCCGAAGTCGGCCCCGGCATCGACCAGCGTTACGTGTTTGCCGCCGACGAGAAGGGCAATGTGCTCGCATTCTCCCGCGATGCCGGCAGCAACCTGTGGCGCAATACCAGCCTCGGCTATCGCCGCCTGACGGCACCGGTGTCCTTCGGGCGCGCGGTGGTGGTCGGCGATCGCGAAGGCTATCTCCATTTCCTGTCGCGCGAAGAAGGCGCGATGCTGGCGCGTGTCGCCACCGGCAGCAGCGCGATTCGCGCGACGCCCGTGGTGGCCGGTGCCAGCCTGATCGTGCAGAACACGGACGGCAAACTGGTTGCCGTCTCCACCGACTGAGACCTGCAGGTCCCGGTCGGGCCTTTCTGCCGCACGTTTAAAGAGTATTCATGAAGCCGGTCATAGCATTAGTCGGTCGACCCAACGTCGGCAAATCCACGCTGTTCAATCGCCTCACGCGCTCGCGTGACGCGCTGGTTGCCGACTTGCCCGGCCTGACCCGTGATCGGCATTACGGCGAAGGGCGGGTCGGTGAACGTCCTTTCCTGGTCATCGATACCGGCGGTTTCGAGCCGGTCGCCAAGGATGGCATCCTGCACGAGATGGCCAAGCAGACCAAGCAGGCGGTGGCCGAAGCGGATGTCGTGGTGTTCATCGTCGACGGCCGCCAGGGCCTGACCCCGCATGACAAGACCATCACCGATTTCCTGCGCAAAGCCGGCCGCAAGGTGATGCTGGTCGTGAACAAGTCCGAAGGCATGAAGTACACGTCGGTGACGGCGGACTTCTACGAGCTCGGCCTCGGTGATCCTTACGTGATCTCTGCTGCGCATGGCGACGGTGTCGCCGACCTGGTGTCGGAAGCACTGGACCTGGCGAGCGAAGGCAAGCCGGACGAGGTTGAAGACGACGACAAGGTGCGCGGCATCAAGATCGCCATCGTCGGTCGCCCGAACGTCGGCAAGTCAACGATGGTGAACACGCTGCTCGGCGAAGAGCGCGTGATCGCGTTCGACATGCCGGGCACCACGCGCGACTCGATCGAGATTCCTTTCGAGCGCGATGGCAAGCACTACACCTTGATCGATACCGCCGGCATACGCCGCAAGGGCAAGGTGTTCGAGGCGATCGAAAAGTTCTCGGTCGTGAAGACGCTGCAATCCATCTCGGATGCGAACGTCGTCTTGCTGCTGCTCGATGCGCAGCAAGACATTTCGGAACAGGATGCGCACATCGCCGGCTTCGTGCTCGAATCGGGCAGGGCGCTGGTGGTGGGCGTCAACAAGTGGGACGGCCTCAATACCGACCAGCGCGACCACATCAAGCGCGAGATCGATCGCAAGCTGTCCTTCCTGTCGTTCGCGAAGATGCATTTCATCTCCGCGATCAAGGGCACCGGCATCCCGCCGATGCTCAAGTCCATCGACGCTGCGTATGCGGCGGCGATGCGCAAGCTGCCGACGCCGCAGCTGACACGCGCACTGCAGGAAGCGGTGGATCATCAGCAGCCGCGCCGCAAGGGCTCGATCCGACCCAAGCTGCGCTATGCGCACCAGGGCGGTCAGAATCCGCCGGTGATCGTCGTTCATGGCAACGCACTCGACGCGATCGATGCCAATTACAAGCGCTATCTCGAGAAGCATTTCCGCGAAAGCTTCTCGCTGACCGGTACACCGCTACGCATCGAGTTGCGCTCAGGAAAAAACCCCTTCTCGAAGGCGGATTAGCACAAATTTCCTGCGCTGCCGTTTGCCAGCGTGTGGCAAAATCGTTTACATTCATCGCAGGCAGTGAAGCGGTACTTTCTTTTTTTGTACCGCCCGGATCGTGGCGATGGTGCGTACCACAAGCGCGCACCGGATACACGACAGAAAGGCAATCTGCGCTTCCAGAACAATGCGCCGGCTTTTCCGTGACCACACTCACCTGACATAAAAATACGGAGCTTCCATGAGCAATAAAGGGCAACTGCTACAAGACCCATTCCTGAACGCGCTGCGCAAAGAGCACGTACCTGTTTCGATCTATCTGGTCAATGGCATCAAGCTGCAGGGACATGTGGAATCTTTCGATCAGTACGTCGTGCTGCTCCGCAACACCGTCACACAGATGGTGTACAAGCATGCGATCTCGACCGTGGTGCCGGCACGTGCCGTCAACCTCAACCACAATTCTTCCGAAACCGAATCCGAGTGATCGTCCGCCCTGGACTGGGCGATACGCAAGAGTCGCGAGGTCCGGGGACATTCAATGCACGCAGTCCTGGTAGGTGTTGATTTCGGCCGCGGGGATTTCCTCGCCAGCCTGGAAGAGCTCGCGTTGCTGTCCTCGTCCGCGGGCGCAGCCCCCGTCGCGAGTGTCACCGGCAAACGCTCCAGTCCCGATCCCGCGCTCTATGTCGGCTCCGGCAAAGCGCAGGAGATCCGCGACACCGTCAGCGACATGGGTGCTGACATCGTTATCTTCAACCATGCGCTGTCACCTGCGCAGCAGCGCAACCTCGAGCGCGCGCTGCAGGTGAGGGTGGTCGACCGCACCAGCCTGATCCTCGACATCTTCGCCCAGCGCGCGCAGAGCCACGAGGGCAAGGTGCAAGTCGAACTGGCCCAGTTGCAGCACCTGGCCACCCGCCTGGTGCGAGGCTGGACCCACCTCGAACGCCAGAAGGGTGGTATCGGCCTGCGCGGTCCCGGCGAGACCCAGCTTGAAACTGACCGCCGACTCATCGGCGAGCGCGTCAAGATGCTGCGAGCGAAGCTCGACAAGCTGCAACGGCAACGCCTGACGCAGCGTCGTGCGCGCGAGCGCAACCATACGTTCTCGGTCTCGCTGGTGGGCTACACCAACGCCGGCAAGTCCACGCTGTTCAACAACATGACCAAGGCCGGCGTGTATGCGGCCAACCAGCTGTTCGCCACGCTCGACACGACGTCGCGCCGCGTGCATCTGGGCGAGGTAGGCAGTGTGGTGGTGTCGGACACCGTGGGCTTCATCCGCGAGTTGCCTACCCAGCTGGTGGCGGCCTTCCGTGCCACGTTGGAAGAAACCGTGCATGCGGACTTGCTGCTGCATGTGGTCGACGGCTCCAGTCAGGTGCGCGACGAGCAGATCGAGCAAGTGAACGCGGTATTGCGCGAGATTGGCGCCGATCACATCCCGCAGATCCTGGTCTGGAACAAGATCGACCTCGAGGGCTTGCCACCGGCAGCCGAGCGTGATGAATATGATAAAATTTCACGCGTTTTTGTCAGTGCCCACACAGGGGCCGGCATCGATTTGCTGCGCAGCGCGATTGCCGAGTTTGCGTACAAGAATACCCACCCGCGGAACGCGACAGCATGCTCGAATCCCTCTACAGAAAACTCGGTCTGAAGTTCTCCTTGAACGACCCTCGCTGGGGCCGTGGTTCTCAAGATAACAACTCGCAGGATTCCCGCCCCGAAGGCAACCGGCCATCCGATGGTCCGCCTGACCTCGACCAGCTCTGGCGAGACTTCAACCAGCGTCTCAATCGCCATGGCCATCAGAGAAAGCTTATCTTCACCCTTAACCGCATGTTCGGCGGCAAGGGTGGGCAGGGTGGCCATGGCGGTGACAGTGGCCAGGGCGGCGATGCGCGTGGCGCTGGCATCAGTGCCGGCGTCGTTGCGCTGGTGATCCTGTTCCTGTGGCTGGTCAGTGGCTTCTTCATCGTGCAGGAAGGCCAGGTCGGCGTCGTGACCACCTTCGGCAAGTTTTCCCATGCGTCGCCGCCGGGCTTCAACTGGCGCTGGC
>CAZCDW010000117.1:0-942 GCA_964497485.1 uncultured Bifidobacterium sp.
TTAGTACGTAAAGTATTCGCTCAAATCGCAGCTAAAGACTTCGTTTCTGTACAACCAATGAATTTACCTTCAGGACTTGTATTTTACTTAGACTTTAAATACGGAACTTCAGTAAACGGAAGAGCAAACGGAGACAACCTTTACGGTAATGTGTCTACAGCTAACGATAAAATGTCAGTTGACGAAGAAGTAGCAGGTGGATTATATGGTGCAGGTCAATTCGGATATTCAATCAACGAAAGATCAGCTTCAGAATCAATCACTTCTACAGCAGCAACTTCAGCTTCTATCGCTTACCAAGACGGAACTCTTCCAAGTGATTACTTAAAAGCTACAGTTACTTTATCTTCAGAATTTGATGTAGAAGGTGTAAGAGCTTTCAGATTATTATCAGGATCTACAAAAGTAAACATAACAAACTACCCAGAATTAACAACTACAGACGGTACAGATGTTACTTTCGTAATTAAAAAATCTGACTTAGCAGGAAGTGTTTTACCAGGAACAGGTACAGTAGTTTACCATGTACAACCAACTTCTACTACAAGAGGTGACTTCGAAGATGGATCAACTAAAACAGACGGAAATACTGCAATCAGTATCCCAGAAATTAACGTTTCATTAGGTCAAGAATCTATTGTTGCTAAAACAAGAAAATTAAAAGCTCAATGGACTCCAGAGTTCGCACAAGATTTAAACGCTTACCATTCAATTGATGCTGAAGCAGAATTAACTTCATTATTATCAGAGTACATCTCTATGGAGATTGACTTAGAGTTAATGGATATGTTAATCCAAGATGCAGCTACAACTGAAAGATGGTCAGCTAAAAATAACAAAGTATGGAACGGATCAGCTTGGACAGTACCAACTACAAGTGATAACTCAGGTTTCTACAACACACAAGGTCAATGGTTTGGAACTTTAGGTACTAAAGTACAA
>CAZCDW010000117.1:972-7950 GCA_964497485.1 uncultured Bifidobacterium sp.
CTTCTTAGTATGTTCTCCTTCTGTAGCTACAATCTTAGAATCAATTCCAGGATATGCAGCAGATACAAACGGTGACAAAATGGATTTTGCAATGGGAGTTCAGAAAGTAGGTAACTTGAATTCTCGTTTCAGAGTTTACAAAAACCCTTACATGACTGAAAACGTAATCTTAATGGGTTACAGAGGATCTCAGTTCTTAGAAACAGGAGCTGTTTACTCTCCATACGTTCCATTAATCATGACTCCATTGTTATACGATCCAAATACCTTCACTCCAAGAAAAGGTATCATGACTCGTTACGCGATGACTATGATCCGTCCAGAATTCTATGGTTTAGTAGTAGTATCAGACTTACAAGTAGTATAATCTATTTTAAGATCTATATAAGAAAGGCCCAACGTAAGTTGGGTCTTTTTTTGCGCATATTTATTTGAAAGTATTTAATGGCAAATCCAAGCATATACGACGGAACACCTATTCCTATTTCCGGTTCCACTCCCTTTGGTTACTACGATTTAGACCCACAATTCCAGTCGGATGGACCAAAAGTAGCAAATTACTGCGCTAGAAAATTGGGATATCCTATCATGGACGTAGAATTGCAAGACGTAAACATATACACTTGTTTCGAAGAAGCTGTGTCTGTATACTCGGAAGAGCTTTACCAATCAAAAATTAAAGACAATTATTTAGGTTTAGAAGGAGCACCAACCGCTTCTCAATTAAATAATACGGTAATTGTACCTTCTCTAAATTCTATAGTTACCATTGCAGACAACTATGGAGCTCAAGTAGGTGTTGGTGGCACAATAGAATATTACTCTGGATCTATACCATTAACAGCCAGCATTCAAGTTTACGATATGCAAAAGTGGGCTGTAGACAATGGACATATTAGTAGTGGTGATAGAATAGTAATTCAAGAGGTATCTTACAAAGGAAATCCTGCAGTAAACCAGTTTTACGATCCATACATTGGAGGCTCTATCAACTATCAAGGCGCAACAGAAAACTTTGGTTGGGCGAGTTATTCTCCAGGCTTAAACTTTACTTTGTTTCCAGTTTATTGGGATATTCAAAGAATTCAAGAAATAGAAATGTCGAATCAGGTTAGAAGATCTTGGTTTTCTTTTGAAGTAACTAACAATAAACTTACTATATTACCAAGACCTGAGACAGACGATATGATTCTTTGGATCAAGTATTCTAAAAAGTCTGATTTTGCAGATCCAACAAAGAATAGTCCTTACGGAACAAATCAAACTTTGGTAACTAATCCTTCTAATGTTCCTTATGGCAATATTACCTATCGTCAAATAAATCAACCAGGCAAACAATGGATATTCGAATACACATTGGCTTTGGCTTCAGAATTATTGGGCTTAATTAGAGGTAAATACACTCAAGTTCCTGCACCAGGTTCTGAAGTAACATTGAATGGTGCTGACTTAATTTCTAAGGGTCAAGCACAACAACAAGCTTTACGCGAAAGACTTCGTCAAGATTTTGAAGACATGAGTCGTAGAGCTCAATTGGAAAGAAAACAATCAGAAAATCAATCCATCTCAAGTACTTTAAGTGAAGTACCTATGATGGTTTACTTAGGATAATATGGCAATATTTGGATCTTCAAGAGATGTGAGTACCTTTAAAGGTATCGCAAGAGAGTTGTTGGAAAATGTAATTTCTCAACAGGTGGGTTATTACAAGTATATGCTAGGAGATACCGCTAAAAATGTTTACGGAGAAGCGACAGCTAGATATTATATAGGTCCAGTGCTAATTAATTGCCTAATCGAAAGAGGGGAATTTAATGCAGCAAGAAAAGAGTCTTTAGGACCTGATGTAAACAGAGACGCTACTTTTAGATTTTTAAAGGATCATTTAGTAGATGCTAATATTGTTCCAGAAATTGGCGACGTAATAATGTACAACGAATTGTATTACGAAGTTGATAATGTAAATCAAAATCAATTAGTGCTAGGTAAAGATCCTGATTACGCATATTCAGACGGTTTAAACGCCTTTGGTAGTTCGTTTTCGATAATATTAACAACACACTACACAAGCGGAGATAAGCTTGGTATTAACCAACAAAGATTGTAATGAACCAAGTAGTAAGACCACAAAATAGGAAAGAGTTCATGAACAAGTTGATTGTTCCATACGCTCCAGAATACGGAAATCCTAACGTTGTGTTTTCAGAGCCTGCTGCATTAGGTCAACCAGAAAATAACAGAGCACTTGATTATAGCTTGAAAGGAGATACCGATAAGGACTTCTCTATCGGCATGGACGATTTAACCGAAGCAGTTCAATATTACTTCGATAACGTTCTAAAGCTGTCAGTTACACAAAACAATACTAAAATAAAGGTACCTGTAATTTACGGAACTCCTGAAAATTGGAAGAGCGTACAAGACGACGGATACTATAGAGATCAAACTGGTAAAATGTTTGCCCCGCTGATCATGTACAAGAGAACGAGCACAACTCCTAACAGAGGTCTTGGAAATAAGTTGGACGGTAATAAGGTTCACAACGTACAGCTTTTCGAAAAGAGATGGAACAAGAGAAACAACTCCGCTAACTTTACTGTATTAGCAGAAAGAACTCCTGAAAAAGAATATGTAGTAGCAATTACTCCAGATTACGTTACTATCGAGTTCGAATGCATGATGTGGACTTATTTGGTAGAACAGATGGATAAGTTAATTGAAATACTTAACTTCTCTTCTAGATCTTATTGGGGAGATCCTAATAGATTTCAATTCTATAGCCAAATTGAAGCATTTACAGACGATATTGCTTATGAAATTGGAGAAGACAGAGCGGTAATGAGTAGATTCAATTTAACTTTGAACGGATATTTAATACCAGACAGTGTCAACAAAAGTATGGCAAGTGCAAACAGATACTTTGGAGCTTCTCAAGTACTTTTTGGTATGGAAGTGGCTTCTAATACTGCACAACAAAAAGAGAATATGAAAAAACCACAATTCAAACAGAATAGTAGAGTGCTTGCGGCTGACTCTATAAACAATCTAATAACTCTTGGTGGTGTTGATACCGGAACCTTGCAGTATTTGATCCTAAATTTACAAATAGTAGGATCTTACGTAAACGCTACTCAAGCCATATTTGGTAAAGGTTGGGCAGTTGCTCCTACTTCTTTGCCGAATAACAATATAGACAACTTTACTTTCTTTGTAAACGGTCAACATATAGAAAAAACGGCCATAACCACTTGGCAAGATAACGGAAATGGAACTTCTACTTTAATAGTAGATCCAAACGTTTTAAAATTTAGTTTTGATCCAACAGATTTAATCATAGCAATAGGTAAATTCCAAGCATAATGGCTCAATTTTATAATAAACAGCTCCATTTCCCTCTATCAGGTTCTTTTACTGGATCTTTTAGTGGCTCTTTCTTTGGAAACGGGGCTGGTATAACTAATATATCTGCTTCTTCTATAGTGGGATATAAAGAGGCTATAGCTACTGCTACCGTTACAGCAAGCGTTAGTACTGGAGCAACAATGTTCTTGATAAAGTCCGGAAGTTACAATGCGTTTTCTGTGTCCAATCAAGGAAGCACTACCTTAAATGTTACTGGCTCTGTTCCTCATTTCTTTTTAATAACTAGCGGAAGTAGAGAAGTATTTCAAATAAACAACGAAGGTGTTACGCAAACAAAGGTTTTTGAGGCGGGAGAAAATCCAACAGCTGAATACGGAGGAATGTACTTTACCAGTCAATCTTTCTTTGTAGGATTAGATCAAGCCACATTTAGTTAAAAACCACAATATTTATAAGTAGTTTAAAATAAATAAACATGCCTGCAACCTGGAAAAAAGTCATTGTCTCTGGTAGTTCAGCCGAATTAGCTAACTTAAACCTAGACAACAATCTTGTAGTATCTCAATCAATAAGAGTAACTAGTGGATCTAATAACGTAGTAACCCAACAAATTACTGGTACTCAAGCCGGTACTTTCTTAACAGGTAGCTTCTCAGGATCGTTCTTCGGTTCTGCTGTTATCAATTTACCAGACTTAACTCAAGGCGCTGGTATCGTACCTTTCTTGTACGACGGTCAGACTACAGCTACTGTTGCTGTATCTGGTGCAGCCGCATTGACTAACAACTACATCAACAAGTGGAACGGTCATGCTTTTGTTAACTCAAGCATTACAGACGACGGTACTTCAGTTACTGTTCTTAGCTCTGCTACAAGCGGTCTAACAGTTCAAGCTGGTGGTACAAAAGTAACAGGCGACTCTTTCTTCTACAATAACTTGACTGTACAAGGTAACATCACTGTTAACGGTACAGCTTCTTTCATCAATACAGAAAATGTATTAGTTAAAGACAAATTCATCTTAATTGCTTCTGGTTCTAGCACATTGACTGATGCAGGTATCATTGCAGCTTACAACGCAAATATGACAGGCTCTGCCTTCTATTTAAGCGCAGCTAGCACAGGTACTTACGGTCGTTGGGCTGTGGCTTACGGAGCTGGCGAATCTGCTATCTCTTTAACTGCTGATGAATTTGTAAACACCACAAAAATAAGCGCTTCTAATCCTAACAATGCAACTCCTCCAACTTGGGGTAGTACAACAAACGGATTGGGTAACATGTGGGTGAATTCAACAACATCAGACATTTATATCTGGGCATAATAAAATCAATTAATCGTTATGGGATTTAGTTTTTCTACAAAAAAGGCTCAAGAGGCCGCACCATCTTCTAAAGAATTGCAATTAACAAAAGGCGAAGTGGAAGCATTGCTTACCATGATTAAGGCTTCTAATTTCAAGGGAGAACAAGTCGAAGACGTGTTCAACCTAGTATTGAAATTACAGGAATACTATATCGCGTTAAAGGATTAGCGCAATATTTATTTACAGCAAACTTACTAATTAGTTTCTAGAAATAGAATCTGATTATTGGCCTCGAAAGAGGAAGTGGGCAGTACAAACTGTAACCAACCGTAATTAGAAGAAAATATGCCATCATGGAAAAAAGTAGTAGCTTCTGGATCTGACGCCAGTTTTAGCTCACTAACAGTAGATACATTCGTCAGTGCTAGTTCATTCAATGGATCATTTACAGGATCTTTGCAGGGAACCGCAAGTCAGGCAATTTCTTCTTCTTACGCTCTTTCAGCTAGTTTTGCTGAAAAAACAGTTTCTACTTTAGTAGTTACAAACAATGGAGCAAGCAATTACATTATTGATGGAGTTGCTAAACCAGTTCTTACATTCGTTCCAGGAGTTACTTACAAATTTGATACTTCTGGCGTAGTTGGTAGTCACCCTTTTAGATTTTCTCTTACTGCAAACGGACCAACCGAATACACTTACGGAGTAACCGTTGGTGCTAACTACACTGAAATAGATGTAGATTACGCTACTTCCTCATCTCTTTTCTATTACTGTACCCTTCACTCGGGTATGGGCAATCAAGCAAACACACTTAGAGACGAAAATCTAATACATAACTCTCAGACCTCTAGTATGAGCGTTTTGAGCGCTTCTTATGCATATACTGCAAGCTCTGCTACCAATGCCGCGCAAGCAATTTCATCTAGTTATGCTTATACAGCTAGCTCAGCTACAAACTCAGAACAAGCCATATCTGCTTCTTACGCATTCACAGCGAGCTCTGCGATTAGTTCTTCTTATGCTTACACAGCGAGTTCTGCGACCAACGCTAATACAGCTTTAACTGCGAGCTCAGCCGATACTTTTTTGGTAAGAAACGACATTACCGCATCAAGTGCTTTAATTACTGGAACTCTTACAGCGCAAACTTTGGTAGTTCAAACTGTAACCTCTTCTATAGTATATTCAAGCGGATCTAATACGTTTGGTAGCGAATTAACCGATAGACAAACTTTTACTGGCTCTGTTAATATTACAGGAAGTCTAAGTGTAAATGGTAGCGAAGCCATACTCACTAATCAAACTGCTTCTATGGCAGTTGCTAGTGCTGTTTCCGCTTCTTATGCTTACACTGCAAGCTCTGCAATAAGTGCTTCCTATGCTTATACCGCTAGTTCGGCTATATCTGCTTTTACGGCTTCTAGTGCAGTAAGCGCTTCGCAATCTGTATCTTCTAGTTATGCCTACACAGCTTCTAGTGCAGAAAATGCTTTTCAATCCGTATCTTCTTCTTTTGCGTTAACTGCGTCTTACGCACTAAATGGTGGAAGTGGTCAAGGCTTTCCTTTCTCAGGCTCTGCTGAAATTACAGGTAGCTTAGGAGTTACTGGTAGTTTTTCTGTAAACGGAAATACGGGTCAAACCATATTCGCATCAAACGCAGATACTTTAGTTATCTCTGGGTCTCTAATCGTAACTGGATCATCTCAAGTTACTGGAAGTTTAAATGTATTGGGAGGAATTACTGGTTCTTTATTTGGAACTTCTAGTCAAGCTGTATCTTCTAGTTATGCTTACACTGCAAGCTCTGCAATAAGTGCTTCTTTCGCTCTTACTGCTTCTTATGCTTTAAACGCGGGTCAAGGCGGAGTATCAGCTATCTATATATTGGACGAAGGCATAGTACAAGGCACAGCTTCTTACTTTGACTTTACTGGAGCAGGTGTAACTGCAACCGTAAACAATAACACAGCATCTATTTATATTCCAGGAGGCGGCGGTGGATCTAACACGAATAGTCAAAACGCTATTTTAAGCCAAACCAGTCCAGCTGTTACTTGGTCGTTTACTCACAACTTATCTACTCTTTACCCAGTCTTTACTATCTACGATAACGAAGACAACGTAATTATTCCTCAAAAAATACACGCAGAGACCACTTCTTCTGCATTCATATACTTCTCAAGTGCAAGAACAGGTACAGCAGTAGCTTCTAAAGGTGGAGATATCACTAGCGCTTCATTTGCTGCGACTGCTTCTTTGGCTTACAACGCTGTTTCTGCTTCATACGCTTACACTGCAAGTTC
>CAZCDW010000118.1:0-3461 GCA_964497485.1 uncultured Bifidobacterium sp.
CTCGGCCCGAACTGTGTCGGCCTGATCGCGCCGCATGCGAACCTGAACGCCAGCTTCGCCCATACGTCGGCACTGCCGGGCAAGATTGCCTTCGTGTCGCAATCCGGCGCGCTGGTGACGGCGGTGCTCGACTGGGCGCGCTCGCGCGGCATTGGCTTCTCGCATTTCATCTCGCTGGGCGATGCCACCGATGTCGATTTCGGCGACACGCTCGATTACCTCGCAACCGACGCCAATACCCGCGCCATCCTGCTGTACATCGAAGACGTGCGCAGTGCGCGCAAGTTCATGTCGGCCGCGCGTGCGGCCGGCCGCAACAAGCCGGTGCTGGTGCTGAAGGCTGGCCGCGTGCCGGAGGGGGCAAAGGCGGCTGCTTCGCATACCGGCGCTCTGGCCGGCATGGATGCGGTGTATGACGCCGCGATCCGCCGTGCCGGCATGCTGCGCGTGCTGACCACGGATGCGCTGTTCGATGCCGTCGAGACGCTGTCGCGCGTGCAGCCCATGGTCAGCGAAGAGCTGGTCATCCTCACCAATGGCGGTGGCCCCGGCGTGATGGCGACCGATGCACTGATGCTGTCCGGTGGACGACTGGCGACGCTGGGCCCGGACACCATCGCCGCGCTGAACCGCGTGCTGCCCGCCAGCTGGTCGCATGGCAATCCGATCGACATCATCGGCGATGCGCCGGTCGAGCGTTACCGGCAGGCGCTGCAAATCCTGCTTGAAAAGCAGCCCGACAATCCCATCCTGTTCATCCATTCACCGACGGCCATCGTGCCCAGCGCCGACATTGCGCGCGCGATCGCACCGATGATGCAGCAGTCACATCATCATATTGTCAGCTGCTGGCTGGGCAGCTCGGCCGTCGCCAACGCACGGCAGATTTTCTCCGACGCCGGCCTTGCGCATTTCGGCACGCCTGAGGAGGCGGTGCAGGCCTTCATGCAAGCGGTGGAATACCGTCGCAACCAGCAGTTGCTGGTGCAGGTACCGGCCGCCGGCACGCAGCATGACCCGATCGATCTGAAGGCCGCGCGCGCCGTGATTGACAAGGCGCTGGCCGAAGGGCGCTTCACTCTCACCGAGCCCGAGTCCAAGGCCTTGCTCGATGCCTGCCATATACCCATCGTCGACACGCGAACCGTAGCGACGCCCCAGCAGGCGAGGGTGGTCGCGGGCCAGATCGGCTACCCGGTGGCGGTCAAGATCCTGTCGCCCGACGTCACGCACAAGACCGAGGTGGGCGGCGTCGCGCTCGACCTTGCCGATGGCGACGCGGTCGAGGCGGCGGCCGAAGCGATGCAGCAGCGCTTGTTGCAGTTGCGGCCCGGCGCGCGGCTGCAAGGCTTCACGATACAGGCGATGGCGCGACGGCCCGATGCGCATGAACTCATCGTCGGCATCACCAGCGACCATATCTTCGGGCCAGTCATCCTGTTCGGGCAGGGTGGCATTGCGGTCGAAGTACTGCACGATCATGCGATCGCGCTGCCGCCACTGAACCAGGTGCTTGCGCGCGATACGATCAATCGTACGCGTGTATCGGCGCTGCTGAAGGGCTATCGTAACCGGCCTGCGGCCGATATCAATGAAGTGTGTCGGGTGATGATCCAGGTCGCGCACCTCGCGGCCGAGTTGCCGGAAGTCGCCGAGCTCGACATCAACCCTTTGCTGGCCGATGCCCATGGCGTGATTGCCCTCGATGCGCGCGTGATGCTGCGGCCACAGGCGCTGCGCCACCGTCATGACCGGCTCGCGATAAGGCCTTATCCGCAAGAACTTGAAGAGCGCCTGCCGTGGATGCAGGATGAGCTGCTGCTGCGCCCGATCCGCCCTGAAGACGCCGAAGAGCATGTGCGCTTCGTGCAGGCGCTGGATCCGGTCGATGTGCGGATGCGCTTCTTCATCCATATGCGCGAGCTGCAGCCGTCGCAGCTGGCGCGTCTGACGCAGATCGATTACGACCGCGAGATGGCCTTTATCGCGGTACGTCAGCGCGACGATGGCAGCGATGAGACGCTGGGCGTCGTGCGCGGTGTCGCCGACCCGGACAATCACGCAGCTGAATTCGCGATCTGCATCCGTTCCGATCTCAAGGGCATGGGCCTTGGCCATATCCTGATGTCGAAGCTGGTCGCGTATTTCCGGCAGCGGGGCACGCACTGGATCGTCGGCGAAGCCTTGTCCGAGAACCATGCGATCCAGGACCTGACGCGCGAGCTCGGCTTCGATGTGCGCAGCAATGTTGGTGACGGCACGGTGGAGATGAAGCTCGACCTGTCGAAATGACACGCAAGCGTGTTGCTGCGTCTGCATGAGGTTGCGGCCCGGTCGCACCCAGGTCTCACTCAGGTGTCCGGGCATTTTTGACTTGAGTCAAGGAAATTGCCTAGGCGCATCCGTAGAATCCGACTCGCCTGATAAGCCCTGAACTTGCACCTTGCACCTTCGCACGGCAGTCACGGCGAGGAGCGAGCCTGATCATGGTTTCAACAGTGGCAATTCATCCCGTGCAGCACGTCGAATTCGACGGCGGCCTAATTCGCAGCCTGTCGCAATCCGGGCCGCGCTATACGTCGTATCCGACCGCCGATCGCTTTTCAGACAGCTTCGGTTACAAGGATTACCTGCAGGCGGTCAGTCATGCGCAATCGCGCGGCGGCCGCCATCCCTTGTCGCTGTATGTGCACATACCCTTCTGCGATACCGTCTGCTACTACTGTGGCTGCAACAAGATCGTCACGAAGAACCGCGACAAGGCCGCGACCTACCTCGGCTACCTGAAGCGCGAGATCGCGATGCAGGGCAAGCTGTTCGCGGGCTTCAATCATGTCGAGCAATTGCACTTCGGCGGCGGCACGCCGACCTATCTGTCCGATGCGCAGATGGATGAGCTGATGCAGGTCATCCGGCGCTGGTTCCTGCTGGCCGATGACGAGAAGGGCGAGTACTCGATCGAAGTCGACCCGCGCAGCGTGACGACAGAGCGCATCCACAGCTTGCGCCGGCAAGGCTTCAACCGTATCAGCCTCGGCGTGCAGGACTTCGACGAGGCTGTGCAGAAAGCCGTCAACCGCATCCAGCCTGAGGAAGCGACACTGGCCGTGATCCAGGCTGCCCGCGATGCCGGTTTTCGTTCCGTCAGTATCGACCTGATCTATGGCCTGCCGAAGCAGACCGTGATGTCAATGAACCAGACGCTGGACAAGGTCATTGCCGCCAATCCGGATCGCATCGCGGTCTACCATTACGCGCACCTGCCGCACCTGTTCAAGCCGCAGCGTCGCATCCATGACGACGAGCTGCCCGGCTCGGATGCCAAGCTCGACATGCTGGCGCTCTGTATTCGCAAGCTGAATGATGCCGGCTATGTCTACATCGGCATGGATCATTTCGCAAAGCCGGATGACGAGCTCGCGATTGCGCAGCGCCAGGGGCGGTTGCACCGCAACTTCCAG
>CAZCDW010000118.1:3494-7907 GCA_964497485.1 uncultured Bifidobacterium sp.
TATTCGACCCATGCCGAAGCGGACCTGGTGGCGGTAGGCGTATCAGCCATTGGCTCGGTCGGCATGTGCTATGCGCAGAATGCGAAAACGCTGGACGAGTACTACGATCGCCTCGACAGCGGCGAGCTGCCCGTCGTGCGCGGCTATGCGCTGTCGCTGGATGATGTGCTGCGGCGCTTCATCATTCAGATGTTGATGTGTAATTTCGAGTTGTCGATCAAGTCGCTCGAACAAGCGTATCCGATCACCTTCAAGGCCTACTTCACGCGGGAGCTGGAAGAGCTGAGGGAACTCGCCGAGCTCGGCCTGGTCACGCTCGATGACGACTGGATCACGGTCACGCTCAAGGGCCGGCTGCTGATTCGTAATGTCTGCATGGTCTTTGACCGCCACCTGCACGAGGCACGGCAGTTACAATCGCAGTCGGGGATTTCCCAGCAACGCTATTCCCGTACCGTCTGAACCCTGAGCCAGCACTCTCATACCAGAACCGTAATCCTTGGATTCCATCGCGCTCCTGCCGATTTTCCTGATCGGCCTGCTGGGCGGTGTGCATTGCGTGGGCATGTGTGGCGGCATCGTCAGCGCGTTTGCCATCGCAACGCCGGAGCGCCGTCCATTTCCTGTCGCCGTCACGTCCGCCACCGCTGCCGCTATCGATAGCGGCACCCGTGTGCTCGCCTTCAATGCCGGGCGCATCGCCAGCTATGCGCTGGCAGGTGCACTGGCCGGCCTGCTGGGCAGCGTGCCGGCACTGATCAATCTCTCTGCGATGCAGACGGCGGCCTACTGGCTCGCCAACATGATGCTGGTCGCGCTCGGCCTGACGCTGATGAATGCCTGGCATGGTCTGGTGCGCATCGAACAGGCGGGCCGGGTCATCTGGCGCCGTGTGCAGCCCGCCATCCGTCGCTTGCTGCCGGTGCGGCATGTCTGGCAGGCGCTAGCGCTTGGCGGCCTGTGGGGATGGGTACCCTGTGGCATGGTCTACAGTGTGTTGATGACAGCGCTGCTGACCGGCTCCGCAGCACAGGGCGCGCTGGTGATGCTGGCCTTCGGCTTCGGCACCTTGCCGTTGTTGTTCTCGCTCGGCGTGGCCGGCACCTCCATGCAAGCCTGGCTGCAGCGACCGCGCGTGCGACTCGCCGCTGGCGCGCTGGTGCTGGCCTTCGGCGTACTGGGCCTGGTACGCGTAGTCACCGGCCTGTCGTATGGCTGGCTCGACAGCGTCTGCATCACGCCGGGACATCTGCGATGAAGATCGACATGAAGGAAGAGACCAGCGCCAGTGCCGCATCGTTGCCGGCGGCAAGTGATGCGGCCTGCTTCCACTGCGGGCTTCCGGTCCCGTCGGGCAGTCATTGGTCGGTGCTCATCGATCATCTGCCGCGTGCGATGTGCTGCCCTGGTTGCGAGGCCGTCGCGCAATCTATCGTCGATAACGGGCTCGACGACTACTACCGCAATCGCCAACAGTTGCCCGATGGCGCTGCCGACGGCCGGCAACTGGTGCCGGATGCGCTGAAGCTTTACGACGCACCGGAACTGGCCGCCCAATTCACCAATGAACAAGGCGGTGCCGAAGCCTTGCTGTCGGTCGAGGGCATACGCTGCGCCGCCTGCGTGTGGTTGATCGAAAAGCGCCTGTCACAGGTGCCGGGCCTGCAGTCGGCCAGCCTGAATGTGGCCACCGAAAAATTGCAGGTGCGCTGGGATGCTGAACTGTGCAAGCCGAGCGACATCCTGCACGCAGTGCGTGAAGTCGGCTATGTCGCCTACCCGTATGACCCCGTTCAGCACGGCGAATTGCTGCGCAAGAATGCGCGCACGCTGTTCAAGCGGCTGTTCGTCGCAGGCTTGTCGATGATGCAGGTGATGATGTACGCGGTGCCCGCCTACGTGGCCGAGGCAGGTGCGATCGAGCCCGACATGGAAGCCCTGATGCGCTGGGCCAGCCTCGCACTGACGGCCCCGGCCGTGTTCTATTCGGCGCTGCCATTCTTCCAGGGCGCCTGGTCGGACCTGAAGGCACGTGCGCCGGGCATGGACGTCCCGGTCGCGCTCGGCATCGCGGCCGCATTCATCGGCAGCGTGTGGGCCACCGTGAGCGGGCAGGGCGATGTGTATTTCGATTCGGTCACGATGTTCATCTTCCTGCTGCTCGGAAGTCGCTACCTCGAACTGGTCGCGCGCCGCCGCGCCGCCGGTTCGCTGGAGGCGATGCAGCATGCGCTACCTGATGCCGCATGGCTCGTACCTGGCTGGCCGGCGTCCCGCGAGCTGCAACAAGTGGCGGCTGCGCAGCTGCGAACTGGTGACGTGATCCTCGCGAAGCCGGGCGAGACCATACCGGCGGACAGCGTGCTGCTCGATGGCGAGACAGCAATCGACTTGTCATTGCTGACCGGCGAGAGCAAGCCACAGCCACGCCGGGTCGGTGAGTCCGTCGCCGGGGGGGCGGTCAATGTCAGCCAGCCGGTATTCCTGCGCGTCGAGAAGGTCGCGCGCGACAGCACGCTGGCTGCGCTGGTGCGGCTGGTCGAGCGCGCGGGGCAGGGCAAGCCAAAAATTGCGCAATGGGCCGATCGTGTCGCCGCCTGGTTTGTCGCCGCACTGCTGGTGCTGGCTGCGGGCGTATTCGCATTCTGGTATGGGCATGACGCGGCACATGCGTGGCCGGTCGCCATTGCGGTGCTGGTCGTGTCCTGCCCGTGTGCGCTGTCGCTCGCGACGCCCTCTGCGCTGGCCGCAGCGACCGAACGCTTGCTGCGGCAGCGCGTGCTGGTGATTCAATCGCATGTACTCGAGACCCTGCATCGGGCGACGCATGTGGTGTTCGACAAGACAGGCACCCTGACCGAGGGCCGGCCATCACTGCAACGCACCGTGTGCGTCGGCGGCATCGATGAACCGACCGCAGTGCGTATCGCTGCTGCGCTCGAAACCGGCAGCGCACATCCGATCGCACAGGCATTCGTCACCGCGCAAAGTGCGATGCATGTGCCATTGCCGCAGGCGACGGCGATGGAAGCCGTCGCCGGGCGTGGTATTGCCGCTGACATTGACGGACAGCGCTGGTGGCTGGGAAGTGCGGCCTGGGTCGCGCAGGGTGCGGGCTGCGACATCGCGTCTGCGCCTGTATCCGAGGGGGCAGATGTCACCGAGATCTTCCTCGGCGCGAATGGTCAATGGGTCGCACGTTTCGAGCTGGCCGATGCGATCAAGCCCGATGCCGAGGCAGTCATTGCCTGGTTCCGTGAACGCGGTTGCAAGACCCTGCTGCTTTCCGGTGATACATCGGCGATCGCTGCCGAGGTCGCACGCAGCTTGCAGATCGATGAGGCCCACGGTGCCATGCTGCCCGCACAAAAAATGATGTTCGTGCAGCGCTTGCAGCAGCAGGGCGCTGTGGTCGCCATGGTGGGCGACGGTATCAATGATGCGGCGGTGCTGAAGGCAGCCGATGTATCGTTTGCGATGGGTTCGGGTGCGGCGCTGGCGCAGTCACATGCGGATGCGGTGCTGCTCAATGCCAGCCTGTCATCACTGCTGGATGCCGCACGCGCGGCCAACGATTGCATGCGCGTGATCCGCCAGAATCTTGCATGGGCAACGATCTACAATCTGGTCGCAATACCGGCGGCCGCCTTCGGCTTGCTGACACCCTGGATGGCCGGTCTCGGCATGTCAGCCAGCTCAGCGCTGGTGGTGCTCAATGCGCTGCGTCTGCAACGCTTACCCCGATAAAGATTTCGACCGACATTTCAACAGGCCGCGCATGGAATCCCTGTACTTGCTGATACCCCTGTCCGTGATCGTGGTCTTCATCGCACTGTGGATTTTCTTCCGCGCGATGGACAGCGGCCAGTTCGACGATCTCGAAGGTCCGGCCATGCGCATCCTGCAGGATGACGATGCCGTTCACACAGAGACTGACCCGTCCAAAGACAATACCAAGATATAAGTATTTGCACAGGTCATTCGCCTTCCGGCCATTTTTGACTCATATCAAGGAAATTTGCCCTCCCGAAACGTACCCTGCGGCATCTTCGTCGTAAACCTTGGGGAGTTTCTGTGGACACAGCACTGAACTACAACTACCGGGTGGTCAAGCAATTCGCGATCATGACCGTGGTGTGGGGCGTGGTGGGCATGCTGGTCGGCGTTCTGATCGCCGCGCAGCTGGCCTGGCCTGCGCTGAATTTCGATATCCCGTGGCTGACCTACAGCCGCCTGCGCCCGCTGCACACGAACGCTGTCATCTTCGCCTTTGGCGGCTGCGCACTGTTCGCGACTTCCTACTACGTGGTACAGCGCACCTGCCAGACTCGCTTGTTCTCGGATGCGCTGGCCTCGTTCACCTTCTGGGGCTGGCAGCTCGTCATCGTCGCCGCAGCCATCTCGCTGCCGCTC
>CAZCDW010000119.1:0-7906 GCA_964497485.1 uncultured Bifidobacterium sp.
GCGAATGCTTCGGCAAGGGCACCGCGACCTTCATGATCATGGGCGACAAGTGCACACGCCGCTGCCCGTTCTGCGATGTCGGCCATGGCCGCCCGGACCCGCTGGATGTGAACGAACCAGAGAATCTCGCCCGGACCATCGCCGCGCTGAAGCTGTCGTATGTGGTCATCACCTCGGTCGACCGTGATGACTTGCGCGATGGCGGAGCCGCGCATTTTGTCGATTGCATACGCCGCGTACGCGAACTGTCGCCGTCGACGCGCATCGAGATCCTGACGCCGGATTTCCGTGGTCGCATGGACCGCGCGCTCGACATACTGAAGCGCGCCCCGGTTCCGACTACGAATACTCGCTGAGCCTGCTGAAGCGCTTCAAGGCCTTGCACCCGGACGTGCCGACCAAGTCGGGCATCATGGTGGGGCTGGGCGAGACCGATGAAGAAATCCTGCAAGTGATGCGCGACCTGCGCGCGCATGACGTCGATATGCTGACCATCGGTCAGTACCTGATGCCCAGTGGTAACCATCTGCCGGTGCGCCGTTACGTGCATCCGGACACATTCAGGATGTTCGAGGAAGAAGCCAACAAGATGGGCTTCAGCCATGCGGCCGTCGGCGCGATGGTGCGCAGCTCGTACCATGCCGACCAGCAGGCGCATCAGGCAGGACTCGATATCGGGCGCTGAACGCCCGCAATGAGTCAGCTTGCTCGGCCGATAAACGCGCAGTTGCTGTTTTAATCGGAGATTCATCGCACGAACAACGGCCGAAAATGTCATTGTAAGTGCCTCGTTCGTTCTCTGACAGAACAAGCGCTCAAGATTCGTTACGGATGCGGTCACTGACCGCTCGCTTGATACATCTTCGTCTTGAAGACTGGCTGCTGCGGCCATCTCTTCAGGAAGATTTCGATGCGCTCCGTAAATTCAGCTTTTACATCTTATGGGAAACGACCGCTTGCGCCGAGCAATGACCCGAATCTTGCAAGCTCGCAGCCACCTCTCAAACGCCGCCGGACCCATTTATCTGCCGATAACGGAAAGGCCCTGACAGCAACACAACAGCGCACGCGGGACGCGATCCTGCAGCGTTTGCATACCGACCCCACCTTTCTCGATCTGTCGGACTTCACTACCACCGAGTTGATGTCATTGCCCGCCAGCGCTATCTGCGAAGCAAGTGCCCGCGTAACCCACGTAAAACTTCCAATGGTACTGTCTTACGTGCCGCCGATTTGCAGCCAGATGCCGGCGTTGACCCATCTGCACCTGCTTCACTTCTTCGGCACCTCGCTGAACCTTCTGGGCCTGCCCCAGCTGAAGCGCGTCGAGGGCAGCGCGAGTGTCCAGCTCGCCGAAATTCATGTCGACGCAGCGACCGATCTGGATATCGACATTGGCTCGCGTTTGTGCAAAGTACGCGTGCATCGCTATTTGGGAAATCAACTCAGCTTCAAACATGCTTTGCCCGGCCATGCGTATACGCACATGGCTCCCGGTGCCAGCCGACCTGATTACACTCAACTGAATGGGGTCACGCATTTTGCCGACAACGGGCAGACCATTTACTGCCGTCATATTTGCCGCCATGTGATGGACGTTTGGCCAGCGATGAAGGCAGCCGGTACGTCCGGCGAACCAGGCTTGGCAGGTATTGCCTCCGTTGCCGACCTCAGCGCGAAAGTCGGCAGCGATACTGATCAACGCTATCGGCAAGATATTTTATACAGCAAAGCGTATGCATTCATCGATGAATCCGGATTCGGCGCTTTCGCAGCGGACCAACTCGCGCTGCTGATGAGACAAGCTGAAACAGATGGCGTAACAAAAAAATCCTTCGCCAGCTACTACCTGGCATCGGTCAACCATGTGACAGCGCTGTTCCTGACAGCCAAGGCCACGGTACCTCCGGTTTTCAAGGCTACGCTGGTCGATCCAAACTACTGCCTGGCCCGGTCGCGCATCGAAGCCAATTCGCTTGAGGCTATACGGTCTGCCACGCGCGGATGGCGCTTGAGCCAGTTGATCCAGCCCCAAATGCTGGCAGGTTATACGAACCCAGGCATGCCGGCCTTGATGTATGCATTCAGCCCGCTGCACCGCGGCGCTGATGAAAAACAGAGTGTCGGTCTTTATATGAAAAATTTCCAGGTGACCAATAGCGATCTCATTTTCGCGACGGCACAACTGGGCTTGCATGAGCTACTCAAGGCAGCACTCGACAAGCTGCTCAGTGCGTATGAGCAGGATGGAATCAGTGGTGCACAGCTGCAGGTGATTTTGCAAGCACGGATACAAACTGGTTATACCGCGCTGGATACAGCGCTGTGCTACGGTCAAGTCGATTGCGTTCATCATTTTATTTCTGCAATCGAACGCTTGACGCGCGTAAAAACCTTAACGCATCTGTTGAATCTCGGCCAAGGAAAGCTTCCGGACGACTGGTGCGAATCACTATTGAGACCGCGCGTTAGCTGGCACAACCTGACATTTTTGGCACGACCTGACTGCTCAGCCAGTCTGTCTGCCCTCATTCACGCCTACCAGCGCATGTTCGAAAGCGGCGCGCTGTCAGCGGCGGCATGCGTGAAACAAATTGAACGTGGCAGCGAGGCGGGAACTGAAGGTTCGAATGTGATCGACGCGGCCATGGCGGTGAAAGATGACGCGATACTGTCAGCCTTACAGAAGCTGGTAACGGCACTTCACAAGTCCGGCGCCATCAATCGGGAACAATGTGCGCAACTGGTGAAAGATGCGGCGCTGCTGGAAACATGGCTGCCTGCCTCGGCACCGCCCGACGTCACGCGTCCATTGTTTCCGGTGCACCCCATAACGGGGGAATTCCTATCGCCCGAGGAGGCCGATCGTCTCAGGTTTGACTTCGACTTTCAGGCAGACAGCGATTTCTCGATCAAGTCGTGAAGCGAAGGGAATTCCGGAGTACCCACATAGCGCTTGACGACGTTGCCCTGCTTGTCGATCAGGAAGGTGGTCGGGGTCAGCTTCACGTCACCGAATGACTTCGCCGCGCTGCCGTCGGTATCGAGCGCCACCTTGAACGGCAATTGGCGCGTCTGCGCATAGTTCAGCACATAGTTCGGTGGATCATAGTTCATTGCGACAGCGATGAATTCCAGTCCGCGCTCCTGATACTTCTTGTAGGTCTCGACCATTTCCGGCATCTCGGCGATGCAGGTGCTGCAGCTGGTGGCCCAGAAATTCACCAGCACGACCTTGCCCTTCAGGGACTCGGTCGTCACCTGTTCGCCGTTCAGCGTCTTGAAAGTGACCGCCGGTGCCGCTTCTTTCTTGAACAAGGACAGCGCGAAGAACAATGCCACGCCAAGGATGGCGAGCAGGGTCATGGTCTGGATGATGGTGAGGCCACCGAAGCGGCGCGGGACTTTTTGCTGGGACATGGGACGCTCTGGGATTGCAAAGGGAAGCGCCCATTATAGGCCAGCCCCTCGGTGCGGGGCGAGAATGACAAAGCGGCCTGCGCGGGTATCCGGCAGACCGCTGCCAACGACGTCAGACCGACAAGGCCATGACCGCGGGTGATGACAGTCATTCAGCAAGCATGGCTGTCTGCCCCCTGTATGGGGGGCTGTTTGCGATGCTTGCCGTGATGCTTACTTCGCCGGCTGGTCGGCCTTCTGCTCCGAGGCGGGCTGGGTCGCCAGGTCTTTCAGCTCGTCCTCGCTGATGTACTCGAACAGCTTGACGACTTTCTTGATGCCGCTGGCGGCGTTACGGGCGACCTCGGCGGCCATCTTGCCCTCGCGCTGGGTCACGCGGCCCATCAGGTAAACGACACCGCGATCGGTATGCACCTTGAAGGCAGTGACGTACAAGTCCTTGGTATCGATGAAAGCAGCTTTCACCTTGCCGGTGATGAGCGCATCATTCGAGCGCGCGCCGAGGCTGGACACCGGCGCCACCGTCAGGTCGTTCTCGATGGTCTTCACACCGTCAATGGTCGCGATCTGTTGCTCGACCTCGGCCTTCATCTTGTCATCCTTGACTTCGCCGGTCAGCAGCACCATGTGGTTGAAGCTGGTGACGGCAACGCGACCCTGGTCACCGGTGATCTTTGCGGCGCGGCCTTCACCCTTGAGCTTGATCGCGGTGTCGTCCGTTTGCGCGCCCAGCGTGCGACGGTCGGTAGCGGCCACGGTGCCGACAGCGGCCGCGCCGAGCATCACGGGGAAACAGGCTTGCAGGCTGGTGGCCAGCATCGACCCCAGAGCGAGCACGGCCAGTGGACGACGCGCTTTGATGGCAACGCGCGCAGCAACAGTGATTGCAGCTTTCATTCGGCATCTCCTCCAAAAAGTGCGACGTCGATGCCGTCGCACAAACAGTGAACGATCAATAGGTGGACTTCCTGTATGCGTGCCGTACGCTCATGCGGCACGCAGATATGGACATCGGCCTCGGTCAGCATCCGGCTCACCTGCCCGCCGCCCTTGCCGGTCAATGCGACGACGCGCATGTCACGTTCGAGCGCGGCATCGATGGCCGCAATCACATTCGACGAATTGCCCGAGGTCGAGATTGCCAGCAGCACATCGCCGGCCTGTCCGAAGGCCTGTACTTGCTTGGCATAGATATCGTGGAATCCATAGTCATTGCCGATCGAGGTCAGGATCGAGGTATCGGTGACCAACGACATGGCCGGCAGCGGCAGGCGCTCACGCTCGAAGCGGCCGACCAGCTCGGCCGCAAAATGCTGGCAATCGGCTGCCGAGCCGCCATTGCCGCAGGCGAGGATGCGGTTACCGTTGGACAGCGCAGCAAACATCAGGTCGACCGCTTGCGCGATCGGCTGCGCCAGCTGGGCGGCGGCCTGGATCTTCAGCTCGGCGCTTTCGTTGAAATGCTCGAGGATGCGTTGCCTGTTCATGATGCCGAATTATAAAGCTTTGCCCCGACAAACACTGCCGTTCGTCATGCCGACGCTGCCTGTGGCACGTCTGGCACTAACGCATCAACACATGCTTGAGCCAGGTCAGGTGATCGCCATCGATGCAGACGGCGTCAAACCGGCAAGCCGCCTGCTGTCGCCGCCGCTGCAAATAGCGCTCGGCCGCATGCCACATCCTCGCCTGCTTGGTCGCACCGATACTGGCGGCGGCGCCACCATGCGTGGCGCTGTGGCGCAGCCTGACCTCGATGAACACCAGCACCTGTCCGTCACGCATCACCAGATCGATCTCGCCGCGCCGGCTGCGTACATTGCGCTCGACCAGCACCAATCCCTGCGATTGCAGGTAAGCCAGCGCGCGGTCTTCCGCTGCGCTGCCCAGCAGCGTGGTGCTGGGACGTTTCACCGACACCGGGGCCGGCATCCGGGCTGCAATCCGGGCTGCAAGCCGTTTTGTACTTGTACAATAGGATGATGAATTGCAGATGACAGGAAACGCCGATGCGCGCGATACGGCATCGCGCAGATCCGGCCGTCGGCACTGCTTTTTTTCACCACCGTATCCATGACTTCCTCCGCGTCGAATTTTTCCGACAGACTTGCATCGAGCCTCACGTCGCTGGCCGATGAGCTGTCGCGACAAACTTTTCCGAGCGGCGCATTGTATGTGGTGGCGACACCGATCGGGAACCTCGCGGACATCACGGTACGTGCATTGAAGGTACTTGAGCTTGTCGATGCCGTCGCTTGTGAAGATACACGCAACACGGGGCAGTTATTGACCCGCTACGGACTGGAAAAAACCCTGTTCGCTGCACATCAGCACAATGAGCGCGAGGTCGCACAGAAAATCGTTGAGCGCCTACGTGCGGGAGAACGTATCGCGCTGGTGTCGGATGCAGGCACGCCTGCAGTGTCGGATCCAGGTGCGCGTATCGTCGATGCCGTCATCGACGCCGGGCTGCCCGTCGTGCCGATTGCGGGGCCATCGGCCGCGATTGCTGCGTTGTCGGCATCGGGCTTGCTGGCTGACGAGTTTCGCTTCATCGGCTTCCTGCCAGCGAAGGACAAGCAGCGCGATGCCGTGCTCGCCACGCTGGCGATGAGCACGGCCACGCTGGTCTTCTATGAAGCGCCGCACCGTATCGCAGATACGCTGGCAGCTTGCGAGCGTGCGTTCGGCGCAGAACGGCGCGTGCTGATCGCGCGGGAACTATCGAAACTGTTCGAACAGTTGCATCGCTGTCGCCTTGGCGACGCCGCTGCATGGATCGCGGCCGATGCCCATCATCAGCGCGGCGAGTTCGTGTTGCTGGTGGAAGCGGCTGCAGCAAAAGAAGAGGACGCCATGGATGAAGCAAAGAAGTTGCTCGCCATCCTGCTCGACGAATGCCCGGTCAGCCAGGCAGCGGCACTGGCGGCAAAAATCACCGGCATGAAGAAAAACGCGCTCTATACGCTGGCGCTGCAGATGTCGCAGCAAGGCGAGAACTGAGCACACCACACATCGCACCACAGGCCCGCCACGTTACGATCCCAGGCTGACCACGCCAGCCAATCAACGCTGCACGACGGTCGTCTGTATCTGTGATGCCGACTTCAGCTGGCGTGCTGCACTGCTGGCGAGTTCGCGGTTCTCGAACGGCCCGGCATGCAGGCGGTACAGTCCCTGGCTTTGCACCACCATCGGCTGCGGCAGACCGGCCGGCCAGCCGGCCAGCAGGCGCTCACGCATCGCATGCGCATTCTGTTCTTGCGCATACGCACCAAACTGCAGGAAGAATCCACCGGCGCCGGTCGCCAGCGGTTGCTGGGGTGGCTGTGGCGGTATCGTGTTACCAGTCAGCTTGCCGATCGCATCCGCGTCGGCATCAGCTTGCATCGCCGCCTTGCCGCGCTTTGCCGCCTGCAGCCGTGCAATCTCGTCCGGCAGCAGGCGTTCGACCTCGAGTTCGACACTGCCGCCCCGGATGTAATCGAGCTTCAGCGCAGCGGTGTACGACAAGTCGATAATGCGTTGCGAATGGAAGGGACCGCGGTCATTGATGCGTACGATCACCTGCTTGCCATTGCGCAGATTGGTCACGCGCGCATACGATGGAATCGGCAGCGTTGGATGCGCAGCGGTCATCTTGAACATGTCATAGATCTCGCCGGACGAGGTCTTCTGTCCGTGGAATTTCTTGCCGTACCAGCTGCCGACACCGCGCTGCACGAAGGGGCGGTTGTCCGTGATCGGCACATAGGTCTGATCGAATACGGTGTAGGGCTTGCTCGGACCTTTGGCCAGAGGCTCGACCTTGGGCTCGGCATCGGGTGTGTCGAGCAGGCCCTCGGGTATTTGCTCGGCCGGACCATCATCCTGATAATAGCCGCCCGGTTTTTTCGCCGCTGCTGATGGCGCTGTAGGTGACGTGGCAGCCGGCGTTGCGGTACCCGATGAGGTGGTCGGGCTTGCTGGCTGAGTACTGCGCGCCGGCTTCGCGACCGGGGCCGGCTCCTGCCGCAAGTCGACGGTGGTGCAGGCGGACAGCAGCAGCGCCATGGCCAGCAGGCCGATGTATGACAATCGGCGCGCGCTGCAGCTTGCGCTCAGGCCTGCGGCAGCAGGGAACAGTGAAGCAGCCATGCCGCGCGCACCCGTGTCAGGTCTGCACCAGCTTGCGGTGGCGCTGTATGCTCATCAGCGTACCGACGCCGAGTGACAGCGTCACGAATGCCGTGCCGCCATAGCTGATGAAGGGCAGCGGTACGCCGACCACCGGCAGGATGCCGCTGACCATGCCCATGTTGACAAAGGCATAGACAAAGAAAATCGTGCTCATGCTCCCGGCCAGCAGGCGGGTGAACAGCGTGGGCGCCTCGCTGGCGATGCGCAGACCTCGCCAGATCAGGAATGCGAAGGACGAGATCAGGAAAAGGTTACCGACCAGCCCAAACTCCTCGCCATAAGCGGCAAAGATGAAATCGGTGGTGCG
>CAZCDW010000120.1:0-7851 GCA_964497485.1 uncultured Bifidobacterium sp.
ACCTTGCGGCACATGGACCTGAACCATGCGCGTCTACCAATTCCGCCACGTGGGCTTGAAGAAGACGAGATTATAGAGCATCGGCAAAAGATGTCAACATACGACACATGAATTTCCCTCTGAAATCCTGGACAGTTCGTCTGGCTGCCGCGCTTTTTCGGCAGCACCGTCGCGCGTCCGTTACACTAGCGATGTTTTTTACCTAATCCTGCGCGCCCTCCTTTTGAGCCACTACCCCTACAGCATTCCCAGCCGTGAAGAGATCCTCGGCATCCTGCGCACTGCCGCCGAGCCACAAACGCTGGCGGCGATCGCCAAAGCACTGTCGGTGAAGGATGCGGAACTTGACGGACTGAACCGGCGACTCGCTGCGATGGAACGCGACGGCCAGGTCAAGCCGGACCGCAAGGGCCGCATACAACTGGCCAATACCACCAGCTTCATCGAAGGCCGCGTGTCCGCGCATCGCGATGGATATGGCTTCCTGATTCCGGACGCCGGCGACGACATCTTCTTGCCCGACAAGGAAATGCAGAAGGTGATGCACGGCGATCGCGTGCAAGTGCGTGTGACCGGCATTGACCGGCGTGGTCGTCCTGAAGGGGCGATCGTTGAAGTGCTGTCGCGTGCGAACACGCATGTGATCGGCCGCCTGGTCAACGAGAACGGTGTATGGCTCGTGGTACCGGAAGACAAACGCATCAGCCACGACATCCTGCTGACTGGTTCGCCGGGCAAGGCGAAGGCTGGTCAGGTCGTCAGCGTTGAGCTCACCGAGCAGCCGTCACGCTATGCGCAACCGGTCGGCAAGATTGCCGAGGTGCTCGGCGATATTGACGACCCTGGCATGGAAATCGAGATTGCGGTCCGCAAATACGGCGTGCCACATGAGTTTTCCGATGCTGCGCTGGCGCTGGCCGCAAAACTGCCATCGGAAGTGAAAGCCGCCGACCTCGCCGACCGTGTCGATCTGCGCGATGTGCCGCTGGTGACGATCGATGGCGAAGATGCGCGCGACTTCGATGATGCGGTGTATTGCGAGCCGGTGAAGATTGGCCGCACCAAGGGCTATCGCCTGATCGTTGCGATTGCCGATGTCAGCCATTATGTGAAGCCGAACGATGCACTGGATGTCGATGCGCTCGAGCGCAGCACCTCGGTGTATTTCCCGCGCCGCGTGATACCGATGCTGCCGGAGAAACTGTCGAATGGTCTTTGCTCATTGAATCCGGATGTCGACCGGCTGACGCTGGTGTGCGACGCGGTGATCAACGCCAAGGGCGACATACACGCGTACCAGTTCTACCCGGCCGTCATTCATTCGGCGGCACGGCTGACCTATACCGAAGTCGCCGCCATCCTCGGTAACACGCGTGGCCCGGAAGCGCAGCGTCGCATCGGCCTGCTGCCGCACCTCCAGGACCTGTATGACTTGTTCCAGGTGTTGCTGGCTGCGCGCAAGGAACGCGGCGCGATGGATTTCGAGACGACCGAGACCTACATCGTCTGCAATGCCGCGGGCAAGATCGAACAGATCCTGCCGCGTACGCGCAATGATGCACACCGGCTGATCGAAGAGTGCATGCTGACCGCAAACGTATGCGCGGCCGATCTGCTGGAGCGCCACAAGCATCCGGGGCTGTACCGTATCCATGCGGGACCGACCGAAGAAAAACTGAATCAGCTGCGTACCTTCCTGAAGCAGCTCGGCCTGTCACTGGGCGGCGGCACGACACCGTCGGCGTCCGACTATGCGGCGCTGATGGAGAAGATCAAGGGCCGTCCGGATGCGGTGCTGCTGCAGACCATGCTGCTGCGCTCGATGCAGCAGGCGGTCTACAGCCCGGACAATATCGGCCACTTCGGCCTGTCGTATGACGCGTATGCGCATTTCACGAGTCCCATTCGTCGTTACCCGGACTTGCTCACGCATCGCGCGATCAAGGCGGTCCTGAGCGGCAAGCAATATCACCCGAAAGGCATCGTCACCGAGTCGCTGAATACGGCGCTGTCGCCGGCGGCGCGCAAGATGCAAGCCAAGGACAGGGCGGCCGGCAAGAAGCGCGCAGAAGGCGACCTGGCGATCTGGGAAGCACTGGGCATTCATTGCTCGGCCAATGAGCGCCGTGCCGACGAAGCCTCGCGCGACGTCGAAGCCTGGCTGAAGTGCTACTTCGTGCGCGACAAGCTGGGTGAGGAGTTCACCGGCACGATTGCCGGCGTCGCGTCGTTCGGCATCTTTGTGCAGCTCGATGCGCTGTACATCGAGGGCATGGTGCATGTCACCGATCTCGGCGCCGACTACTTCCAGTATGACGAAGCGCGGCATGAGCTGCGCGGCGAGCGTACCGGCATCCGTTATCAATTGACTGACCGGGTGACGGTGCAGGTCAGCCGCGTCGACCTCGATGCGCGCCGCATTGATTTGCGGCTGGTGCAGGAGCCGGGCATCCACACCCAGCTGCGCAACGAGTCACGCCGTGCCGACGAAGCGCATGCCCGAGGTACCGGTATGTTCGGCGCGAAAAAGGCCGCCAAGAAATCTGCGAAGAAAGCCGCGCCGGCCAAGCCGCCAGCCGTCAAGGCGCGCACTGAAGCAAGAACTGCCGCCCGCACCGGGGCGCACAAGGCCGCTGCGCCTGCGCGCAAGGGCAACAAGAAGAAGCGCAAGTAAGGAACACCATGAAAACCCGGATGATCTTCGGTTTCCACGCCGTCACCGCGCGCCTGCGCCATGACGCCTCCACGATCGAAGAGATCTATGTTGACGCGTCGCGCCATGACCGCCGCATGGGTGACCTGCTGCGCGCGGCGAAGGGCGCCAATGTGCGCGTTATCCAGGCCGACGATGATCGGCTCGGCGCGATGGTCGGCACCCGCCGTCACCAGGGCGTGGTCGCGCGTGCCGGTGAACTGTCGCTCGCGCGTAACCTGGCGGAATTGCTGGATGCGGTTCAAGGGCCGCCGCTGCTGTTGCTGCTCGACGGCGTGACCGATCCGCACAACCTTGGCGCCTGCTTGCGCGTCGCTGACGGCGCCGGTGCGCATGCCGTTATCGCGCCCAAGGATCGCGCGGTCGGCCTGAATGCGACGGCGGCCAAGGTTGCCAGTGGCGCGGCCGATACGGTGCCTTACATCACCGTCACCAATCTTGCGCGCACGATGCGTGAGCTGCAGGAACGCGATATCTGGCTGACCGGCACCGACGACGAAGCCGAAGGCACGCTGTATGACGTCGAGTACACCGGCGGCACCGCTTTCGTGATGGGCTCCGAAGGGGAGGGCTTGCGCCGTCTCACGCGCGAGAACTGCGACCGCCTGGTCAGCCTGCCGATGATGGGCTCGGTCGAAAGCCTCAATGTGTCCGTGGCTTCGGGCATCTGTTTGTACGAAGCTCGTCGCCAGCGCATCAGGGCGGGCAGCTGACGTCCCTCGGTCATGGGCAGCGGCAGCCCTGCAGGGCTGGCTCGCCAAGTGCGCCGTTCCGCGTGCCTGTCGTCCAAATCCCCTAAAATTCAGTTTCGTTAAACGATTTGCCTCACCATGTTCAGTCGTCTCAGGGAAGATATCGCCAGCATCCGGGAACGCGATCCCGCTGCCCGTAGCAGCTGGGAGGTGCTGACCTGCTATCCGGGCCTGCATGCGATCGTCATGCACAGGATGGCGAATGCCTGCTGGCGCGGCGGCTTCAAATGGCTGGGGCGCTTCATCTCGCATATCGCGCGTGGTCTGACCGGTATCGAGATCCATCCGGGGGCTACCATAGGCCGTCGGGTGTTCATTGACCATGGCTTTGGCGTTGTCATCGGCGAGACGGCCGAGGTCGGTGACGACTGCACGATCTACCAGGGCGTGACACTCGGAGGCACGTCGCTCACCAAGGGCAAGAAGCGCCACCCGACGCTGGCCCGTGGCGCCATCATCGGTGCCGGTGCCAAGGTGCTGGGCGCGTTCACGGTCGGTGAGGGTGCGAAGGTCGGCTCGAACGCGGTGGTTGTCAAGGAAGTGCCGGCGGGTGCAACGGCTGTCGGCAATCCGGCGCGGATCATCGAGAAAGAAATGCCGAGCGAGCGCGACCAGACGGCAGCGCGCATGTTTGCCGCCTATGGCATCACGCCCAATGGCGACGATCCGCTGTCGAAAGCCATGCACGGCCTGATCGACAATGCCGCGACGCAGGAACTGCAACTGGTGAAGATTGTTCAGGCGCTCAAAGCGGCCGGCATCGCCATCGAATCCGTGCCCGAACTGGACAAGTTCAACGCCGCCAAGCTGAACAAGCTGGTTGAGTAATCAGCCCAGCGTCTGACGATGCAGGCGGCCGTCGTCAGTGATCGCCAGCCAGCCACCGCGTGGTGATGTAACGCTGGCGTCATCTCCCTGATCGCAATCCCAGTCCGGCAGCACATGCCGTACGCCGGCCGCTGTCTCATGCGAGGCCGGCCGGTGTGTGTGGCCGTGTATCAGCGTCTTCACGCCTGAGCTCGCGAACAATGTCGCGACTTCGCCCGCATTCACATCCATGATAGCCATCGGCTTGTCGCGCTGCGCCTCGCGGCTGCCTTCGCGCATGCCGGCGATGATGGCCTTGCGCTCGTCGAGGGGGCGAGCGAGGAAGGCAGCTTGCCATTGCGGGTCGCGCACCTGCCGCCGGAACGCCATGTACGCATGGTCGTCGGTACACAGCGCATCGCCATGCGCGAGCATGACCGCCAATCCGGCAATCTCGGTGGGGTAAGGATCGGCCAGCATCGTCAGGCCGGCTGCTTGTGCGAATGCGTCGCCGGCGAGGAAGTCGCGATTGCCAGCGATCCAGAAAACCCGCGTGCCGCCATCGCTGACCGCACGCAGCGCGTCGACCACGCGCTGGTTGAAAGGCTCGGTGAGATCATCATCGCCGGCCCAGTATTCAAAGATATCGCCCAGCAGGTAGAGTTGCTGCGCATGGCTGGCATGCTGCGACAGGAAATCGAAGAAGGCTTGCGCCGTCTTCGGCATCGAGGGCGTCAGGTGCAGGTCTGAAACAAAAAGCGCAACCGTTGCCGGTTGCGCTCCTGTGTTTGCGCTCGATGAGGCGGATTGCTGCATGGCGTGGCTGAGGCGTTCAGTGGCGTTGGCCATGTAGTCCGTTGCGGCAGCGAGCAATGATCCCGCGCGGGATCAGACCACTTCCGCTTTTTCGATGACGACATCTTCCACCGGCACATCGCCATGGAAGCCCTTGCTGCCCGTGCGCACCTTGCGGATCGCATCGACGACATCGGTGCCTTCGCTGACCTTGCCGAACACGCAGTAGCCCCAGTTGTTCGGGCCCGAGTAGTTCAGGAAGTCATTGTCCTTCACGTTGATGAAGAACTGCGCGGTCGCCGAGTGCGGGTCGTTGGTACGCGCCATCGCGATGGTGTAGCAATCATTGGTCAGGCCATTGGCTGCTTCGTTCTCGATTGGCTCTTCGGTCGGCTTTTGCTTCATGCCCGGCTCGAAGCCGCCACCCTGGATCATGAAGCCGTTGATCACGCGGTGGAAGATCGTGCCATCGTAGTGGCCGGCCTTCACATAGGCGAGGAAGTTCTCGACCGTCTTCGGCGCTTTCTCGGCGTCGAGTTCAATGGTGATCTTGCCGTGGTTGGTGGTGAGTACGACTGCCATGGAAATTCCTCTTCTGAAACGAATGTTGCGAATGGTGCGTATGATGCAAAAAGATTGAAGCAAAAATCTTGCTCGATGATCCTGCTTACTCGACGATGATCGCCGACTCGATGATGACCGGGGTTAGCGGCATATCGCGGCGACCAGTCTCGACGGACCTGATCTTGTCGACCACTTCGGTGCCCTTGATGACCTTGCCGAACACCGCATAGCCATAGCCATCCTGGCCTGGATAGTCGAGGAAGCGGTTGTTGTTCACGTTGATGAAGAACTGCGAGGTGGCCGAGTTCGGGTCGCCGGTGCGCGCCATCGCGATCGTGTAGACCTGATTGCGCAGTCCGTTCTTCGATTCGATCGGGATGGGGGCGCGCGTCGGCTTTTCATTGCCCTTCGCATCATAGCCGCCGCCCTGGATCATGAAGCCGTTGATGATACGGTGGAAGGTGGTGCCGTTGTAATGGCCATCCTTCACGTACTGCAGGAAGTTGTCGACCGACTTCGGCGCCTTCTCCGGGTTGAGTTCCAGCACGATCTCGCCGAAGCTGGTTTTCATGGCGACCTTGGGCATGCCATCCGCATGGACGGCTCCGGACAGGCCGGCCAGCGCGACTAGAGTGATGAGGCTGAGAAAGTTGCGACGCAACATGTGGGATCCTGAGAAAGAAGGCTGGCCTGCGATGGGGGCGTCAAGCAGTGCATTCGCATGCTCAACGCTGCCGGGACGCGCAGGCTTCGATGTTATACTCCGGCGAAACTCGCATTTTATCAAAACATGACGCGCTGTTTTCTGGCTCCCGAAGCGGGGCGGGGCAGCAAGTCCCTCGGCAGGTTGGTGTCGTCTGTCCACTCCGCCGTCGCCGCATCATTCATCCATGAGTGCATTAAGAATCTACAACACGCTGGCGCGTGACAAAGTGTTGTTCACGCCGATCGAGCCTGGCAAGGTGCGCATGTATGTCTGCGGCATGACCGTTTACGACTACTGCCATCTGGGCCATGCACGCGTGATGGTGGTGTTCGACATGGTGCAGCGCTGGCTGCGCGCGCAGTCGTATGACGTGACCTATGTGCGCAACATCACCGACATCGACGACAAGATCATCCGGCGCGCCGTGGAAAATGGCGAGACCATCGGCCAGCTGACGAACCGCTTCATCGATGCGATGAATGAAGATGCCGCCGCGCTCGGTGTGCAACGCCCGGACCATGAGCCGCGCGCGACCGCCTATGTGCCGCAGATGCTGAAGCTGATCGAGATGCTCGAGAACAATGGGCTGGCCTACAAGGCGGCCGACGGCGACGTGAATTATTCAGTGCGCGACTTTGAAGGCTACGGCAAATTGTCCGGCAAGTCGCTCGACGACCTGCGTGCCGGTGAGCGCGTCGAAGTCGCCAGTGCCAAGCGTGACCCGCTGGACTTCGTGCTGTGGAAAGCCTCGCGCGAATCCGAACCGGACGAAGTCAAATGGGCATCGAAGTGGGGCAGCGGCCGCCCCGGCTGGCATATCGAATGCTCGGCGATGGCCTGCGACCTGCTCGGCGAGCAGTTCGACATTCACGGCGGCGGACAGGACCTGCAGTTCCCGCACCATGAGAACGAGATCGCGCAATCCGAAGGTGCCAGCGGACATCGCTTCGTGAACGTCTGGATGCACAACGGCTTCGTGCGCGTCGACGACGAGAAGATGTCCAAGTCGCTCGGCAATTTCTTCACCATCCGCGAAGTGCTGAAGCAGTATGACGCCGAAGTCGTGCGCTTCTTCATCCTGCGCGCGCACTATCGCAGCCCGCTAAACTATTCCGACGCCCACCTCGACGATGCGCGTGTCGCCCTGTCGCGTCTGTACACCGCGCTGAAAGAAACCGCGCCGGATGCACAGCCGCTGGACTGGAACGAGCCGCATGCGCAGCGCTTCGCCGATGCGATGAACGATGACTTCAACACGCCGATCGCGCTGGCCGTGCTGTTCGACCTCGCGACCGAGGTCAACCGCAATCATGATGCGGCGCTCGCGCGCCAGCTCAAGGGCCTGGCCGGCGTGCTGGGCTTGCTGGATCGTGAGCCGCAAGCCTTCCTGCAGGGCGGGGCGCCGGCGGGCATGAATGATGCCGATGTCGATGCGCAGATCGCCGCGCGTGCGCAGGCGAAGAAAGACAGGAATTTTGCCGAGGCCGACCGCATCCGCGCCGACCTGCTGGCCA
>CAZCDW010000121.1:0-1418 GCA_964497485.1 uncultured Bifidobacterium sp.
GCTTCGGCAAGGCGCATGACGACCACGGCCACGATGATCACCATGATGATGACCATCACCATGGACTGGCCCCGGGCGAGAAGCCGCATGAGGCACCCTGGGTCGTGACGCTGCCACTAGTGCTGCTGGCCATACCGTCGGTGTTGATCGGCTACCTCGCGATCGACAGCATGCTGTTCGGCGATTTCTTCAAGGGCGTGATCTTCGTCTCCGACGCCCACCCGGCGATGGCCGAGCTCGCGCATGAATTCCACGGCGCGGCGGCGATGGGCATGCATGCATTCAGCAGCCAGCCGTTCTGGCTGGCGCTGGCCGGCGTGGTTTGCGCGTGGTACTGCTACCTGGTCAATCCGAGAGTCCCGGCCTGGTTCCTTGACAAGTTCCGCGGCCTGCACACGCTGCTGGACAACAAGTACTACATGGACAAGATCAATGACGCCGTGTTCGCGGCCGGTGCGCGTCTGCTGGGCCGCGGCCTGTCGACCGTAGGTGACCGCGCGCTGATCGATGGTCTCGTGGTCAATGGCAGCGCGCGCGCGGTCGGCTGGTTCGCGACCGTGACGCGGTCCTTCCAGACCGGCTACATCTATCACTACGCGTTCACGATGATCGTCGCCGTTGCGTTGTACCTGGGCTACCGGCTGATCAAGGCCTGATTGACTGAGCAAGCGACACCGACCCGACCGAGCTTCGATAACCGCCAGCGAAAAACAATACCAACATGCAGTCAACTACTCCTTTCCTGAGTCTTGCGATCTGGCTGCCGATCGCCTTCGGCGCACTGGTACTGGCGACCGGCGATGACAGCCGCGCGGCGAAAGTGCGCATGCTGTCGCTGGTCGGTGCCATCATCAGCTTTCTCGTCACGCTGCCGCTGGTGACTGGCTTCGATGCCGCCGCCCACGGCATGCAGTTCGTCGAAAAGGCGCCGTGGATAGCCCGCTTCAACGTCAACTACTACCTCGGCATCGATGGCCTGTCGCTGTGGTTCGTGCCACTGACCGCCTTCATCACCGTGCTGGTCGTACTCGCCGGCTGGGAAGTGATAGAGAAGCGCGTCGCGCAGTACATGGGCGCCTTCCTGATCCTGTCGGGCGTGATGATCGGCGTGTTCTGCGCGCTGGACGCGCTGCTGTTCTACGTATTTTTCGAAGCGACGCTGATTCCGATGTTCATCATCATCGGCGTCTGGGGCGGCCCGCGCCGCGTGTATGCGGCGATCAAGTTCTTCCTGTACACCTTCCTCGGCTCGCTGCTGATGCTGGTGGCGCTGATCTGGCTGTATTTCCAGTCGGGTAGCTTCGACATCCTCACCTGGCACCAGTTGCCGATTGCGCTGGGCGCGCAGAAGCTGATCTTCCTCGCCTTCCTGATCGCGTTCGCGGTCAAGGTGCCGATGTGGCCGGTGCATACCTGGC
>CAZCDW010000121.1:1454-7834 GCA_964497485.1 uncultured Bifidobacterium sp.
GTTCTCGCTGCCCGTGGCGCCGGATGCCAGCCACAGCCTCGCCGGGCTGATGATTGCACTGTCGCTGATCGCGGTGATCTACATTGGTCTGGTCGCGCTGGTGCAGGCGGACATGAAAAAGCTGGTAGCGTACTCGTCGATTGCGCACATGGGCTTTGTCACGCTGGGCTTCTTCATGTTCGGCGAGATGGCCGTGCAGGGCGGCCTGATGCAAATGATTTCGCACGGCTTCGTGTCGGGTGCGATGTTCCTGTGCATAGGCGTGCTCTATGACCGCGTGCATTCGCGCGAGATCGCCGACTACGGCGGCGTGATCAATACCATGCCGCGCTTCGCCGCACTGTTCGTGCTGTTCTCGCTGGCCAATGCCGGTCTGCCGGGTACCTCGGGTTTCATCGGCGAATTCATGGTGATTCTCGGCGCGGTCAAGTACGGCTTCTGGATAGGCGTGCTGGCGGCGACGGCGTTGATCCTGGGTGCGGCGTATTCGCTGTGGCTGGTCAAGCGCGTGGTGTTTGGCGAAGTCGGCAACCCGCATGTGGCCGAACTCAACGATCTGAACCAGCGTGAATTCCTGATCCTGGGCTTGCTGGCAATTGCGACGATCTGGATGGGTGTCTACCCGGCACCGTTCACCGACCTGACCCAGACCTCGGTGGCCGACTTGCTGCAGCATGTCGCGACCAGCAAGCTGCCGCAGTAAGCCCACTAGCAAGCAAGACATCGAGCACAAGATAGGCAGACATGACTGACCTGAACCTGATCCCGGCCTCGGCCGAAATATTCCTCGCCATCGCGATCATGGCGGTGCTGGTGGCCGGCCTGTTTGCGCGCGAAGAAACAACGCCGGTCAGCCACTGGCTGTCGCTGCTGGCCATTGCCGTCACTGGCGTGATCGCTATCGGTGGCTTCAACACCCCGGGCAGTGAGTACGCGTTCGGCAACATGTACGTGACCGATGCGATGGCCAGGCTGCTGAAGCTGTTCGCTTGCATCGCCACCATCATGACGCTGGTGTACTCGCGCCAGTATGCGATCGAGCGCCATCTGGTGGGCGGCATGCTGTCCGGCGAGTTCTATGTGCTGGCGCTGATGACGCTGCTGGGCCAGATGATCATGATCTCCGGGAACAGCTTCCTCGTGATTTACCTCGGCCTCGAGTTGATGTCGCTGTCGCTGTATGCACTGGTCGCGCTGCGCCGCGATCATGCAGTGTCGACCGAAGCGGCGATGAAGTATTTCGTGCTGGGTGCGCTGGCGTCCGGCTTCATGTTGTATGGCATGTCGATGATGTATGGCGCCACCGGCTCGCTCGATCTGTCCGAGGTCGCTCAGGCGCTGGTCAAGGGCCATGCGAACGAGCTGGTGCTGGTGCTGGGCCTGGTGTTCATCGTCGCTGGCCTCGCGTTCAAGCTGGGCGCGGCTCCCTTCCATATGTGGGCGCCGGACGTTTATCAGGGCTCGCCAACGGCAGTGACGCTGTTGCTGGGCGCCGCACCGAAGCTGGCCGCGTTTGCGATCTGTATCCGCCTGCTGGTCGAAGGCCTGGGCGCGCTGGCCGTGCACTGGCAGCAGATGCTGATCGCGATGGCCGTGGTGTCGATGGCCGTTGGCAATATCACCGCGATTGCGCAGTCCAACATCAAGCGCATGCTCGCTTACTCGACGATCTCGCAGACCGGTTTCATGCTGCTGGGCCTGCTGTCGGGCGTGTTCGAGGGCAGCACGCCGGAGGCTGCGACCAATGCCTACAGCGCGGCGATGTTCTATACGGTTACCTATGTGCTGACCACGCTCGGTACTTTCGCCACGATCCTGCTGCTGGCACGCCGTGGTTTCGAGGCCGAGAATCTCGATGACTTCAAGGGCCTGAATCAGCGCAGTCCGTGGTTCGCCGCCGTGATGATGGTGCTGCTGCTGTCGCTGGCCGGCGTGCCGCCGATGGTGGGCTTCTATGCGAAGCTGTCGGTGCTGCAGGCCGCGCTGGCGGCCGGCCACATGTGGCTGGTGATTGTCGCGGTACTGTTCTCGCTGGTCGGCGCGTATTACTATCTGCGCGTGGTCAAGCTGATGTACTTTGACGAGCCGACCGATACGACGCCCATCGAGGCATCCGGCGGCGTGCGTTTTACATTGTCGCTGAACGGTATCGCTGTGGTGCTGCTCGGCGTGCTGCCGGGTCCGCTGATGGTGGCCTGCGCCCATTCGATCGCGCAAGCGATTGGTTCCTGATACCCGGACATACGTGAACACTACTGCCGCAAGCTGGATCGTCATCGTGCTGATGGCGGTCGCAGCCAATTTTCCTTTCTTCACTGAGCGCGGCTTCGGCGTCAAGGCGCTGAAACAGGCGCTTAAGCCGGCATGGCTGCGCATCGTCGAATTGCTGGTGCTGTACCTGCTGGTACTGGGCTTCGCGCGCATGGTCGAGTCGTCGATGGGCAATGCCTTCCCGCAAGGCTGGCAATTCTATGCGGTGACGGTCTGCCTGTTCCTCGTTCTGGGCTTTCCGGGCTTCGTGCATCGCTACCTGCGACGGCACCGCGCCGAGGACTGACGCCCACATACCTGCGCCCTGATTCGTTGAATTGCTGTCGGCTGCGCCGCCTCGCCAGTCCGACGACTGTTTCGCATGACCGTTTGCCCCACCTTCTGCGGAGGCCGGCTTGGATAAACACCTGACGGAAAGCTTCATCGAGGGCGAGCTGGTTTACGACGGCAAGCTGCTGAAGGTGCGCAGGGATGTCGTCAGCCTTCCCAACGGCGGCGAGGCCGTTCGCGAGTATTTCCGTCATCCGGGCGCGGTCGTGATCATCCCCTTGCTGGACGACGGCACTGTCGTGCTGGAGCGCCAGTACCGTTATCCGAATGACCGGGTCTTCATCGAACTCCCGGCCGGCAAGCTGGACCATGGCGAAGACCCGTTGCTGTGCGCGCAGCGCGAGCTGAGGGAAGAGACCGGCTATGCGGCGCGCGAATGGCAATTCGTCTGCACCATCCATAATGCGATCGCGTACTGCGACGAGCATCTCGAGATTTTTCTCGCCCAAGGACTGACCGCCGGCGAGCGTCAGCTTGATGAGGAGGAGTTCCTCGACGTGTTCACTGCGCCGGTCGCTCAGCTGATGGACTGGGTCAGGGAAGGCAAGATCACTGACGTGAAGACCATGATCGGCGCGTTCTGGCTCGACAAGATCCTGAGCGGGCAGTGGACGCCGCCGACTTCTTCATCTGCTTCCGTGCCAAATCAAGGTGTGTGAAGGAAGCCTGTCGAGCGCTTTATCGTCCTGCATAAATCCCGCGAAATTTTCGCAACACTATCAGTGCTCCCGCATTGAATCCGCCTTTTTTACGGTAGCACCGCAGCCAGCTTCGCCAATGGCTACTCCGAACGAGAGATGCTGCCCCTGTCTATCAGTCAGGCAGCGATTCAATCATCAGGGGGCAGGGTGGCCGACCAGTATGACAGCCCATGGAAGGAAACGATAGAACGGCACTTCGCCGATTTTTTGTATTTCTTCTTTCCTTCGGCCCATGCACAGATCGACTGGTCGAAACCCGTCAACTTTCTCGATCAGGAATTGCGTGCCGTGGTGCGCGATGCCGAACTGGGCATGCGTTACGTTGACAAGCTGGTCGAAGTGACGCGGCTCGATGGACAAGCGGAGAAGGTTTACGTTCATCTGGAAGTACAAGGCAGCGAACAAACAGAATTTGCGGAACGCATGTTCGTCTATCACTATCGTTTGTACGATCGGTATAGACAAGCCATTGCTAGCCTTGCCGTGCTGGCCGATGATCGGCCGACTTGGCGTCCGGAGTCATTTGGCTACCAGGTGTTTGGCTGCAAGCTGGGGTTACAGTATCCGGTAGCCAAACTGCTGGACTGGGCGGGCAGTGAAGCCAGTTTGGAGGACAGTGATAATCCGTTCGCGGTGGTAACCCTTGCGCATCTGGCTACGCGCGCGACGCGCACCGACATGACAGCCCGCTATGTCAGAAAGACAGCGCTGGTCAGGCAGCTTTACCGGCGTGGCCGACAACGTCAGCAAGTGATCGACCTGGTCTGGATGCTGGACTGGATGATGAGCCTGCCCAAAGCGCTGGATCGTCAGTGGCGGCACGATGTACAAATGTTAGAGGAGGAAATCCGTATGCCATACATCAGTTCATTCGAACGCGCGGGGATCGAAAAAGGTTTGGTGCAAGGTTTGGAGCAAGGGTTGCAGCAAGGTCGGCTGGTTGGAAAGGCGCAGCTGTTACGTCGTCAATTGGCTCGACGGTTCGATGAGGTTCCGGATTGGGTATCTGCAAAGATTGACGCTGCTGCGGAGGAGACGCTTGAGGCTTGGTTCGACGCAATGTTCGAGGCCGACTCCATGGAAGCGGTATTTGCACATCCGGCGCATTGAAAAAATTCGAGCGAGCGGAAAGCGATCGTTCGGCTCCTCGAAAAAATTGCAGCACGAAAAAAGGCCCGCCGAATGGCGGGCCTTTTCATGGAGCAACGGAGTCGCTTGACGCTTACCGCTGCGTCTCGACCTGCACCAGCGGCTCGCTGGACACAGGCGCCATGGGCTTGCGCTCGCGTGGCACGCGAACCGCTGGCACGACTTGCGACGCTGCTTCCTGCACTGCGCGCAGCTTGGCCGGATCGGTACTGGCCATTTGCAGGCCAGCTGCGGCCAGCATCGCGTCGAGGTCGACAGCGCTGGCTGCCGGGGCAACAGCAGGCGCGGGCGAAACAAGGATCGGAGCCGCAGCAGCAGCTGCCGGGGCAAAGACTGGCTGATCCACCGGCTCGATCACGGGTGCTGGCTGGTGGACGCCTGCCGGCTCGGCCACGCTTGCGGTGACAGCCTCGACCATCGGCACAGACTCGGTCACGGTAGCAGGTGCTGCAACGACCGTTTCCGCCGCTGCGAGTACCGCATTCGCGGACTCGGCCGCATGGGCAGCAGCGGGCGATGCGTCGCCATGCGAAGCAGCTGCCGTCACATCCGGGGCGGAATGCGCTTCCACAGCCGAGGCCTCGGCTGACGCTGCGGCATGGCCTTCGACATCCGCGTGTTCCGCGCCTTCTTCGCCTTCGCTGCCTTCTTCCATGCCCTCGGCATTGCCTGCCTGGTCGCGGTCACGGCGGTTGCGGTTGCGGCCACCACGACGGCGACGACGACGCGGCTGCTCTTCACCGCCTTCGGCAGTCACGCCTTCTGCGCCTTCGACTTGCGCTTCGGCCTGTTCGCCGTGTTCAGCTTGTGTCGCAGGGTTGGCGGCGGCATCGACCACGCCTTCGGCAGCAATCAGCGGCAGCTGGTTGTCCTCGGCAGTGGGCTTGCGCTCCTCACGCGGCGCGCGCGGCTGGCGCTCGCGGCGGCCTTGGCCTTCGCGACCCTCGGCTTGCTGCTGCTCGCGGTTATCCGCCCTGGGCTCACGCGGCTCACGTTGCTCGCGCGGCTCGCGGTTCTCGCGTCCACCTTCGCGCTGTTTCTGCTGGCGGCCACCGTCTTTCACTACGGCTTCCTTCGCGACTTCCTTGTTGTCTTTTGCGCGAGCTTCGTTGCCGTTGCCACGCTCGTCCTTGTCGCGGCCGCGGCCGCCACGGCGGCGTGAACGACCGCCACGGTCGCCGCGTTCGCCACGCTCGCCATTGCGCTCGCGTGCGGCCGGCTTTGCGGCAGCAGGCTCGGCAGCGGCCGGTTTCTTGCGGAACAGGCCGAACAGCCGCGACAGGAAACCTTCGGCGGCTACATCATCCGCGGCGGCGGGCGCCGCCAGCTCGGGCTTGCGCTCGACGATCGGTGCCGGCTGGTCCGGGGTAATGCTCTTGACCACGGCCTCCTGGCGCGGACGCGCTTCTTCGGCCTTGCGCTTGCTATAGCCGACGTCAGTATCGACTTCCTCGGCCATCTTGTAGCTGGCCTGCAGGTCGTCGAGGCGTGGATCGTCGTGCTTGATGCGCTCCATCTTGTAATGCGGCGTCTCGAGATGCTTGTTCGGGATCATGATCACGGACACGCGGTGGCGGGTCTCGATCTTCAAGATCTCGCCACGCTTCTCGTTCAGCAGGAAAGCGGCGACATCGACCGGCGCCTGCACATGGATGGCGGCCGAGTTTTCCTTCATCGCTTCTTCCTGGATGATGCGCAGCACTTGCAGCGCGGAAGATTCGGTATCGCGGATATGGCCGGGGCCGTGGCAGCGCGGGCAGGTCACATGGCTGCCTTCGGACAGCGACGGACGCAGGCGCTGGCGCGACAGTTCCATCAGGCCGAAGCGCGAGATCTTGCCCATCTGGACGCGCGCGCGATCATAGTGCAGCGCATCCTTCAGGCGACCCTCGACTTCGCGCTGGTTCTTCGCGTTTTCCATGTCGATGA
>CAZCDW010000122.1:0-7816 GCA_964497485.1 uncultured Bifidobacterium sp.
GTGCACTTGTCGCCCATGATCATGAAGGTCGCGGTGCCCTTGCCGAAGCATTCGCCAATGTTCGGGCATGACGCTTCTTCGCAGACGGTGACGAGCTTGTTCTCGCGCAGGATGTCCTTGATCTCGTAGAAGCGCGTGGTCGGCGATGCGGCTTTCACGCGTATCCAGTCCGGCTTCTTCAGACGCTCGGCCGGCACGATCTTGATCGGGATGCGCGCGGTCTTGCCGGCGCCCTTCTGCTTGTCGGTGGCGCGGTAGCTGTCGTTGGGCGGCGTTGCGGTGGTGTCAGAAGCCATCGGGTGGAAGCCTTCGTTGCGGCCAGCGCGGATAGTGCTGGTCCGGTGTTACGTATGTTCGGTTCAGGCAGCGACGCGCGCAATCAGCGCATCAGCCAGTTGTTGCTGCACGTCGGCCAGCGATGCCTTGACGCCCAGCGTCCTCATGTCCACGGTCGCGAGTCCCGGGTAGCCACAGGGATTGATGCCGTCGAAGGGCTGCAGGTCCATCGCCACATTCAGCGCCACGCCGTGATACGTGCATCCGCTGGCGCGGATCTTCAATCCCAGCGCGGCGATCTTGGCGCCGATCCAGGGATTTTCGCGACCATCGTCGGCGACATAGATGCCTGGGGCGCCGGGCTTACGCTCGCCGTGCAGATTATACGCCGCCAGTACATCGATCACGGCCTGTTCTATCCCGTGCACGAACTCGCGCGGCAACAGTTTGCGGCCCGGTTTGCGCAGGTCGAACAGCAAGTAGACGACGGCCTGACCGGGGCCATGGTAGGTGACTTCGCCGCCGCGGTCGGTCTGCACCACCGGAATACCTTGCGCATCCAGCACATGGCTGTGGTCGGCGGCCAGGCCGAGCGTGTACACGGGGGGATGCTCGACCAGCCACAGCTGATCCGGGGACTCGGGCGAGCGCGCATCGGTGAAGGCGCGCATCGCGGCAAATGAAACGTCGTAAGGCTCGATGCCGCGCGCGATCACTTGCGGACGGTCGCCGGCAGTCACCGACGTGGCGGCTTCAGCGGCGGCCATGCCGGTTTACAGTACCACCTTGACCATCGCATGCGACGACAGTTCGCGGTACAGGTTGTCGAGCTGCTCGCGGCTGGTCGCGCGCACGGTCACGGTCAGTGCGAGATAGTTGCCCTTGGACGAAGGCCGCATCTCCATTTTCCCGGCATGGAATTCGGGGTCATACTTCTGCACGACTTCGACCATGGTCTGCGCGAACTGCTCTTGCATCACGCCCATGATCTTGATCGGGAAGTCGCTCGGATAATCGATCAGGCTTTCGCGCGGATTGTTCATGGTCTGTCCTTCGTCACCGATGGCAAACGTGCTGCAGGATCAACGGTACAGCATCAGGCGCACCGAGTCGAATGCGCGGCCGATGAAGGTGGCCTGGTTGACTGGCTCCAGCGCCAGCAGTGGCACCTGATTGACCAGTTTGTCGCCGGCCATCAGCTTCAGCGTGCCGACACGCTGGTATTGTGCGATCGGCGCGACCAGCGGGTCTGTGCGCTCGATGACGGGCTTGAGCTTCGCGGTCGAGCCGCGCTGCAGCGTGACATGAACATCGTGCGTGAAGCCCAGCTTCACCTCGCCCTGCGCGCCCTTCCAGACCGACGGCGTAATGATGGCCTGTCCCTTCGCATACACCTTGTAGGTGTCGAAATTCATGAAGCCCCAGTTCAGCAGCTTCTGGCTTTCCTGAGCGCGCATGGCATCCGATTCCGTACCCAGCACCACCGATACCAGGCGGCGTTCACCGCTGCCACCGTTCGGGCGCTTCGCGGTCGCGATCAGGCAGTAGCCGGCCGCTTGCGTGTGGCCGGTCTTCATGCCGTCGACCGTCGGATCCAGCCACAGCAGGCGGTTGCGGTTGGGCTGCGTGATCTTGTTGTAGGTGAAGCTCTTGGTCGAGTAGATCTTGTAGAGATCGGGGAAGTCATTGATCAGTCGCGTGGCCAGCACCGACAGGTCGCGCGCGGTCGAAAAATTGTCCGGATGCGGCAGCCCGTGCGGATTCGCATAGCGAGTGCTCTTCAGACCCATACGCTGCGCTTCCTGGTTCATCAGCGCGACGAAAGCGCCTTCGGTGCCGGCAACGGCCTCGGCCAGCGCCACCGCCGCATCATTGCCCGACTGGACGATCAGCCCGTACAGCAAGTCTTGCACGCGCACCGGCATGCTGGGCTCGATGAACATCTTCGAGCTGTCCCCATCGACCTTCCACGCATTGGTCGATACGTTCACCAGCTGGTTCAGGTCCAGCTTCTTGTCGCGCACCGCGGAGAATGCGAGGTAAGCCGTCATGATCTTGGTCAGCGATGCCGGTTCGATCCGCATCTCCGGATCTTGTGAGGCCAGCACTTGCCCGCTGGTGGCATCGAGCAGCAGCCAGGAGCGGGCGGCGATGGTCGGCGGCGGCAGCGATTGCGCGGAGGCGGCGTTGACGAAGATGAAGAACAGCGGGAACAGGAAGGCGCAGACGGCCAGGAATTTTTTCATTGAACGCAGGATGAAAGCAGGTGGCAGGTGCCGGGATAAAACGCAGTGCGGATTATAGCCTTCGATCCCCACGCGCCACAGCCGGTGGATGGAAATGGCAAGGCCGTCAAGCCGGCCTCATCGACAGGTAGTCAAGGCCGGCGTGCGTTCCAGTTGTCGATGACCTGCTGCTTCACATGATGCAGCTTGCGATGGAAGAAATGATCGGCGCCGGGGATGACCACCACTGCCAGGTCTTGCGGTCGCGCCCAGTCGAGCACATCGGACAAGGGTATCGTGTCATCCAGTTCGCCATGCACGATCAGCGTGTCGGCCGGCACCGGTGGCAGCGCCCATTTGCCAGCGGCCGAACCAATCAGGGCCAGCCGCTCGGCTGGTGTGCCGCGCGCGGCCAGCCTTTGTGCCAGTTGCGATTGCACAAAGGTACCGAACGAGAAGCCCGACAACGCAACCGGCAGGCCCTGATATCGCGCCACCATATGGTCATGCAGCAGCAGCATGTCGTCGGTCTCGCCATGGCCGGCGTCATGCACGCCCTCGGACTGACCGACGCCACGGAAGTTCATGCGCACGCTGACATAGCCAAGCGCGACGAAGGCGCGTGCCAGGGTCTGCGCCACCTTGTTGTCCATCGTGCCGCCATACAGCGGATGCGGATGGGCCACCAGCGCGATGCCCCGCGGCGCCGTACGCTCGGCAGCGGGCGGATCAAGCCGGCATTCGAGTTTGCCGGCCGCGCCGGTCAGCGTGAATTCCTGGGTCAGTGCATTCATGGACAATCAGATCTTCAGTCGCTCGACGAGCTTGCCGCCGACGATATGGGTATCGACAATCTCGTCGATGTCTTCCTTGTCCACATAGGTATACCAGGTGCCTTCGGGGTAGATGACCAGTACCGGACCTTCTTCGCAGCGGTCGAGGCAGCCGGCCTTGTTGATGCGCACCTTGCCCTGGCCATTCAGGTTCAGGGCCTTCATCCGTTTTTTCGCATGTTCCTGTGCCTCGCGCGCGCCGCGCTCGGCGCAGCAAGGGCGGCCATCATCGCGGACATTGGTGCAGAAAAAAACATGGTGCTGGTAGTAGGAATCGCTCATCGCTGCGTGCCGGTGCCGGCTCCGAAAGTGGTGACGGGAGTGAAAGGGATGCAAGGGTTGGAACAGGGGCGTCGCATCATACACCGCTCGCTTCCTGTGCGTGGTGGGTCGGATGCAGCAGGAACCACAGCGCGAATGCAGGCCAGGTCAGCGACAGGAATTGCGCAGCGCCATTGAAGTTCAGGAATTTTCCCTGCACCCATTCCTGCAGGGTCGACAGGAAATAAGGATTGGACGGCAGCATGTTCAGTAGTAGCAGGCAGGTCGCGAGCGCGAACACCGCTGCGCGTCGCTGCGCGACCGGCGGTGCGAACGACAGTCCGCCCAGCATCACGGCGCCCACCAGCAAGCCGCTGGCTGCCGATGGCGTCAGCCAGGCAAAGGCATCATCGGGTGCGAACAGCACGGCATGCGCCAGTGCCTTGACGGCGACAGCGGCCAGCATCAGGCCGACAGCCAGCAGGATGCGCGGCGCATGACGGCGCGTCTGGCACAGCAGGGTCAGCACGGCGGCCGTCATGCCAAGTCCGGTGATGATCACTTCGGCCAGCAAGTAATGATCAATGCTGATGCTGAAGTCACGCCAGACGAACTGCACGAGATCGACCGGTTCATCCGACCATGCCGACACCCAGGCGGACAGTGTCGGCAACAGCTGGCCGTGACCGAACAGATAGGGCTGCGGATAAATTTGCGCCAGCGGCCACAGGCCGACGATGATCAGTCCGCGGCTGGCCTGGTCGGAAAACCAGTGTTCGCGCAATGAGCGTAACCAGCTTTTTTCCAGCAGTGGCACGCGCAGCAGCGCGCCGGCCAGCACGCCCAGCACGGTGCCGCTGGCATTGGTGATCAGGTCGAGGTTGCTCGGTACTCGTGACGGCAGATAGCTTTGCAGCGATTCCAGCACCGCCGCCAGCAAAATGCCGGCCAGCGCCGCGACCAGCAGCGCGCGCGCACCGCGCACGGAGGGATGCAGCGACAACAGCAGCAGCGCGCCCAGCGGCACGTAGCCGATCACGTTCACGACCAGGTCGAACCCGGTCCAGTAGCGCGGCATCGGTTCGGTCAACCAGGTCCACGGCAGCAGTCCGGTGTCGCGCCAGCCGCCGAACGGGTAGCAGCTTGCATAAACGATCAGTAGTGCATAGAAGCCAAGGGCGATGCGGGCCGAAGAGGAAGACTTGCTGCGGGATGGCGCAGTCGGGGCCGGGCTGGCCTGAAGCAGGGAGTCGGACATGCGAGCCAGTGTATTGGATGCCTGCTGCCGATACAATGCGCGGCATGACTGATTCTCTGGATGCCGCGCGCATTGCCGCCCTGCTGGCCGGCCTGCCCGGCGGTGTACCTGTGGCGGACGGCAAGCGGCTGGCGATCGAGGTGGTTGCCGAAACCGCTTCCACCAACGCCGACTTGCGCGAGCGGGCCACCCGCTTGCAGTCGCCATTGCTGCTGGCGGCCGAGCGCCAGACCGCCGGCCGCGGTCGTGCCGGCCGCAGCTGGCTGGCCGAGCCCGGTGACAGCCTGTGCTTTTCGCTCGCATGGCGATTGGCGGGACCCTTGCAGCGCCTTTCCGGATTGTCACTGGCGGTCGGTGTCGCGCTGGCCGAAGCGCTGCGCGCGCCGCGCAGCAACGGTGCCCCGGGCACGCCGGTGATGCTGAAATGGCCGAATGACTTGCTGGTCGACGGCGCCAAACTGGGCGGCATCCTGATCGAGACTGCCGGTGCTGCCGGTGCTGCCGGTGCCAAAGCACCGGATGGCGCGGGTCAGCTGTGGGTGGTGATCGGTGTCGGCCTGAATGTGCGCGCCCATCCAGCGCGCGATGCCGCGATCGGCCAGCCGGTGGCGGCGCTGTGCGCAGCTGCTGGTGCAGTCGACCGCGATGCCTTGCTGGCACAACTCGCAGCATCGCTCGCGCAGGCGCTCGCAGACTTCGGCCGCGACGGCCTCGCGCCTTTCGTCTCGCGCTGGGACGCGCTGCATGCGCATGCGGGACAGGCGGTGTCCATCGTCGAGCAGGGTCGCATTCTGCATCAGGGCATCGCGCTCGGCGTCGATGGCAGCGGATGCCTTCAGATCGATACCGGCGCCGGCATGGTCAGCATAGCGGCCGGCGATGTATCGCTGCGCGCAGCCGGGCAGCCACCCACTACCCGCGGGGGCTTGCATGCTGTTCATTGATGCCGGTAACACGCGCATGAAGTGGGCCCTTGCCGATGAGCATGCGCCCGCCGGCGACTGGCGCGCGTCGGGTGCACTTGCTTACACTGAACTGGATACGGTGCCGGCAGCGTGGCAAGGCGAGACGCGCGCCTTGTACTCGAATGTCGCCGGTGACATGGTCGAGCAGTCCTTGCAGCAGGCGCTGCAGGCGGCCGGCATCGCCAGCGTGCAGCGTTTCCGTTCGCGTGAGCACTGCGCCGGTGTCATCAATGGCTATCGCGATCCTGCTCAGCTGGGCAGCGATCGCTTTGCCACGCTGGTCGCGGCGCGTCACCTTTACCCTTCGCAGGCGCTGCTGGTCGTCACCTGCGGCACGGCCACCACCATCGATGCGCTGGACATCCACGGCCGCTTCATCGGCGGCATGATCCTGCCCGGCTTGCTGACGATGGCAAAATCCCTGGCGGTGAACACGGCGCAGCTACCGGAAGTCAATGAGCTGCGCATTGCGCACCAGTTCGGCGACAACACCCGCGATGCGATCGTCAGTGGCTGCATGACCGCGCAGGCCGCCGCCATCGACCATGCACTGCGCAGCCTGCAGGCCAGCGAGGCAGGAGCTCGTTGCCTGTTGTCCGGCGGTGCGGCAGCGTATGTCGCTCCGTGGCTCGAACCCATGCTCGCGAACCGGATGTCCTCCGGGCCGGTTTGCGAGCGCATCGACAACCTGGTATTGCTCGGCCTGCAGGTGGCCGCTCATGACAACCGAGAGGCCTGATGATGCGACTCTTCCTGTTTGCGCTGTTGCTGGCCAATGTGGTGATGCTGCTGGTGCTGCAAACCTTCCGCCCGTCCGGCCTTGAGCCTGAGCGGCTCGCGTTGCAGCAGCATGCAGAGCGCGTCACCGTGCAGGTGCCGGGCAAGGAGGCAAAGACGATCGCGACGGCAAGTCCATCGCCCGCGACGGCAGCAGCGGGCACGTCAGGTAGCGCCAGTCCTGCAGCTGCCGCGTCATCGCCATCGCCTGCTGCGACATCGTCGGCATTAACCGCTCCCACAGCACCCACAGCAAGCACAGCAACCACGATATCGACAGCAACGACAGCACCCTCGCCGAAGCGCGCAGCCGGCAAGTGCATCGAGGCCGGCGACTTCAACGCGCAGACGGCGGCGAAGTTTGAATCAGCGCTGTCGCAGCTGTCGCTGCCGGCGCTGCCGGTCAAGCGTGTGGTGCTGGCATCGCCGTCGCAGATCGTGATGCTGCCGCCGCAAGCCAGCGAGGCGGCGGCCAATCGGCGCGTCACGCAACTGCGCGAGCAGGGCTTCAAGGATGTGTCGGTGATTCGCGAGGCTTCGGTGCGGCGCTGGGGCATTTCACTCGGCGTCTTCAGCAAGCCCGAACTGGCCGATGCACAACTGGCCGCACTGAAGCAGGCCGGCGTCACCGATGCGCGCATCGAAGAACACCCGCTGAACGCGAGCCGACTGGCCTACCAGCTGGTCGGGCTGGACGCGCCCGCCACTGACGGGCTGAAGAAACTGCTGGCCGGCTATGCCGGCGTCGCGTTGCGCGACTGTCCCTGAGCCAGCAAAGGAAGGTCAATTCGCAACTTCGATTGGCTGCTCCAGCTTCATTCGCGGGCCTGTGCGGTCGTGCCCGCCACCAGCGCGCGCAGGCAATCCGGACAATAGCAAGCGGCCTTGCCGCTGGCTGCGGCCGCCTGTAGCTGCGTGGCCGGCAACGGTGGCAGCTGCGTGCACCAGCAAGGTTCAGGCGCGCCCGCGTCCACCATCCCGCACTGAAATGACTGTCCGCACGCGACGCAAGCGCTCATGGCTTCCTCCTTTTTATACCCGACACTAAGGTTGCTGGCCGAAAAACGCAAATCTGATCGCGAGTCTTGCCGGGTTTTGGCTTAAAATCCGCGAAAGTTTTTCTCATTGATGATCACTGTAATGCCGACTTCCTCTATCGCTCCCGAGATCAAGGCCGAGATCCTTGCCGAGGCACTGCCCTATATCCGCAAGGTCCCCGGC
>CAZCDW010000123.1:0-7746 GCA_964497485.1 uncultured Bifidobacterium sp.
GCTGGCGCCGACGCTGATCGAAGCCGGCGATCCCTATCAATGCGCATGGAGTGCATTGCATGCGCGCGACCGCCTGCACAGCCATGCGCTGATTTTTCATCACTCCGATTTGCCGCACCTCGCAGAAGAGCGATTCGGCGGGCTCGCGCGCATTGCGGCCGAGCGCTACCTGCAACGCCTGTATCGTGAGTTCGACAGTGTGCTCGCGCCCAGCGCAACCATGGCAGCCAGCCTGCACGCGCTCGACATTCCCCAGGTAAGGCAACAAGCACTGGGCGTGGACACGCGCGTGTTCTCGCCGCTGCAGCGGGACACCGCGCTGCGCGCGCGTCTGGGCATTGGCCCCGAGACCTGCCTGCTGGTCTATGCAGGACGCTTCTCGCGCGAGAAAAACCTGTCTGCGCTGATCAGCGCGGTGCGAAGCCTGGGTCGAGGTTTTCATCTGCTGCTGATCGGCGCCGGCACGCTGGCCGATACCGGCCCGCAGGTATCGGTGCTGCCGCATGAGCGCAGCGAAGCGGCACTCGCGGCCTTGATGTCGGCCTGTGACTTGTTCGTGCATCCCGGTGCGCATGAAACCTTTGGTCTGGTGGTGCTCGAAGCCATGGCTTGCGGCCTGCCGGTGCTGGGCGTGCGGGCCGGTGGCGTTGCCGAGCTGCTGGATGCGCAGGTCGGTCTGCTGGTCGATGACGACAGCAGCGATGCATTGCGCGCGGGCTTGCATGCGCTCGCCGGTGCGGACCTGAAGCAGCTTGGCAGGCAGGCACGCCAGCGCGCCTGTCTGCGGCATGACTGGCATTGCGTGTTGCCGCAGCTGGTTGCCCATTACCGGCAGCTGGCTGGCGATGAACCGATCCGCATGCAGGCCTCGCTGGCCACCGGATGAACCCGCGCCGGCAGGGTCCACGCGCCTTGTGCGTCAGCATTCATGATGTCGCCGCACCGACCTGGCCGCAGTGCCTGCGACTGATCGCCGCGCTGCGTGAAGTCGGCCGCTTTCCGTTGGGCTTGTTGCTGGTGCCGCGCTGGCATGGCCATCATCTCGACGCTGATCCCGCCTTCATTTCTGCGCTGCAGTCCTTGCTGGACGATGGTCAGGGGCACGAAGTGCTGCTACACGGTCTGTATCACCGCGACGATGCGCGCTCGCCTGCAAGCGTGAGCGCGCGCTTGCAGCGGCAGCTTTTCACGCGCGGCGAGGGCGAGTTCGCGGCACTGGACGCGGCACAGGCAATCACACGGGTACAGACCGGATTGCGCGACCTGCACCATAGCGGCCTGAAAGATTTGCAGGTCAACGGCTTCGTGCCGCCCGCGTGGCTGTTGGCGCGCAGCGCGCGCGAGGTGCTAGTCGCCGAAGGCAGCCGGCTCGGGTTGCGCTACCTGAGCTTGTTCAGCGGGCTGCTTGATTTGCGCGCGGGACGCTTGCTGCATGCGCCGGCCCTGGTCTACAGCGCGCGCTGGCGTGCCAGCGATGCGCTGGTGCGCGGCGCTGTCGGCGGGCTCGCCGGGATCCTGTGCAGGGCGCCGCTGATCCGGCTGGGCTTGCATCCCTCTGATGTGAACCGTACGCAGAACCTGCGCCATGCGCAGAAGCTGGTCGAGCGTGCATTACAGGACCGTGTGCCCGTCACCGAGGGCTGCTGGCTGCAAGATCACATGGGAAAGTTTGTCGCCTGCAGGCAGGAAAAGACGTAGAAAGCTGATAACAGATGCCATATAAAACCTGTCACCATTGATGAAGAAACGATGACAAGTCCCTGAATGTATTGACGGAAATTCTCGCCGCCGACTATAGTGCCGCATGGTTTCCGATTTCACCTCCCTGCTGGACAAGGTCACGCAGCTGGCCGAACTGTCGCAAGCACTGCGCAGCGAGAACGCCGCGTTGCGCGGCGAGCTTGCCACCCTGTCCGATGAAAACACCCGGCTGGCCGCACGCATGAAGGAAGCCCATGATCGCGTCGAGTCGCTGCTCGGTGCCTTGCCCGCCGAAGTGGGTGACGAGGAGGCTGCATGACGACCATCGATGTCACCATCATGGGCCAGCCCTACCGGCTCGCCTGCAAGGAAGGTGAAGAAATCGCGCTGAAGCAAGCAGTCGCTTACCTCGACGAACGCATGCTCGCGATACGTGATGCGGGCAAGGTCAAAGGCACCGATCGCATTGCGGTGATGGCTGCGCTGGGCATTGCTGCCGACTTCCTCGCTGCCCGTTCATCCGACGGTCCATTCTCGGCCATGGCCATGTCCGATGTGCGTGAAAAGATTAACGCGATGCATAGCCTGCTGGATGGCGCATTAGCGCCGCAAGAGCGCTTATTCTGATCGCGCGCTTCGCACTTGCTTTTCACTTCAACGAAGTCCATCAAACCCGTTGACAGCGATGGCGTTTGCGGTAGACTGAGCTCTCCTGCCGTGTACGCGTTTGCCATATATTCCTTGAACCATTTTTGAGCATAGGCTGCGGGATTCGTTTAGTAGGCGTGAACGTCGCTCGTCCGACGATCCCAATATTGAACTACTGTGGCCACCTTGAACCGCCAGGTTCGGGATGCCGGCACAGCGGCACAGGCGGGTCTTAATTCGGGCGGTTGCATCCATGGTGCAACCGCTTTTTTCATGGGCGTTCGCGCCGGCCCGTGCTGCATCAGCGCGAGCACCCGGTCATACAACAAGAAGAATCAACAAGCAACGATGCGCTACTGGCTGATGAAATCCGAGCCCGATGAGGCGAGCATCGACGATGCGCTCGCCGCAGGTCAACAGGGCTTGCCGTGGACCGGCGTGCGCAACTACCAGGCACGTAATTTCATGCGCGATGCGATGCGCATCGGCGATCGCGTGCTGTTCTACCACTCGAGCTGCGCCGAGCCCGGTATTGCCGGTCTCGCGGAAGTGGCCAGCACCGCCTATCCCGATCCCACGCAATTCGACAAGGCCAGTCCGTATTACGATCCGAAGTCGGATCAGGAAAATCCGCGCTGGTTGCTGGTCGACGTGCGCGCGACGAAGAAAACGCGCCTGATCAGCTTGCCGGAGCTGCGCGAGCATCCCGAACTGGCGGAGATGATCGTGCTGAAGAAGGGCAATCGTCTGTCCATCACGCCGGTGACGCCGGAAGAATGGCGCTTCATCACGAGCGTGCTGCTCAAGGGTCACTGATCTGCATGGCCCTGGTGTCCATCCTGAGCTTCGTCGTACTGGGCGCCTTCACCGGTTTCATGGCTGGGCTGCTGGGCGTTGGTGGTGGCATGCTGACCGTGCCCTTCGTGACGATGATGCTGTCGGCGTCGGACTTTCCGCCCGAGCTGGTGGTGCATGCGGCGATCGCGACATCGCTGTCGACTATCCTGTTCACGTCATTGTCATCGGTGCGCGCGCATCATCGTCGCGGCGCAGTGATGTGGCCGGTCGTGAAGCTGCTGGCGCCCGGCATTCTGGTCGGTTCCTGGATCGGGCCGTGGATAGGCGCGCAGATTGCATCGGCGAGTCTGGCCTTGTTCTTTGCTTTGTTCGTCGGCTTCTCGGCGACGCAGATGCTACGCGACAAGAAGCCGTCGCCCTCGCGCGAGTTGCCGCAAGCGCCGGGCATGCTGGGTGTGGGATTGGTGACAGGCGTGCTGTCGGGGCTGGTCGGCGCCGGTGGCGGTTTTATCTCGGTACCCTTCATGACCTGGTGTAACGTCCGCATTCACCATGCAGTGGCGACCAGTGCGGCGCTCGGTTTTCCGATAGCGCTCGCGGGTACCTTGTCGAATATCTGGTTTGGTATGCAGGAGCCGGCATTGCCGCCCGGTTCGCTCGGCTTTATTTATCTGCCGGCCTTGTTGCCCATCGTGGTCGCCAGTGTAATGACGGCGCCGCTCGGCGCAAAGGCGGCGCATGCATTGCCCGTCGCGCGCCTGAAAAAAATCTTTGCGCTGGTGTTGTATGCGCTGGCCGCCTACATGCTCTACAAGGGACTGAAACCACGCATCTGAGCGGGCAAGCGAATCTCGGTTGAATAGCCAGGACTTCAGCTGCCGAAGCGTTCGCGCAGCAGGTTCTTCTGCACCTTGCCCATCGTATTGCGCGGCAGTTCATCGACGAAGTGCACGCGTTTGGGCACCTTGAAATTCGCGATTTTTGCTTTCAGTTCGCCGATGATCGCGGCCTCCGACAAATCACTCCCTTTGTGCGGCACGATGATCGCAGTCACCGCTTCGCCAAAATCCGGGTGCGGCACGCCGACCACCGCTGATTCCTGCACGCCCGGCATGTCGTCGATCACGGACTCGATTTCTTTCGGATAGATGTTGTAGCCACCGGAGATGATCAGGTCTTTGCTGCGGCCGACGATGGACAAGTAGCCGTCCTGGTCGAACTTGCCGACATCACCGGTCTTGAAATACCCGTCGGCCGTGAATTCTTCCGCCGTCTTCTCTGGCATTTGCCAATAGCCTTTGAACACATTCGGACCCTGGACCTGAATGTCACCGATCTCGCCGGCTGCGCAGGCCTGGCCTTCGCCATTGACCACGCGCACCGACACGCCGGTCAGCGCAGGGCCGACGGTACCGGCCCGGCGCTCGCCGACATAGGGATTGGAGGTCAGCATCGCGGTCTCGCTCATGCCGTAGCGCTCGAGTATCGTATGGCCGCTGCGCTCCGCGAATTGCGTGAAGGTTTCGGTCAGCAAGGGGGCCGAGCCGGACACGAACAGTCGCATGTTCGCGCACACCTCGCGCGTGAATGCCAGATCGGCCAACAGCCGCACGTAATAAGTCGGCACACCCATGAAGACGGTGGCACGCGGCAGTTCGCGGATCACCGAGGCGCTGTCGAACTTTGGCAGGAAAATCATCTTGCTGCCATTCCACAGCGCGCCATGCGCAGCAACGAACAGCCCATGGATATGGAACAGCGGCAGCGCATGCAGCAGCACATCACCAGACTGCCAGTGCCATGCGTGATGCAGGGTCGCGATGTTCGACGCGAGATTGCCGTGCGTGAGCATGGCGCCCTTGCTGCGGCCGGTCGTGCCCGAGGTATAGAGGATGGCCGCCAGATCATCGGCGCTGCGCTGCACGGTGTCAAACGTGTCGGCGAAGTGCACGGCCCGCGACAGCAATGAGCCGCTGTTGCGGCCGCCATGCACGGCTTGCGGCTCATCGAGCGTGAACACCTGTGACACGCCGCGACTGAACGCGATCTGCGTGACCCAGCCAAAGTTCTGCGGTGTGCAGACCACTACGGCCGGTGCGGCATTCTCGATGAAATAGGCCATTTCATCGGAACGATAGGCCGTGTTCAGCGGCAGATAGACAAAGCCGGCGCGCACGGTCGCGAGGTAAAGCATCAAGGCCTCGGCAGACTTTTCAACCTGCGCCGCAATGCGCGAGCCAGCCGGCAGCTTCAGGCTGGCCAGCAGGTTGGCGATCTTGGCGCTGCCACGCTCGAGATCACGCCAGCTGTAATACAGCGTGCCCTGCTGGCCATCGGTAGTCTCGAGCCAGCAGTCATCGAGGTCTTGCGGAAAGCGCGCACGGAACAGCGCATACAGGTTGGCGTTGGTCATCATGCCGGTGTCTCGGTTTGTCGTTGTTATGTTCAGCGAATCACACAGTGTTCAGAATGCGCTTCATGCCGGGTCGGTCGTGCTGTCGATCTCCGGCCTGCGCGCGCTGCGGTACGCGATGACCAGCAACAGCAGTCCAAGAACAATCATCGGCAGCGACAGCATCTGGCCGGCGGACAGCGTCAGGCTGCCCAGTTGCACTTCATAGTCGGGCGTGCGGAAATATTCGGTAAAGAAGCGCGCGCAGCCATAGCCGGCGGCGAACATGCCGCTGACGGCAAGATACGGTCGTGGCTTGCGTGCATACAGCCACAGCACGATGAACAGCAGCACGCCGTCGACCAGTGCCTGATAGATCGGCGAGGGATGGCGTGGCAAGGTATCGACATTGGGCCAGATCATGGCCCAGGGCAGCGCCGCATCGGCGACACGGCCCGGCAGTTCGGCATTGATGAAGTTGCCAATGCGGCCGGCCGCATAACCGAGCGGCACCAGCGGCGCGATGAAGTCCATCGTCGCCATCAGGGTGCGGCCCTGCTTGCGGCTCCACAGCCACATCGCGGCCAGCACACCGAGGAAGCCGCCGTGGAAGGACATGCCGCCCCGCCAGACCGCGATGATCTCGGACGGGTTCGCCAGGTAGTACGCGGGATGGTAGAACAGTACTTCGCCCAGGCGTCCGCCGATCACGACCCCGAGCACGCCATAAAACAGCATGTCGTCGACATCTTCATTGCGCCAGCCGGCAGCGGCAATGTGCGGCTGCTTCACGCGCACGCGGCCCAGCAGCATGAAAGACACGGAGGCCAGCAGGTACATCAGCCCGTACCAGCGCACCGCAAAGGGTCCGAGGGCGATCGCGATCGGGTCGGGCAGGGGATGGATCAGCATGCAGCTCGTCTTTCGCTCAACGCTTGGGCTTAACTTGACTTTCGCATCAGCTCGACAAAGGCGGCCAGCACCGGCGAGTCATTATCGCGTCGCCATGCCAGGCCCATGTCAATCGGCGCGCCCGCTTCTTTCAACGCGCGGTACTCCACGCCGGGGCGCTGCAAATTCGACACGGATTGTGGCACAAGCGCGATGCCCATGCCGGCGGAAACCAGCGCAATGATGGTCTGCATCTGTATCGCTTCCTGGCCGATGCGCGGCGTCAGTCCCGCTGCATGGAAACGGCCGAGAATCTTGTCGTGAAAGGCTGGTGCGAGCCGGCGCGGAAAAACGATCAGCGGCTGATTGGCCAGCTGATTCAGCGACACCGGCCCGCGCTTGCGTACCAGACCTTCGGGCAAGGCCAGCATCAGCGGCTCGGACAAGACCGGCAGGCTGTCGAACTCGGCCTTGGCTTTGTCGGGCAGCGGCATGATCAGCAGACCGAGGTCGATCTCGCCAGCCGACAGCAGATCGAGCTGCAAGTCGGTGGTCGCCTCATGCAGCTGTATCTGGACGGATGGATACGCGGCGCGAAATTCACGTAGCGCCTGCGGCATCACGCTGTAATCGGCCATCGACACAAAGGCGATCGACAGGCTGCCCGATTCACCGGCGGCCGCGCGTTGCGCCAGTAATGGCAAGGCATCGGCCTGCTGCAGCAGCCGCTGCGCTTCGGGCAGCAGTGCGCGCCCGGCCGCGCTCAGGCTGACGCTGCGCCGTGTGCGCTGGAACAGCTCGGCGCCGAGCCTGGTCTCCAGCGCCTGTATCGCCTGCGACAGCGGAGGCTGTGTCATGTGCAGGCGCCGTGCGGCGCGGCCGAAGTGCATTTCATCGGCCACCGCAAGGAAATAGCGCAGCTGGCGCAGTTCGATGGTCATGGTTCGAAGCTCGGTCTTTGATATTCTAAAAGTATCAGTAAACGTCAAATCATATATTTGACAGCATTTAATCGGCAAGGCATGGTTACGATCTTTTCGAAAACACCGTTTCACGGGAGACCCATCATGGCCGGCAATGACCGCTCGAAGAACGTTACCCAGGGCGTGGCCCGCAGCCCGAACCGCGCGATGTATTACGCGATGGGCTATCAGAAGGAAGATTTCAACAACCCGATGATCGGCATCGCGAACGGCCATTCGACCATCACGCCTTGCAACTCCGGCCTGCAGAAGCTGGCTGATGCGGCGATTGCCGCGACCAAAGCGGCCGGCGCCAACCCGCAGGTGTTCGGCACACCGACCATCTCGGACGGC
>CAZCDW010000124.1:0-7732 GCA_964497485.1 uncultured Bifidobacterium sp.
GTTTGCTGACCGGCGTGGAATCGGCGCTATTCAACGGCGGCGATGCGGGGCTGCTGATATTCAAGAACGGCTATACCTCGGCCACCGGCACGCAGGACGTCATCTCCACGCCGGGCAAGCAGGCGAAGGCGCAGGCCGGCGACAAGCTGGCCAGTTTGACGGCGACCGACCGTACGATCGAGGACACGCTCGCAGGTCTGGGCGTGCAGTGGCTGCGCACGGTGCACTCCTATCGCGTGGCTGCGATGCGCGATACCTTGCGCGAAGCGATGACGACGCCGTTCGCCGGATTGAAAGTCATCATCGCCGAAGGCGAATGCCAGCTCGAACGGCAGCGCCGCGTTCGGCCCTGGCTGGCCGGCCTGCTGGCGCGCGGCGAGCGCGTGGTGCGCGTGGAATACGGTGTCGAGGAGGAGGTGTGCAACGGTGACCATGCGTGCATGCGCCTGTCCGGCTGCCCGACGCTGACCCTGAAAGATAATCCGGACCCGCTGAAGGTCGATCCGGTGGCCACGGTCATCGATGGCTGCGTTGGCTGTGGACTGTGTGGTGAGAACGCCCATGCGGCGACGCTGTGCCCGAGCTTCTACCGCGCTGAAGTCGTACAGAACCCGCGCTGGCATGAGCGCGCGATCGATGCGTTGCGTGGCGTCATGCTGCGCCTGCTGCAACCGGCATGAGATGAGCACGCAAAGACCAGCATGACGACGAACACGATTTCACTCCTGATTTGCGCGCTGGGCGGCGAGGGCGGCGGGGTTTTGAATGAATGGCTGGTGGATGTCGCGCGCCGTGCCGGTTATGCGGCACAGGGCACGTCGGTACCGGGCGTTGCGCAACGCACCGGGGCCACCACCTATTACTTCGAGACCTATCCGGTGCCGGTTGCGGAGTTGGGCGGCCGCATGCCGGTATTCAGCCTCAATCCGGTACCCGGTGCGCTCGATGCGGTGATCTCATCGGAACTGCTGGAGACCGCGCGTTGCGCCAGCAATGGACTGCCCTCGCCGGACCGCACGCTGCTGATCACCTCGTCGGCACGCACCCTGACCAATGCCGAGCGCAGCCACCTCGGTGACGGTCGTCTCGACAATGCGGCCTTGCTGGCGCTGGTGCAGTCGGCAAGTCGTGCGCATCATGTGCTGGACATGCAGCGTATCGCCAGTGAGCATCGCACCGTAGTCAGCTCGGTGATGCTGGGTGCCATTGCGGCCAGTGGACTGCTGCCTTTCGACCGGCAACACTATGTCGATGCGATACGTGCCGGCGAGCGCGGCATCGCCGAGAGCCTGGCCGGTTTTGACGCGGCATGGCGCATCATCGCCGACGGTCGAGCGCAGGCAGATACTGCACAGCGCATCGTCGATGATGCGATGGCGGCAGCACCGTCAGCACTGATGGACGAGTTTCCGCACGACGTGAGGCAGCTGGCAGCACTGGGGCTGGCGCGTGTGACCGAGTATCAGGACGCCCGTTATGGACGGCTGTATCTCGAACGTCTGCGCCGCGTGCGCGACGCCGAGCAAGTAGCGCCCGGGCGCGATGGGCCGACCTTCGATGCCACCCGTGAGGCGGCACGCTGGCTGGCCTTGTGGATGGCGTATGACGACATTGCCCGCGTGGCCGATCTGAAGAGCCGTGCGTCGCGCCATGCGCGCGTGAGGCGCGAGGCGCGCGCCGGCGACAGCGACCTGCTGCGCTTTTATGATCATTTCAAGCCCGGTCTGCCCGAGGTGGCGGATTTGCTGCCGGCATCGCTGGCGACGCGGCTGCAGGATGCCGAACGGGCGCGTATCGCCGAAGGCCGCGGACCCTGGTCATTCCCGCTGAAGCTGGCGTCGCACACGGTGGGTGGCGTCCTGCTGCTGCGCACGCTTGCGATGGCAAAGTACGTGCGACGCTTCAGCAGTCGCTATGCCGAGGAACAGTCACTGATCGACACCTGGTTGTCGGCCTTGGTCGCAGGGCTGCAGGAAGATGCCAGGCTGGGCCACGAGCTGGCCCAATGCGGCCGGCTGCTGAAAGGCTATGGCAGTACCCATGAGCGCGGCCGCGATCGACTACTGCATGTGCTGAAGCATGTCGCACCGCCCGCCTTTGGCACGGCGGCAGAGCGCGCCGATGCCATCGCGAAGCTGCGCAACGCGGCGCTGGCCGATGAGGGCGGCAAGGCCTTCGGTCAGGCGTTGGCGTCGGTGGGTGCGCCGGCGCCGGCATTGCGGGCCCAGCCTGTGCGCTGGATGCCGCGTCCGCCGCGCTGAAAGGCAGCGACTTACATTGCCAGCGGCGCGACACCGACCCAGCGCGCGTGCAGGTAGAACACGAACACGGCCCAGATGCCCGCGCCGACAAGCACCGTGACCAGCGTATTGCCGAATGCCCCTTCCGGGTGGGCGGTGCCCTGCGCCCGGTCGCGGCGGCGTGCGCTGATGAAGTCAGGCACGGCCCACAGCAGGAAGCCGCCGAACAGCACCACATCGGCCAGCGTGCCATTGGCCAGCAGGTGGGCAAGGGCCCAGGTCTTGACCGACAGTACCAGCGGGTGCCCCACGCGAGCCCGGATATGGTTGCGCGGCACCTGCGAGGCTGCCGCGAACACGGCGGCGAAGAACATCAGCAGCACCGCCACATGGCGCAGCCACAGCGGCGGTTCGTAAATCGGAATGGGGTTCAGGCGGGCAGCATCGTAGCCCTTGATCAGCAGCACGAAACCAATGACGGACAGCACGCTCACCAGCCCGCGCCACGCATTGTGGCCCAGTTTTTCGATTGTGGCCTCTCGCCACGCAGGCGCGGCGAGCCGGGCCGAGTGGGCGGCGAGGAAGATCAGCAGGCCTGCGATCAACAGGGACATGAGGGTTCTCCGAATCAGGTAATGTAGGCGAGTTTAACGGATAACAATTCAGCGATAGCAGACACCATGCAGAACACCGATTTTTCCTTGGGCAGCCAGGGTACCGCCACCATCGCTCCGGTCCAGTCCACCGTCAAGACACGCCAGATCCTGGCGGCCGTGATCGGCAACGCACTCGAGTGGTATGACTTCGTCGTTTACGGTTTCCTGACCGTGATCATTTCGCGCTTGTTCTTCCCGACCGACAGCGACTATGCCTCGCTGCTGGCGGCGATGGCGACCTTCGGCGTCGGTTTCTTCATGCGCCCGGTCGGCGGCATCCTGATCGGCATGTACTCGGACCGGCGCGGCCGCAAGGCGGCGCTGCAACTGATCATCCTGCTGATGACGGTGTCGATGGCCATGATCGCCTTTGCGCCGACCTATGCGGCGATCGGCGCCGCCGCGCCGGTACTGATCGTGCTGGCGCGCTTGCTGCAAGGCGTCGCCACCGGTGGCGAGTTCGCCAGCGCGACCGCTTTCCTGGTCGAGAGCGCGCCGCCGGCGCGGCGCGGCTTCTTCGGCTCCTTGCAAATGGTCGGGCAGGGGGTGGCTGCGCTTGGCGGCGCCACGGCCGGCATGCTGATCTCGCAGGGACTGACGCCCGAGCAGGTCGACAGCTGGGGCTGGCGCGTGCCTTTCCTGTTCGGCCTGCTGATCGGCCCGGTCGGACTGTGGATACGCCGTCACCTTGAAGAGACCGAGGCCTTCATCGATGCGTCGCGCGAACCTGCCGGCGCAGTCGGCCTGCGCATGCTGTGGCGCGAGCATCGGCGCGCGCTGCTGTCGTCGTTCGGCCTCGTGCTGTCGAGCACCATCATGTTCTATGTCGTGCTGGTTTATATGCCGACCTATGCCAAGACCCAGCTCGGCATTCCGCTCGGCGATGCCTTCACCGCGCAGGTCGCGGGTCTGCTGTGCCTGATCGTGATGACGCCCTTGTTCGGCATGCTGTCCGACCGCATTGGCCGCCGTCCGGTGATGATGCTGGCCAGCGTCGCCTATCTGGTACTGCCGTATCCGCTGCTGGCCTGGCTGCTCGCCGAGCCGGGGCTGGCACGTCTGGCGATCATGCAGATGATCGTCTGCAGCGCGATCGGCATCGGTTTTGGTGGCGTGTCCACGGCATTGGCCGAACAATTCCCGGTGCGCATGCGCTCTACCGGTCTGGCACTGTCGTACAACATCGGTGTCATGTTGTTTGGTGGTTTTGCGCAGCTGATCGTGACCTGGCTGATCAAGGTGACAGGCACGCCGCTGGCGCCGGCATACTATGTGATGTTCGGTGCCGTTGTCGGGCTGTTCGCCGCCTGGCACCTGCACGATCCCGTGCGTACTTCGGGCGTCCGTGGCCGTGCAAACGACACATCCGGAGAAGTTTCACCCTGATTCCTTGAACGCTACTGAACCAACGAAATCAATGAGCACAGCACCCAGCGCACAAGACCAGTTCGATGATGCCGCGTCACGGCAACTGGAGGCCGTTTACCTGACGCCGGACGTGGTGGAGCAGCGCGAGCGCGTACTGGCGCTGCTGGCACCGAAAGCCGGCGAACATGCGCTCGATATCGGTTGCGGGCCCGGTTTGACCACGCAGGCCCTGGCCGAGGCCGTGGGGCCGCAGGGCTCGGTGCTGGGCGTCGATATCGCACCGCCCATGCTCGCGCTCGCGCAGCGGCGCTGTGCGCCGTATCCGAACGTGAGTTTCGGCATGGCCGATGTCACGCAGCTGCCGTATGCGGATGGCAGTTTCGATATCGCGCTCGCATCGCAGGTCTATGAATACGTCGAGGATGTCGATCACGCCCTGCAGGAACTGGCGCGTGTGGTACGCCCCGGCGGTCGCGCGGTGCTGGTCGACACGGACTGGGAATCAGCAGTGTGGGCCAGCCATGATGATGCGCGCATGCGGCGCGTGCTGGAAACCTGGAACGAGCATATCCCGCATCCTCAGCTGCCGCGCACCTTGGTGCGCCGCATGTGGCAGGCGGGTTTCACGGAGGTGAAGGTGGATGTCGTGCCGCTGCTGAACCTGGTCTGGGACAAGCAGACTTACAGCGTCGGCATGATGAGCCTGCTGGGCAATTTCGCGACTGGCCGCAACGGCCTGAGCGCGGAAGACATCGCCGAGTGGAAAGCCGATGCCAAAGCCATCAGCGATGAGGGCGGCTATTTTTTCAGCCTGAACCGTTACGTCTTTACCGGCCGTCGTCCGGATTGAGGTCCGGGTTGTGATGGTCTTTGCTGCGCTGGCCTAGCCACCAGCCCAGCGCCACCACCAGCAGTGCGCCGGCCGTGCCCGTCAGTGACAGGCGCACGCCGAATTCAGGTGCGCTCAACATGTCCATCGGCAGCCATTGCATCAGCCTGTCTTTCAGCGCGAGGTCGCTGGAAAGCATTGCGCCGCCCAGATAGCCCAGAAGTGCGGCACCACCGGTGACGACGGCGGGCACCCTGTCCATGATCTTCAGCACCAGCGAACTGCCCCAGACGACGATAGGGATGCTGATCACGATGCCGAATGCGACCAGCGCGATCTTGTAGTCGGCATGGGCCTGGTCGGCCGCACTGGCCACCGCCACCACATTGTCCATGCTCATCACCAGGTCGGCCACGACGATGGTACGAATGGCGGACCACAGCTTTTCACCGCCATCGATATGGTCATGGTCGTCATCCTCCTCGGCCAGCAACTTGACGCCGATCCACAGCAACAGCAGCCCGCCTATGGTCTTGACCCAGGGCAGGGCCAGCAGGCTGACGGCGAAGAAAATCAGCACGATGCGGATGGCGATCGCACCGACCGTGCCCCAGACGATGCCCTTCATTCGGAGCTGGTCCGGCAGGCGGCGGCAGGCGAGGGCGATCACGATCGCATTGTCGCCGCCGAGGAGGATATCGATCAGGATGATCTGGACCACGACCATCCACTCAAGCGACTGCAAAAACTCGATCATTCAGGCATTCCAACGTCAGTCATTCGATGACAACAGCGTGATCGCCGCCACGCTATCCGGCAGCTTGCGGACGGCTGGCCTCACACGGGCAAGGTACCGGCGGGCAGGCCAGCCTGTTTCTTGGCGTTTTCCTCACGCACCTGGCGCGCGATGACTTCGACCTGCTCCTCGGTCATGCCGAACTGGATGCGCAGCGACTCCAGGTGAGCGGCCTCGTCATCGGTGACGATGCCATCGGCCAGTGCCTCGCGGATCTGCATCTCGTAAATCGCTTCACGGCGCTCGACCTGGGTCGTGTAGGCAGTTGCGACCACACCGGTCAGGATGGCGGCCAGTGCGATCGCGAGCACCTGGGTCAGGATCACGAGGATGGTGCCGAACATGGACACCGGATCGACGTTGCCCCAGCCCGAGATGATAGTCAGGATATACCACTTCATCGTCGCCGGGATCGATGGGAAGACCTCCGGCTGCAGATGGCCCTCGGCGATGTAGATCAGCGACGAACACAACAGGCAGGAAATCAGCAGCAGGAACATGGCCGAGGTGAACGAGTCACGCTCGGTCTTGATCGCCTCGAACAGGTCTTGCAGCGCACTGTTGTAACGCGACAGCTTGAAGATACGCATCAGGCGGAAGATACGCAGCACGCGCAGGTCCAGGCCCGGGAACAGCAGCTGTGCATAGAAGGGCATGGTGCCGAAAAAGTCGATGAAGCCATAGAAGCTGAAGATGTATTCCTTGCGGCCGCGCCATGCGCCACCTTCGTCGGCCCGGTATTTCACGCCGTAGGTCCAGACCCGCAATACATATTCGGCGGAGAACAGGATCACGCTGAACACATCGAACATCTCGAAGTAATGCTCGTACTCGACATGCAGCTCGTGTACCGATTCGAGGATGATGGCCACCACGTTGGCGACGACGAGGCTTGCGATGAAAATTTCGCACGCGCGGCTGGCCTTGTTGTGGACCGAGCCTTCAAGGATTTCAAAGATGGATTGCTTGATGGATGCCATGGATCACTGCCTGCTGGTGCCGCCGCGCTCCGGGTGTGCGCGGCGGCCGGGTTCTTCTGGATTCTGTCGGTAGGGGGTGGCCGGTACTTGCTGCGGAGCTCCGCCTCAGTTGGCGGCGGCCTCTGCCATTTCTTTCTTGATCTCGTCGTGGATGCTGTTCACCGTATCGTCCGACAGCCGGTACTGTCGCTGAAGCTTGGCCAGCAGCTCGCGCTCGGCCTCGGTGACGATGCCATCGGCCAGGGCTTCGCGCAGTTGCTGGCCGAAGGCGGCCTGCTTGCGCGACATCTGGTTCGAGAAGGCGGACGCGACGATACCGGTCATGATCGCTGCCATGCAGACTCCGAGGAAGCCGGTGATCAGCGCAATCAACTGGCCGCCCGCCGTCACAGGCTCAACGTTGCCGTAGCCGGAGGTGATCGTGATGATGGCCCAATAGATGCAATGCGGGATGGAGCGGAAAGCTTCCGGCTGCTCATGCCCTTCGGCGAAATACATCAGCGATGCCGACACGATGGTGGCGATCAGCAGCAGGAACAGCGCCGACGCAAAGGCCTTGCGTTCCGAGTACACCGCCTGGAAAAGGTCTTGCAGCGCCGTGTTGTAGTTGGACAGCTTCAGGATACGCAGCAGGCGCAGCACGCGCAGCACGCGCAGGTCGAGGTAGGGGAACAGCGTATGCAGGTAGAACGGCGCTGTCGCAAAGAAGTCCACCAGGCCAAAGAAGCTGAACATGTACTCCTTGCGGCCACGCCATGCGCCACCTTCTTCGGCCTTGTAGCGCGCACCGTAGCTCCAGGCGCGCAACACGTGTAGAGCCAAGGCTTTCGAAATGTGTCTTGCGGCTCCCACGAATGAAAGTG
>CAZCDW010000125.1:0-7656 GCA_964497485.1 uncultured Bifidobacterium sp.
GTTCGTCAGCAGCAAAGAAGCGGAATTATGTACTGTTTCAGGAAACGCGTCAAGCAACTTTTCGACTATCGCTCAACTTCGCTACCTGCTTTCTGCTGGTGGGCGAGGCGTTTTGCTCGTCAACCGCAGAGCCAGCTATTATGCTGCGCATCCAACTTTCCGTCAACTACTCGCCTGCAAATTTCTTCGAAGACTTTCGCGCTGAGCTGATCGCATCACTGGCGTTTCCCCCTGTATTCATGCGGGTTTTCAGCGGCCTTGTAGCCAATTTGAAAACCCGCCGTTGCAGCGGGAGGCGAACTATATCAAAGGCCTCGGAAGTTTGGCAAGCGCTTTTCGATAAACGCCTTCATGCCCTCTTTCTGGTCCTCGGTAGCGAAGGTGCTGTGGAACAAGCGACGTTCGTATTGGACACCATCGGACAGTGAAGATTCATAGGCGCGGTTGACCGCTTCCTTGATCATCATGACTGATGGCAAGGACATTGCCGAGATCACAGTCGCCGCTTCCAACGCCTCTTCCATCAGCTTGTCTGCCGCGACGACTCGCGACACCAGGCCAGCGCGTTCGGCCTCGGCCGCATCCATCATGCGGGCGGTCAGGCACATGTCCATCGCCTTGGACTTGGAGACCGCGCGTGGCAGCCGCTGCGTGCCGCCTGCGCCGGGCATGGTACCCAGCTTGATCTCGGGCTGACCGAACTTCGCTGTATCGGCCGCAATGATGAAGTCACACATCATCGCCAGCTCACACCCCCCACCCAGTGCGTAGCCAGCGACTGCTGCGATGATCGGCTTGCGGATGCGCCGTATGGTTTCCCAGTTGCGAGTGATGTAGTCACCCTTGTAGACGTCCATATAGGTATACGAGGCCATCGCACCAATGTCGGCGCCGGCGGCAAACGCTTTCTCGCTGCCGGTCACGATGATGCAAGCTATGCCCTCATCGCCATCAAAGGCCAGCAATGCATGGCCCAGCTCATCCATCAGCGTGTCATTGAGTGCGTTGAGCGCTTTCGGACGATTCAGTCGGACCACGCCGACTTTGCCTTGGGTCTCGACCAGGATATTTTCGTAGTTCATGTCACGCTCCGATGATGATTTGTTTTGGCGACCGATGACGGCCAAGTTGTATTCACTCTGGATTGTAGCCTGTGCTTCCATCCGCACAGCAGCGTGCGACATGTCCAAAGCTGGCGATAGTGCTTGACATGGAAGGCACCCGAACTAAGGTAAGGAGAAAGAGCGATCGAGACCCGATCCCGACGCCAGAACTTTTTTCTTACCTGACTTTCGATGCCGAGGTTTGGTCATGCGCCAGGAATTCAGCTGCATCCGCGATGCGCATCGCTCGCTCAGGCACGCTGCCAGCTGGTTGCGCGTCTGCCCTGAACATGAAGTCAGCGCGGCCTATGTCAACGTGATGAAAACTGCCGAATATTCATTCGCGCTGGAACAGTCGCTGATGGATGAGCTCGGCTTCCCGGCGAGCAAGGCACATCTGGAGCAGCACGCGCGCGTGTTGCGGGCGCTGCATTGCATGCATCCGGCGGTCATTGAAGGCGCGACCACGAAGGGGCGTCGCATCGGGGGGCAACTGCTGATCGACTGGTTCCGGCTGCACAATGAAACGCTGGATGCTGCAGTCTTCATGTGGGCGAGCTGCTGCCGGCAGAGCCTGATGGATGAGCTGCAGCGCCGATGCCGTTATCCCAAGGCGCCCTACGGCGCCTGCATGACCGGCAATGCAAGCGCCTTCGGCAACAAGACCCACAACTGACCCTGCTGCTTCATCTTGCCGGCCTGCTCGCCCGCCTCTGCTCCGAAACCCCAGAAAAAATCCACACGCACCGGGTTACGTATGGCGCCGCCCGTGTCCTGCGCCAGCATCAGCCGCCGTAGCAACAAGGCACTGTTGGGCTGCGTCGTAGACAGGAACACTGGCGCACCGAGCGGTATGTATTGCGGATCGACGGCAATTGAACGGCGCGGCGTCAGCGGCACGCCCAATGCGCCCTTCGGCCCTCGGGAAGGATCGACAATCTTTTCTTCCTTGAAGAACACATAGCTTGGGTTCACATTGAGCAGCTCTTGCACGCGCGCTGGGTTGGCCTGGGCCCAGGCCTTGATACCCTGCATCGATGCCTGGTCCAGCGTGAGCTCACCTTTATCCACCAGCCAGCGCCCGATCGACCGATAAGGATGACCGTTCTGTTCAGCATAAGCCACACGCACCGTGTCGGAACCATCATCCAGTGCGACGCGCCCCGAGCCCTGTACCTGCAGGAAGAAGGCCTCGATCGGATTGTCAACCCACAGCAGCTCTTTGCCAGCCAGCAGCCCCTGTTGGTCCATTTCGGCGCGCGTGTAATAGGGAACGACCTTGTTGCCAACGACGCGACCCCGCAAGCGCAGGTTTTTCAGTTCAGGGTACAGCGAGGCCAGGTCCACCGTCAGCAAATCCGCAGGAGCGGCATGCAAAGGGGTCTGGAACATGCCGCCGCGCTGGCGCGCGCCGCGCAGCAAGGGCTCGTAATATCCCGTGATCATCCCGCTGGCTGAACCATCGAGGTTGCGCACCTGGTGCGGTACGAAGCGCGTTTCGAAATAGCTGCGCACAGCCTTCGTGTCTGTCGCGTCGATGTCCTGAATGCCGGCGCACGCTTCCTGCCAACCCGGGCGCGTGGCGATTGCGCTGCACGATGCAATCAATGCCGGCCAGGCCTCGCGGACATCGTCATCCAGCCATCCCTGCAAATCTGCAAAGCTGGCAGGGCGTAGATAGTCTGCGGGCTGCGTGGCCTTCGGCAGTGGAGAGACCGGAGCAACTGTCGGCGTCGGCGCCGACACCGGAGCGGGCGTCGGCGTCGGCGCTGGTGCGGGCTGCGGCGCCGCTTTCTGCGCCGGGCTCGGGGGCGGCGGGGCCGGGACGCGGGGTGGCGCCACGCAGGCCGCCAGGCTGGCGACAACAGCCAACAGCAACGGGGTTACACTGGCGCGCTTGATTGGAAGAGGCATCTTGTATGTGGCTGATATTTCTTGAGGCCGGCCTGGCACTTGGCCTGCTGATCCTGATTGTATGGTGGACCATGTTTGCGGGTCGCGACGACGGCGACGACTGATACCCCGCGCATCCGGAAGCGAGTCGTCAGCGAGGACATCAGCTCGCCACCCACCGGCATGACCTGCATCAGCCTGTCTCTGCCCGCACTGAACGCAGAACGCCGGGGCATTTTCACCGTCCCGGCCGATCAAGCGCCCGGTCAATGCAGCGTGCGCGGCAATGACAACATGAACTCCGGAATCGGCGTGTCGAAACGCGTGCCGTCTTCGGCAACGCAGAAGTATTCCCCATGCATGGTGCCATGTGGCGTTGCCAGCGAGGTACCACTGGTGTATTCGAATTGCTCACCCGGCTGAAGCAAAGGCTGGTTGCCCACCACGCCCAGACCACGCACCTCCTGCACCTTGTCATTGGCGTCGGTGATGACCCAATGGCGCGAGATCAGCTGGGCCGGAATACTGCCCGTGTTCTTGATCGTGATCGCGTACGCAAATACATAGTGTGAACGGTCCGGTTCCGACTGCTCCTCCAGATACTGGGTGCGAACTGACACCGTCATCTCATAGACTGCCATGGTTCTGTTGATGTCCTTGCAATAAGCCAGCCGCGATTGCACACGAAATCACACTTGCCTGCAAGCGTCGCCCCTTTTCAACGGGTCGCTTCTCTATAGCCACACGGTAAAATGCAGCATCGACTCACTGAAAGTCCTTCGAAAGCACCGCATGAGCACCTATCGCATCGCCCCCAGCATCCTGTCCGCTGACTTCGCCCGTCTTGGCGAAGAAGTTCGCAATGTCGTGGCGGCCGGCGCCGACATCATCCATTTCGATGTGATGGACAATCATTATGTTCCTAATCTGACAATTGGCCCACTGGTCTGTGAAGCCATCCGCCCGCATGTGCAGGTGCCGATCGATGTCCACCTGATGGTCAAACCGGTCGATCGGATCATTCCCGACTTTGCAAAAGCGGGTGCGAACATCATCAGCTTTCATCCTGAAGCCAGCGAACATATCGACCGCACGCTGCAACTGATCCGGGATCATGGTTGCAAGGCCGGCCTGGTCTTCAACCCCGGTACGCCACTGCATCATCTCGATCATGTGATGGACAAGCTGGACCTGATCCTGATCATGTCGGTGAACCCGGGCTTCGGCGGTCAGTCCTTCATTCCCGAAGCACTAAAGAAGATCGCTGCGGTACGCAAGATGATCGATGCGTCGGGCCGCGACATCATGCTCGAGGTCGACGGCGGCGTGAAGATCGACAATATCGCCGAGATCGCAAAAGCAGGTGCCGACACCTTCGTTGCCGGCTCGGCCATCTTCGGCAAACCGGATTACAAGAGCATCATCGACGCAATGCGCGCGCAGCTGGCGAGCGCATGAGTTCGCCGCATCCGCAGCCTATGGCCGGCATATGCGCGGCCATCATCGACCTTGATGGCACGATGGTGCACACCGCGCCCGACTTTCAGGTGGCGATCAATCGCATGCGCGCAGAGCTCGGGCTGGCGCCACTTTCCATAGAGACCGTGATGGAATTCGTCGGCAAGGGTTCGGAAAACCTGATGCGCCGTGTGCTGGGCGTCGATTACGATGCAGACGAGGTCGAGCGCCTGTTCGAACAGGCGATGTCTGCCTACCAGCGGTACTACCTTGCCATCAACGGCGACTACAGCTCGGTATATGACGGCGTGCACGAAGGACTTGCCGCGATGAAGCAAAACGGGCTGCGACTGGCCTGCGTGACCAACAAACCGATTGCCTTCGCACGCCCGCTGCTGGAGAAAACCGATCTCGCCCAATATTTCGAACTGATTTACGGCGGAGACTCGCTGCCAAAGAAAAAGCCTGATCCGCTGCCTATGCTTACGGTCTGCAAGGACTTCTCCCTCGATCCTTCGCAAGTGGTCGCTATCGGTGATTCCTCCAATGATGCCGAAGCTGCACGCGCTGCCGGCTGCCGTTCACTGACCGTGCCCTATGGGTACAACCATGGCAAACCGGTACAGTCCATAGACTCTGATGGTATAGTCGCAACGTTACATGTTGCGGCGAATCTCCTCGCTGCTTGATCAACACCACCATGTTTCCTGTCAAAAAACCTAAGCTGACACCGCCCGGCGCCTTCGAGGCCGGGCTGGGGCGACGCTGGCAAGCCTGATCCTTTGAGCATCGCCTGCTGCCGGTGCACATGCGTACCGGCAGGTTTTTGAGATGCCCCAGCCGCCCCACGTACAATGGCGGCCCCGGAGAGAAACATGACCGAACTCGAATTCAAATCGCTGGCCGCGGAAGGCTATAACCGTATTCCGCTGATCGCCGAAGCTTTCGCCGACCTCGAAACACCCCTTACGCTCTACCTGAAGCTCGCCCAGACCCAGAACCAGGGCAAGAACACCTTCCTGCTGGAATCCGTGGTGGGCGGCGAGCGCTTCGGGCGCTACTCCTTCATCGGCCTGCCGGCCACGACGCTGCTGCGCTCGTATGGCAAGCGGATTGAAGTGGTTCGCCATGGCGAAGTCGTCGAAAGCGTAACCGACAATCCGCTCGATTTCATCGCTGAATTCCAGTCGCGCTACAAGGTGGCGCTCAGCCCAGGCATGCCGCGCTTCTGCGGCGGCCTGGCAGGCTATTTCGGTTATGACGCCGTGCGCCAGATCGAGCACAAGCTGGAGAACACGGCGCCGCCGGACAACCTGAATGTGCCCGACATCCAGCTTTTGCTGACCGAAGAACTGGCCGTCATCGACAACCTGTCGGGCAAGCTCTACCTGATTGTGTACGCGGATCCAACGCAGCCCGAGGCCTACACGCGCGCGAAGCAGCGACTCAAGGACTTGCGCGCGATGCTGCATCGTCCGGTCGATGTGCCGGTCACGTCGGCCTCGGTACGCACCGAAGCCATCCGCGACTTCAAGAAAGAAGACTTCCTCAAGGCCGTACTGAAGGCCAAGGACTACATCATGGCCGGCGACCTGATGCAGGTGCAGGTCGGCCAGCGCATCCGCAAGCCGTATGTGGATTCACCGTTGTCGCTGTACCGCGCGCTGCGCTCGCTGAATCCGTCGCCCTACCTGTATTTCTACAACTTCGGCGACATGCAGATCGTCGGCAGCTCGCCCGAGATCCTGGTGCGCAACGAGTCCACGCGTGACGGAACGCGGAAAGTCACGATACGTCCGCTGGCTGGCACGCGCCCACGTGGCTCGACGCCGGAGCAGGATGCGAAGCTTGCGACCGAATTGCTGGCCGACCCGAAAGAAATCGCCGAGCATGTGATGCTGATCGACCTCGCGCGCAATGACATCGGGCGCATCGCCGAGATCGGCAGCGTGAAAGTCACCGACAAGTTCGTGATCGAAAAATATTCGCATGTGCAGCACATCGTCTCCAACGTCGAAGGCACGCTGAAAGCCGGCATGAGCAACCTCGACGTACTGCGCGCGACCTTCCCGGCCGGCACCCTGTCCGGCGCGCCGAAAGTACGCGCGATGGAACTGATCGACGAACTCGAGCCCGTGAAGCGCGGCATCTACGGTGGCGCCTGTGGCTACATGTCCTTCGGCGGCGAGATGGACCTCGCCATCGCCATCCGTACCGGCGTGATCAAGGACGGCATGCTGTACGCACAGGCCGCGGCCGGTGTGGTCGCCGATTCGGTGCCGGAGATGGAGTGGTTAGAGACTGAGAATAAGGCACGCGCCGTGTTAAGAGCTGCAGAGCAGGTGCAAGATGGCCTGGACGGGGAGAATTGACATGCTGCTGATGATCGACAACTACGACTCGTTCACCTACAACCTCGTGCAGTACTTCGGCGAGCTGGGCGAGGACGTCCGCACCTTCCGCAATGACGAGATCACGATCGAACAGATCGAGCAACTGAACCCGACGCGCATCTGCATCTCGCCCGGCCCATGCACGCCGCACGAAGCCGGCGTCTCGGTACCGGTACTGCAGCATTTCGCCGGCAAGTTGCCGATCCTCGGCGTCTGTCTTGGCCACCAGAGCATAGGTGCTGCGTTCGGTGGCAAGGTGATCCGCGCGAAAGAGGTCATGCACGGCAAGACCTCGCCGATACAGCACACCAGCGTTGGCGTATTCAAGCACCTGCCCAGTCCGTACACGGTGATCCGCTATCACTCGCTGGCGATCGAGCGCGAATCGCTGCCCGACTGCCTCGAAGTGAGCGCATGGACCGCCGATGGGGAGATCATGGGCGTGCGCCACAAGGAATTTCAGATCGAGGGCGTGCAATTCCACCCCGAATCCATCCTGTCCGAGCACGGCCATGCCTTGCTGAAGAATTTCCTCGAGACCTGAGGCTGCGATGAATCTCTCCCCACAAGAAGCACTGCTGCGCTGTATCGAACACCGCGAAATCTTCCACGATGAAATGCTGGGCCTGTTCCGGCAGATCATGGGCGGCGAGATGACGCCGGTGATGATCGCTGCGTTAACGATGGGCCTGCGGGTGAAGAAGGAAAGCATCGGCGAGATCGCCGCTGCTGCACAAGTGATGCGCGAGTTCGCGGCCAAGGTCGAAGTGAAAGATGCGCACAACCTGGTCGACATCGTCGGTACCGGC
>CAZCDW010000126.1:0-236 GCA_964497485.1 uncultured Bifidobacterium sp.
CTGTTGGGCAGTTGAATGTAAATGCGGCAGGCATAAAAATAAGTACATTCCATTTTCCTTTTAGTGTTTCATTTGAAACTTCAACGAACTTGCCGTTGTGAAATGCTTGAGTCTTAAACTCTGGGATTGGTTTGTTAATTAATGACATTTAAATCTCCTTAGTGTGTTAGTGTCATGTCTAAGAACTTATCGTTCTATACATATATTATATATCCTATTACACTGCAAGGTCAATA
>CAZCDW010000126.1:246-7585 GCA_964497485.1 uncultured Bifidobacterium sp.
GAAAATAGCTTGTCAGAGTACAGGTTCGCAGTGCAATAGATTTTTTCAATAATTATTTCAATGACGTTTATAGGTTTTTTCAATAATTCAACTGTATTCAAATGGCGTACTTGGGTGTCCATAATCTACCTTAATGTTATCACCGTTAATGTTATCATACTCTGTGTAATACGACTCGTTTGGTTTGACTTCCCTCCAATCATCGTATTTGATTTGAGCCAACATTACTTCCTTTTTGCTTAATAAATCACAAATGATAAAAGTGCTGGAACAGCGACCTTGAATAATCTTAAACGGACTATGTTTGTACTCGTTCTGTAGTAGCCCTTTATGGATGCCGCTACCTGGACGAAACATAATTCGTGTAATGCCTAACTTCCGATTGCGAAGTCTAAATTTATCGTAAATGGTGAGTTCTGTTAGTGTAGCTTCGTTGCTATCGTTAACACGCAATAGTGCGTTCTTAACTTTGATGCTACCTTTGGTATGACTGTTGTCCGGTGTTTCCTTAGTGCTCCAAGGAATGCTACAGTCTACGTGATTGACATATAATGTCTTTCCATGAAATTTTAAGACCCACATGGGAATGGTCTGATCTTCTAAGTGTTTTTTGTTAAAATGGAACACTACATCCTTACAAGCATATTCAATCTATTTTGACATTTTACATCTCCTTTAAAAGTTTTATGTCTTTGTGTTTAACAACTATAATATTATTTAACTTTTTATCAAACATGATTGGCAGATCTGAATGGACCAGTATATGGTCTTTTTCTCTATCTGCCACAACTGATCCAACAAATGGAATTTTATTCCAGTAGCCAAAAACACGACTACCATTTTCCCACTTTGGTTTGTAGTGATCAAGTTTTGCGAAATATTCTGCTAAATTACTCATTTTTTAATTATACTATCAACAAAATCTAACAGCAATGAATAATGGCGACCTTGATGATATTTTCCGTTTAGCCAACTGTAGTATTCATACCAGTGAGATTCACTTTCTGGATGACAGCCAATTAAACCAATTTTATTTTGTATGATAGCCATTGGATCACTGTTTGCATATCTAGCAACAGTTTGAAACTTTGTTTCATCTCCGTCAAATGCACAGCCATCGTAGAAGTACATCTTGTCCTGTTGTCCTTGCCAAGTAATGTCTATATTTTTGGCGTGTGGTCTTCTAGTATCTGTATTTGGTTGTGTAATATATTGTACAGGCTCGACGCCTTCAAGAATATTAAAATATTCTGATCCTGCCCAGTATGCACCCATACATATTCCTAGGTAGGCACCTCCTTGGCCGATAAACTCTTTGATTCTGTCTTCATGATCTCGCATTAGGAATTCAAAATTATCTGAGTTGCCTAATCCGCCAGGAAAGCAGACCATGTCTACATCGTCAAAAAAATCCGCCTCTAATTCGTGGCGGGTGAAAATCTTAAAAGAATAGCAACTACCAAGTGCTCGCATAATACCATTGCCGCTCTGTACTGAGCAGTAGGGTTGGTGTAAAAATAATGCTATGCGACCCTTCATCATATATTTAATGAAAAAGGGCCCTAAGGCCCTTTGTTTAAGCAAATATTTCTAATGCTGTTCCGCATTCTGTGCAGAACTTGGCGTGTGCTTTATTCTGCTTGCCACAAGTTACACACTTGGGCTTATGTTTAACAGTGACCGGTTTTTCTACCGGTTTGTTATCTCCCAAGTCTCCAACAAGTTTTAGCACAATATTGTATTTTTGCAGATCAAGTGTTCCAATTGTAGTTGTTTGGAAACTCTGCGTACTCTTGCTACCTGGAACCGTAATACCAGTTTCGTTTTGAAAACTTGCTCCACTTGCTGTTACATTAAACGAATCACTCGATACGCTATTAAGGCTAGCAGAACAAGTGACACTACCAGCTGGGCTTGCCCAGTCGCCAGTGCTACCGCTCATGCCTCTAAGAACTGTGTTATTACCATAGAATGGTGTTGAGTTCCAGTTGGAAATATTGATAACAGGACGAGGAATTTCAAATTGGTACTCAATACGAACTAAACCGTCTTCTAGTTTAATTCCACGAGGACCGTCCTCGATGGCGCTAGTACGTTCAATAAACTTGAACTTATTGCCTTCTGTAAGGTTGCCGTTCTTAATCCAACGCTCGAGGTCAATACTCTGACCCGGGTTTATAACCAAACCGCCAGGAACGGCATTCTCGCCATCAATGAATACATTGACAAGGGCTCGAACTGTATTAAGATTTTTGATTAGAATACTATATTCGCTGGCAAATGGAATATAGACTGTGTCCTTGAATTCACGCAGGACTTTGCCTTTTGATTTAATAGAGGCTACTAGTTTTTCGTTAAACATCATGGTTCTTCCTTTTTACGGTACACACTCTAAGTACCTAGTAATTTAAAGAGTGTTAGTGTAGGACCATCCTACAAATTTATTTAGTTTCTTTTTCTAGCGTAGGAGCAACTTTAGACATTTCTTGTTCTGTCATAAAACGAGAGTTACCTTGCTCCTGCATCCAATTTGGATACAATGACCAACCCCATGATTTCCAGTATTTGGCTACTAAGTTATTAGCGATAAGAACGCCGCCGAGGATTACTAAAAATCCCATTACTGTTAAAATGCTTCCGGCTAAAAATACAGCCGCTTGATCCATATCCATGCAAAACCTTCTTGTTGTTAATAACTGGTGCGCTGAGTGGGAATCGAACCCACGCTTAGAAGTTTTAGAGGCTCCTGCTTTTCCATTTAGCTATCAGCGCATTTGTGAATTATAGCTAATAAAAAAGGGCCCGTCAAGGCCCTTTGAAAGAATCTAAATTGGATTAGAAACTTACTTTAACGCCGCCGCTGATGACGTTGCCATTAAAGTTATCTACACGATTCTGTAGTGAAGTTTGATAGCGATAGTCTGCGGTCAATGCTACAGATTTGGTTAGAGCATAGCTAACACCTGCACCGACTGATGCCTGCCAACCACTTGACGTTGTTTGTGGGTCAAGGTATGCAACACCAACTTTTGGTGTAATGGTTAGGCCACCAATCTTTGCAACATCGTAACCGCCGACTAGGCTGTAACGATCAAGGTCGTTGGCATTTTGTGTGTAACGTTCGAAACCTGCTGTTACACCAACCTTATCAAACTTTTGTCCAACTGTAATTCCAAAACCGTTACGGTCTTGATTCTGGCTGTAATCACGGTTTGCGGTTACGCCAAGTTCTACGGCTGATGCTACACCTGCAGCTAAAGCCAATACGGTTGCTAATGCAATTTTCTTCATTTTTATATTTCCTTTTTGTATTAACCAGGCCGTCTATCTGTCTGTGTTATAACGATACGACCAAGTATTAGAGTATTATATATGTGTGTAGTCTGTGTGTCAAATTTTTTATTGTTCAAAAAAATAGGATCCGAAGATCCTATTTGTTATTTTGGGTGACAAGGTATAACTACCCCGGTTCCGCAGTTTCTTAGGCTGCTAAAGCAAACTTGCTGTCATTGACAGCTACGTCTACTTCGTAGAACTTAAATGCTGATTTTGCATTTATATGTTTTGCTTGATTTGCGGTCATCGCCTACCGTGTTGCCGTCTCTACTATCTACCCCTGTCGAAACCATGACTGGCCCATCATAAAAGAACTAGTGCAAAAACTACTAGAACTACTATTACGCCTATTCCTAAGCTAGATAGATCGTCCATGCCAATCTCCTTTATGGTGGACCAGGCGGGAGTCGAACCCGCGTCCAGAAGTCCTTCGCTTTGAAGGGATTACAACAATTCTTTACTTACTATTACGACGTCTAGTAGCTTTGGCTCTAGATGCTGCTTTAGTACGTGCTGCTCGTGCTCTAACTAATCTGCCCATATTACTCTCCGTCCGGATGTTGTTTTTTCCAGTCCATTATCCAGTAGATTGCCCAGGCAACTACTATACATATAACGGTCCAGATAACGTATTTCATATTGTATTTAAGCATAGAAACCAAACTAGGGCAAATTATTTGGTGAAATATAAATACTTTTGTCGTATTAACGGGAGCGAATCATGAGCGATATCTTTAAACTCATAGGGGACCTTGGGTTTCCTATAGCAGTTGCACTAGCGGGCGGCTATTTCGTCTACTTAACAATTAAACTACTATTACAGGGCGTGTTGGGCTCGATCAACGGAATGAAGGGCATTATTATTGCCCTTGATAACCGTGTCAAAACGATGAACCACGATGTAGTACGTATTGATACTATTGTGTCAAATGCACTGGGTCTAAAGCCTGATGTAGATCGTATTGCTAGAGCAGACGGAAAGAACGATGCGAGAAGAGACTAAACCGAACGAAATCGAATTAGAGTTGTTAAGTCAGGTAGTTATTAACCTGCACAATTCAGCACGTACACTAGAACAGGCGTTCGGACAACCTGGACAATTAAGTGACGACATACGTAATTGTGCTGATCGTTTAGCAACTTTAATAAAGAGGATGTAAAATGTTGTATATAGATTATAACTGGGATTGTAGTCCTAAAGGAATATTGCTTGACGAAGAATTTAACAGCGATAAATTAGGCTGGAAAGGCGGAGACCTATTCAAACTAATAAATGTCAACGGACGTCAGATGCTAGTTAAAATGGACCCAGTTGAAGCGTTTGCTAAAGGACATAAAGTAAATGTTCAAGAAAAATAAATGGGAAGTATGGTGGGACAGTTTAAGTCCACAAATGCAAACATATCTTAAGAATCAGCCAGTGTGGCACGACAAAGATATGTTCAAAGCATTTGCCTTTGGAATATTATTTGGATTGTTGATTGGACTAGCCATTTAAAGGAGAAAATAAATGGATGTAGTAGATTTAATTAATAAGTATGGTTTTCCTATCGTAATGGCAGTCGGACTAGGATACATTATTAAATATGTGTGGGAATGGGCCACAAAGGAAGTTAAACCTGTTATCAGTGAAGCAAACACAGTTTTAGTTGCACTAATAGATCGCATTCGTATGCTGGACAACGACTTAATTCGTTTGAATCAAAAAGTAAACACAGTACTACACCTTCGCGGTAAGATTATTGAAAGTGAGCGTGTAATGGAGGCTGTTAAAGTAGAAGCAGAAGCAGAAAAGAAATTTAAAAAAGCTATAGCTGATACAGATCCTAAACAAACAACTAAAAAGAAAGAAGAAAAAACAGAAGACGATAAATCCGCAGCCAGCGGAGAATCATAAGAATTCACCTTAGGACCTTTGTAGTTAGGTGATGGGCGGCCACTGCCCGGGAGCTCCACGATTCGCTACCGTATCTCCCAAAAGTGGCTTTTTTATGGGCTAAATATATGATGCTCATAATAATCGCAACGTTGGTGATGACGCACATCACAATCCTATGTGTTACTCTATACTTACACAGAAGTCAGTCACATAAAGCAGTAACTTTCCATCCAGCAGTAGCACACTTTATGCGTTGCTGGCTATGGTTAACTACTGGAATGAATACTCGAGAATGGGTTGCTGTGCATCGTAAACATCATCAGGCAAGCGACACACCTGCAGACCCACACAGTCCAAAAATACACGGTATATGGCGTGTGCTCTTTGGCGGTGCCTTTTTGTATGTTAAAGCAAAAAAAGATCCAGAGGTAATGAAGCTAGGAATTGGCACACCAGATGACTGGATCGAACGTCAAGTTTACACTCCCCATCCCCTACTAGGAATTCTCTTAATGCTGGTCATTGACCTATTGTTCTTTGGTCCGGTAGGGATTATAGTATGGGGAGTTCAAATGCTTTGGATCCCTTTCTGGGCCGCTGGAGTTATAAACGGACTTGCACACTGGTGGGGATATCGCAATTACGAAGTTAAAGATACTTCGCGCAATCTAATACCGTGGGGCATTTGGATTGGTGGTGAAGAACTACACAATAATCATCACGGTGACGGCGTTAGTGCTAAATTTAAAAAACGTTGGTTTGAATTTGATATAGGTTGGGTTTATATCAAACTTCTAGAAAAATTAAAGTTGGCAACTATTAGAAATTAGTCGCCAACTGAAATGCTTCAGGAATACGTGTGTGCGTATTCTTACTGTTTAATAGGACGACAATGCGGCGTCCTATTTCTGTTTCAACCATCATAACTATACATCCGCCAGCAGCTCGAATGTAACCTGTTTTGCTTACAATAAAATTTTTAGTAGCTACTAGCGGATTAGTATTTCTAAAAACTACTGTACGTTTTTTATTTTGTATTTTTACTTCGCTCATCTTGCTTGATTCGACTATCATAGGATAGTGTTCAGCAGTTTGAACTAGTTTAACTAAGTCATAGGCAGTACTAGAATTCATTACACCCAGTCCAGTTGGGTCGATGAATTTAGTATCAATCATACCTAAATATCTTGCCTTGGTATTCATTGCTCTTATACAAGCATGTCTGCCTTCTGGATAATGTTTGCATAACAGCTCTGCGGCATGATTATCAGAATGCACTAATGCTAACTGTAATAGTTCTCTCCTAGTATAAGGTTTAATACGCTCATCTAGGTCTTGTTTAGCATCTAGTACAACCATTGCAGTCATTAATTTTGTAATACTAGCAATACTTCTTTGCTGATGTATATTTTGACTATCTAAAATATCGCCCTTCTCGTTAGCTACTAGCCATGCTGTTGCAGTGATTGGCTGAGCAAATAATTGAAGAGGCAAGAACATTAATACAAGTATAATTTTTTTCATTATCGGCAGATACTAAATTGTTTAATTCCGTTCAAACTAAAATGCTTGAGGTAATCTTGCATGTCGTCGTTAATACCAATCATTTTGGCAGGAGCCATGAACTTGTATTGTAGCATCAACCATACGGAATAGTCAATCCACCAATCTATAGGAGTGTAAAAATCATTTCTCATGGGCCACAAATTCACCATTCCAATTCTCCGGTAAGTCTTGCTGTTTCATAAACTCGCAGCGTTCGATCCAGATCTTATAATACTTGTCCATCTGTCCGCCAAAAGTTCCTTTTAGCTCTCCGCAAATTATTGCGGCCGCATCAAATTGCTTTTCCCTATATAACTGTTGCATTTTATTATAACGCTCTAAGTCTGTAGTCCAATCTTCGCCGTTAGGACGTAATGCTGTATAGATTAAGTCTGCTACAGATTTTCCCTTAGGTTGTAGGTTATCAATACACAAGTAGAAGAAATCATCTTTGGTTCTGTTGTATGTTTCAGCACCAATAATACATAGTACACCGTATGCTTTACAACGTGCTTCTAAACGTGCGGCTGTTGAAACCATGTCACCTAGAATGTCGTAACTGTGACGGTCAGTTGAACC
>CAZCDW010000127.1:0-7424 GCA_964497485.1 uncultured Bifidobacterium sp.
GGTCTCGGTTTCGATACGCCGACCGTTGTGGCTGTAGTGGTACCAGTACAGCAGGGCCGAGCCCAGGCTGGCCATCAGGCGGTCGGCGATGTCGCGCGCGTCCGGCAGGTTGTGGTCGTCTTTTTCCGGCAGCACGCAGCCCAGCGCCGAGACGCCAGAGCGCATCACATCCATCGGATGCGACGACGCCGGCAGCCACTCGAGCACGGCCTTCACGTTCGCGGGCAGGCCACGCAGTGCCTTCAGCTTCTGCTTGTAGGCCTTCAGTTCTGCGGCGGTCGGCAGCTTGCCGTGTACCAGCAGGTGTGCGATTTCTTCGAATTCGCAGGCGTCGGCGACGTCGAGGATGTCATACCCACGATAGTGCAGGTCATTGCCAGTCTTGCCGACGGTGCACAGTGCGGTGTTACCCGCAGTGACGCCCGACAGGGCGACGGATTTCTTCGGCTTGAAGCCAGTTGCTTGTTGTTCGCTCATGCTTGTGCTCCCTTGCTGTCATGGGCAGTGGCTCGTGGCGACTGCCGTTTGTGGTTGTTCGTGTCAGGTGATGCTTATTTCGACTTCTGCTGCGCAAACAGCGCGTCGAGCTTTTGCTCGAAATCGTGGTAGCCGATGCGGTCATACAGCTCCATGCGGGTCTGCATGGTATCGACCACATTCTTTTGCGTGCCATCGCGACGCACCGCCTGATAAACATTCTCGGCCGCCTTGTTCATCGCGCGGAAGGCCGACAACGGGTACAGCACGAGGCCGACATCGGCACCGCGCAGCTCATCCACCGTGTACAGCGGCGTCGAACCGAATTCGGTGATGTTGGCCAGGATGGGCACCTTCACCGCAGCAGCGAATTGCTTGTACATGGCCAGCTCGGTGATCGCTTCCGGGAAAATCATGTCGGCGCCCGCTTCGACGCAGGCGACGGCGCGGTCGATCGCGGCCTCCAGACCTTCGACGGCGAGCGCATCGGTACGCGCCATGATCACGAAATTCTCATCGGTACGCGCATCGACGGCGGCCTTGACGCGGTCGACCATCTCCTGCTTCGACACGATTTCCTTGTTCGGGCGATGGCCGCAGCGCTTTGCGCCGACCTGGTCTTCGATATGGATGGCGGCAGCGCCGAACTTGATCATCGACTTCACGGTGCGCGCGACATTGAACGCCGACGAACCAAAACCGGTATCGACGTCGACCAGCAGCGGCAGGTCGCAGACGTCGGTGATGCGGCGCACGTCGGTCAGCACGTCATCGAGGTTGGAGATGCCGAGATCCGGCAGACCGAGCGAGCCGGCTGCAACGCCACCACCCGACAGGTAAATGGCACGGAAACCGGCGCGCTTGGCCAGCAACGCGTGGTTGGCATTGATCGCGCCGATAACTTGCAGCGGCGACTCTTCCTTCATCGCCTGCCTGAAGCGGGCGCCCGGGGATGCGAGGCTCATGGTTCTTGTCCTGTCTGTACGGTTTCAGGTGGGTAAACAATGAAGCGACATTGCAATCGCTGTGCCAATCACCGCACGAACTTGGTTTCAAAATAGCAAAATAAAAAGCACCGAGAAAACAAAGGCTTGCCGTCCGGGACGCACAGGCGTCTACCTTCAAAGGCTCGCGTCGCGTTTCAATTTGTGTTTCAATGTTCACCTCAAGTGAAACATGCAACATCCGTGAAACAAGGTAGCTGCTGATTTATTCATCAAGCCACGTCCGAATCCATCTTTCGGCATCACCTGCCCGCTACCTGCCGCCACGCTACCGACCATGGTCCGTCCGCCCCTCCCTGCCCGTGATACTGCCTCGCGCCCCGTATTCTGGACGGTGTCGATCTCGCGCCTGTTCGACCTGTTCCGCGACATCTCGGTCGAATATGCGGACCGCGCCACCATCGAACCGATACAACTGGGCTTCGAGGAAGCAGTCGCGCATATCCGCGAGCGCCTGCAGACCGAGCGCTGCGATGCGGTGATCTCGGCCGGCTCGAACGGTGCCTACCTGAAGAGTCATTTGTCGCTGCCGGTGGTGATCGCGAAGGCGACCGGGTTCGACGTCATGCAGGCACTGGCCCGCGCACGCAAGATCACGCCCGAGATCGGCCTCATCAATTACCAGGAGCCCTTGCCCGAACTGGAGGAATTTCAGCAGACCTTCGGCCTGCCCATACTGCAGCGTACTTATGTGACGGTGGAAGATGCGCGCGCGCAGATCAGCGAAATGAAATCGGCTGGCATCAAGGCGATCGTCGGCGCCGGCCTGATCACGGACCTCGCCGAAGAGGCCGGGCTCGCCGGCGTGTTCGTCTACTCGGCCGGATCGATACGGCAGGCTTTCGAAGACGCGTTCGACATCGCGCGCGCGACGCGACAGGAAACGCCGCGCGGCCGCCTGCATGCGGTCGCTGCCGACTTGCGCGCCAAGCATGGACTGAAGGCACTGCGCGGCGATTCGGATGCGATGCAGGCGCTGAGGCAGACGGTAACGACCTATGCGAAGTCACCGGCCACCGTACTGATCGAAGGCGAGACGGGCACCGGTAAGGAACTGGTCGCGCAGGCCATACATCGCGAGAGCCAGCGCGGCGGCAATGACCGTCCTTTCGTTGCGGTGAACTGCGGCGCGATTGCAGAGTCGCTGCTGGAATCGGAACTGTTCGGCTACGAAGAAGGCGCGTTCACCGGCTCGCGGCGTGGTGGCCATGCAGGATTGTTCGAAGCAGCACATCGCGGCACGCTGTTCCTCGACGAGATCGGTGAGATGCCGCTGGCCTTGCAGACGCGCCTGCTGCGTGTACTGGAGGAAAAGGAAGTCGTGCGCGTTGGCGGCACGCGGCCGATACCCATCGACGTGCGCATCATCAGCGCGACGCATTGCCGCCTCGACGAGCGCGTCGCCGACGGGCGCTTCCGCGCCGATCTGTTCTACCGACTTGGTGTGTTGCGCTTGTCATTACCAGCACTGCGTGAACGGCTCGACGACGTTGTGCCGCTGGCCGAATGGTTCCTCAAACAATCGCTGGCGGAACTGGGCGTGCGACCGAATGCGAACTTGCATGCGGAACTACAGGCATGCGCATCCACGTTGCAGGGCTGGGACTGGCCGGGCAATGTGCGCGAATTGCGCAACCTGATGCAGCGTGTCGCACTGTTCCTCGCGGTCGAGCCTTTGCAGGCACTGACGCCGGCATTCCTCGCACAACTGGCGCCTGAGCTGAGCAGCATGTGGTCATCAGTGCAAAGTGCGCCCACTGCTGCCGTTCGGTACACGCATCCAGCAATCACACTTCAGGGGGACACGGCGAGCGATGCGGAACTGAAGGCAGCGCTGGCGCGTTTCGATGGCAACCGGGCACAGGCAGCGGCACACCTCGGTATCAGCCGAACCACGCTGTGGCGTCGGCTGAAAGAACGGGACTGACCTGCCCCGCCTGCGAGTAGTGCGCCGGACGATCAATCGCGATTAATCTTCCCGTCCACCTTCGATACCCAGCTCCTGTATCTTGCGCGTGATCGTATTGCGGCCGATGCCAAGACGGATCGCCGCATCGTTTTTGCGTCCGTGCGTGTGTTTGAGTGCGGTCTTGATCAGCGCCGACTCGAATAGACGGCCTAGCGCATCCATCACTTCCGGCTGACCAGATGACAGCATCTGCGCTGCCTCCGTTTCGAGCATGCTGACCCAGTTACTGCGTTCTTGCGGCGCACCGACCATCACCGGTGCCGCAGCTTCGCGTGCAACCGGCATCGACATGGCAGATTCGCCGTTGTAGACAAACGATGACGGCATCGCCGCCGGGGATGGCGAAGACGAGGGCATGGTGCCTGATGTCGTCGCCGCGCCAATCACCGCAACCGATGGAGCAGCACCCGCGGTCTCGATCAGCTCAGGCGGCAAATCCTTGATCTCCACTGTCTGGCCCGGGGCCATCACGGTGATCCAGTTGCACAGGTTCTCCAGCTGTCGCACGTTGCCCGGCAAGTCCAAGGTGCTCAGGAAGTGCATCGCCTGATCTGACAGACGTTTGGCTTCGACGCCGAGCTGGCGCGCGCTCTGCGCGAGGAAATGGCGGGCCAGCACAGGAATGTCTTCACGGCGCTCGCGCAGCGAGGGCAGGCGCAGCCGGATCACGTTCAGTCGGTGATACAAGTCCTCGCGGAAGAGACCATCACGCACGCGCTGCTCGAGGTTCTGGTGGGTCGCCGCGATCACGCGCACATTCGCCTTCAAAGACTGATGACCACCGACGCGATAGAAATGACCATCTGACAGCACGCGCAACAGGCGCGTCTGCAAATCGAATGGCATATCGCCAATCTCGTCGAGGAACAGCGTGCCGCCTTCGGCCTGTTCGAAGCGACCACGACGCATCGCCTGTGCGCCGGTGAACGCGCCACGTTCATGGCCGAACAATTCGGATTCGAGCAAGTCCTTCGGTATCGCCGCCGTGTTCAGTGCAATGAAGGGTTGTGACGCGCGCGGGCTATGCTTGTGCAATGCACGTGCGACCAGCTCCTTGCCGGAACCGGATTCGCCGGTGATCAGCACGGTCACATTCGATTGCGACAGGCGGCCGATCGCGCGGAACACATCCTGCATCGCCGCGGCCGAGCCGAGGATTTCGGGATTGTCAGAGGCAGCGGTCTCGCCGCCCGATTCACGCAGGCTCTCGTCGAGCGCGCGGCGAATCAGTTCGACTGCCTTGTCGAGGTCGAAGGGCTTGGCCAGGTATTCAAAGGCGCCACCCTGGAAAGCAGCGACCGTGGAATCGAGATCGGAGAACGCGGTCATCACGATCACCGGCAAGCCCGGATAGCGCGCCTTTACGATCTGCAGCAATTCCAGCCCGGACTCACCCGGCATGCGGATGTCCGAGACGAGCACCTGCGGGGTGGCGGACTGCAGCGCATCGACCGCATCCCTCACATTGGCAAAGCTGCGGGTCGCGAGGTTTTCGCGGGCCAGTGCCTTCTCGAGGACCCAGCGTATCGATTCGTCGTCGTCGACTATCCAGATTGGTTTCATGTGCATTCTTGTGGGGCGGTGCTGCACCCCGATTTTGCACCATTTTAGTGCAAAATCATGCACTAATTACGGCAACGCGATCAGGATGCGGAAGTCTGTCAATCCGGGCCGGCTTTCGCACTCGATGACGCCTGAATGCTGCTGAATGAAGGTCTGGGCCAATGTCAGCCCCAGCCCGCTGCCTCCCTCCCTGCCGGAGACGAGGGGATAAAAAATCCTGTCCTTCAGTTCAGCCGGTATGCCCGGACCGTTATCCACGATATGCAAGTCTAGTGCCAGCCGATATCGAACCTTGGCGATCGTGATTGATCGAGCGATCCGGCTGCGCAGAATGAGTTCGCCATCACCCTGAGCAATGCGCGGAGCGAGTGCCTGCGCTGCATTGTGCGCGATGTTCAGCACGGCCTGTATGAGTTGTTCCTTGTCGCCCCTGAACTCGGGCAGCGACAAGTCGTAGTCACGCACGATCTTCAAGCCATTCGGGAATTCGGCCAGGATCAGGCTGCGCACACGCTCGAATACTTCATGGATGTTCACGTCGCCAACGATCTGTGGACGTCGATGCGGTGCCAGCAGGCGATCGACCAGGGTCTGCAGTCGATCGGATTCCTTGATGATGACCTGCGTGTATTCGCGCAGATCCTTCAGCCCCTGCCCCGGCAATTCCATTTCCAGCAGTTGCGCAGCGCCGCGGATGCCGCCGAGCGGGTTCTTGATCTCGTGCGCGAGGTTGCGGATCAGCTCCTTGTTGGCCTGGGTCTGGTCGAGGATTCGCTCTTCGCGATCGAGCTTCACCTGTTGCACGATCTCGCGCAGCTCGATCAGTACCGGATTGTCCGGATCATCGATGACAGTGACGACCATGTTCAGATGCAGCGCGCTGCGGCCCATACGCTCGAGTACGATGTCTTCGCGCTTTTCATCGAATTTGCGCTGCATCGCCTGCTCGAAGATGACCGAGAGTTTGTCGCCATTGACGAACAGGTCAGCCAGCTTTTGCCGGTGCAGGACCTTGAAGGAATTCTCGAGCAGGGTTTCGGCCGCAGCATTTGCATAAGCAATGCAGCCCTTGACATCGAGTATCAGGACGGCCGAGGCAAGCAGGTCGAGGCCGCCCAGCGAGGTGGACAGGATATTCAGCATGAGTGTCAACAGTGATCCGGCGTGCCGGATCCGGGGAGGCACGAAAGTTCCGTAGGGTTCAGTTCAGCGGCGCTGGTGCTTGCAAGAACCGCGCCTTGGCGCGAGGATTTCCTGGCGCCTCGAAAGTCACTGGATTCCGGCCAGCCTGCCACCGTGCCAGAGAAGTTCTTATTTTAATTGACCGATCTCGCGCTTGAGCGCCTCGATGTTTTTCTCGGTGCGCGCTATCTCGTCGCGCATCATCGCGACACGCTCCTGATATTTCGCGTAATTGCGTTCGCTGCCCAGCCGCTCGGGCTCGCCGTTCTGGTATTGCTTGCGCAATTCAGTCAGCTTGTTTTCTTCTGCGCGAACCTCGTCCATCAAGATTTGCATCCGGTCCTGGTCACGGCGCTTCTGTACCTGACTGTCAATGCGCGGGAATGCCGGATCAGCCTTCGCTTGTAGCGCCGGGCCGGGTATCTGCGACAGCGGCTCGAGGTCGAGCCGGCGGCAACCGCGATTGTCACCGGTATTGCGATACTCACGCACACCGTTCGGTTGCGTGCACAGGAATACGCCCTGAGCCTGCGCAGGCGGGAACAGCATTGCCAGACAAGGAAGCGCAAGCGCCACCGTCGCCACCGTCTGTCCCACGGCTTTCCTGACCGACCTTCGTATCACTACCCTGTACGCTTCCATGCTGATCATCCTTCGTATGCAGCCCAGTCTATCGCATGTCAATGCAAGGGCTGGCGGCCTGGCGAGACAGGCTCTTGTTCCGGCGCCTGTCGCCAGGTCTCATGCCATGGATATACCAGAATTCCGCACTTCAAATTTATCAATAAAACAACATTACGGGCAAAAAATGAGGCAGCCGAAGCTGCCTCATTTGTCTTGCCGGTGAAACTGTAATTCCGTGAGGAAATTACAGCGAGTAATACATGTCGAACTCGATCGGATGCGTGGTCATGCGGAAGCGGGTGACCTCCTGCATCTTGAGCTCAATGTAGGCGTCGATCATGGTGTCGGTGAAGACGCCGCCGCGGGTCAGGAACTCGCGATCCTTGTCCAGTGCCTCGAGTGCCTGGTCGAGCGACGAGCACACGGTCGGGATCTTTGCGTCTTCTTCCGGCGGCAGGTGGTACAGGTCCTTCGATGCTGCCTCGCCCGGGTGGATCTTGTTCTGCACGCCGTCCAGGCCAGCCATCAGCAGCGCTGCGAAGCACAGGTACGGGTTCGCCGACGGATCCGGGAAGCGGGTTTCGATACGACGACCCTTCGGGTTC
>CAZCDW010000128.1:0-7352 GCA_964497485.1 uncultured Bifidobacterium sp.
CCAAGCGCGCCAGCTACACGGCGGTCATCTCGCATCGTTCGGGCGAGACCGAGGACTCGACCATCGCCGACATCGCGGTCGGCACCAATGCATTGCAGATCAAGACCGGCTCGATGTCGCGTTCGGATCGCATGGCGAAGTACAACCAGCTGCTGCGCATCGAGGAAGACCTTGGCGACATCGCCAGCGACCCGGGCCGTTCGGCCTTCTACAACCTGCGCTGACGCCGCTCGCCGGCCGCTGCCCTGGCGGGTAGCCGGCCGGCGCCTGCTGAGATCGCCCTGTGCGCCTGATCCTCATCTGCCTGACGGCACTTCTGATCCTGATCCAGTACCCGCTGTGGCTGGGCAAGGGCGGCTGGCTGCGCGTGTGGGATTTGTCGCGCCAGCTCGATTCGGCACTGGCCAAGGAGCAGGAACTGAAGGCGCGCAATGACAAGCTCGCGTCGGAAGTGCAGGACCTGAAAGAGGGCACGGGCGCAGTCGAAGAGCGCGCGCGCTATGAACTCGGCCTGATCAAGGAAAACGAGATCTTCGTGCAAGTGCTGGAACCGGGCGCGAGCAAGTCGCAGCCCGCAAGCGCTTCAGTCACCGAAGCGGCGAAGTAATCAACGACGCTGCCCTTCAAGCCAGCATGAGAAGCTGGCCGCTGCTCGCAGGCTGTCCACCTCGCGTCTTCATCCCCGCCAGAGCATCAATGCTGCTGCTTGCCCGGTTGCTGCACCGCATCCGCCAACATGTCGGTCGTGAACAGCTGCGCGCAATCGACTGCATCGAAAGCGTATTTCTGGCCGCAGAAATCACAGTCGATGTCGAGCTTGCCCAGGTCTGCCAGCGCTGATTCGATTTCTTCGCGGCCCAGCATCTTCAACATATTGCCGACCTTTTCGCGCGAGCAGCCGCAGTGGAAGGAAGGGATGCGTGGCTCGAACACGCGCACCTGCTCCTCCCAATACAGGCGATTGAGCAGGGTCATGATGTCGGTGCTCAGCATTTCTTCGGTGCCCAGCGTCGATGCCAGCATCACCACATGGTCCCAGCGGTCATTGTCGGCTTGCGGCGACGGAGTACCGCCTTCATGCGGCAACTTCTGCAGCAGCAGGCCGCGCGTGACCTTGTCATCGGCGGCCAGCCACAATCGGGTATCGAGCTGCTCCGAGCGCAGCATGTAATTCTCGATCACCGTCGCGACCGAGTCACCGTCCAGCGAGACGATGCCCTGATAGGCTTGCTGGCCCGGCAGCTTGTCAGCCGGATCGAGCGTGATCGCGAAGCGGCCTTGTCCGTTCTGGTTCACAAGGTCGAGCAGGCTCGCATCGTCGGCAATGTCCGCATCGGAAGCCATCTTGGCCGTCGCACGCATGCGCAGCGAGGAATCGCATTCCACCACCAGTAGCTGTACCGGGCCATCGCCATGGATCTGCATGATGATGACGCCATTGAATTTCAGGTTGGCCGACAACAGCGCAGCGGCTGCCATCATCTCCCCAAGCATGGTGGCGACCGGTGCCGGATAGGTGCGGCGCGACTGTACTTGTTGCCAGGCGTCGGAAATCTCGACCAGCTCGCCACGTACCGGCGAGCTGTCGAACATGAATCTTTGCAGGGTATCGCCCATTCGATCAGCCAAGTTTCTTCAGGTTAGCGCGGTAATTTTCCGCGCGTTTCACATACAGTTCGGCGCTGGCCATCAGGCCGGCGATCTGTTCGTCGGTCAGCGTGCGCACGACTTTGGCCGGTGAACCTACGATCAGCGAGTTGTCCGGAAATTCCTTGCCCTCGGTGACCAGCGCGCCGGCACCCACCAGGCAATTGCGCCCGATCTTTGCGCCGTTAAGGATCACCGCCTGTATGCCGACCAGGCTGCCATCACCGATGGTGCAGCCATGCAGCATCGCCTGGTGGCCCACGGTCACATTGCTGCCCACCGTCAGCGGATAACCCTTGTCGGTATGGACGACCACGCCCTCCTGAAGATTGCTGCGCTCACCGATACTGATGCGCTCGGTATCGCCACGCAGCGTCGCGCCGAACCATACGCTGGTGTGTGCCTTCAATTCGACATTGCCGATCACGGTGGCAGTGTCGACGATATAGGCCGTTTCATGAATGTCGGGCGATATGTCGCCGAGCTGGTAGATCGCCATGGTGTCTTCGAGGTGGGAAAAGGTCCGTTCGGAATTACAATGGAATACTTCGAATGGCCTGCATTTTAACCCTGACCGCATGACCCCATCTCCTGTATCTGCGCTGGCCAATTGGCGTGCGGCTGCGCTGCATTGCCTGTGCGAGACCGACTCCGGTGCCAAGGCTGAACAGACGCGCGCGCTGCACGCAGCATGGCTGGCCGCGGAAGCTTTGCCTGAGTTCGCCGTCCCGGATGATGGGGCAGTCGCAAGCGGCCGGCATCACGCCCCCGATCCTGCGCACATTCCGGGACGGCCTGAACGGCCGGCGCTGGTGCCGCCACGCGAGGTCGGGCGTCGTCCGATGAACACAGTCGAGGGGCGCGCGGCGCTGATCCACGCGCTGGCCCATATCGAATTCAATGCAATCAACCTCGCACTCGATGCGGCGTGGCGCTTCGATGCGATGCCGGAAGCATTCTTCGGCGACTGGCTGAAGGTAGCTGCCGAGGAGGCACTGCATTTTTCACTGCTGGATGCGCACCTTCGCAAGCTGGGCTTTGCGTATGGTGACTTCAGCGCACATAACAGCCTGTGGGAAATGGCGGACAAGACCCGCGATGACCCGGTCGCACGAATGGCGCTGGTGCCCCGCACCCTCGAAGCACGCGGGCTCGACGCGACGCCGGCAGTGCGCGCCAAGCTGGCGCAAGCCGGTGATGCGGAAGCGGCGGCCATACTCGACATCATCCTGCGCGACGAGGTGGGACATGTCGCGATCGGCAATCGCTGGTACAGCTGGCTGTGCGAGCGCGAAGGCCTCGATCCGATCGCGATTTATCCCGAGATGGCGCGTCGCTACAATGCGCCCGTGCTGAAAGGGCCGTTCAACCTTGACGCGCGCCGCGCGGCCGGTTTCACCGAGGAAGAACTAGCCGCATTGCGTGCCTAGGGCGTCGTTCTTGCCCTTTCCTCTTCCAGCAGCCGGAGCACGCGCCGCTGCACCTTGCCGGTGGTCGTCATCGGCAACGCATCGATGAACTCGATCTCCTTCGGATATTCATACGGCGCGAGCAATCCGCGTACATGCTGCTGCAGCTCGGCGATCAGGGCTGCGTCGTGCGCGGCACCGCGCAAGCTACCTTCGGTCAGCACGATGAAGGCCTTCACCAGATTGCCTCGCTCGGCATCGGGCTTGGGCACGACGGCCGCATTCGCGACGGCAGGATGCTTGATCAGGCAGTTCTCGATTTCCGACGGTCCGATGCGGTAGCCAGCGGCCTTGAACATGTCATCGGCGCGACCGCGATACCACAGGTAACCATCGTCATCGACCTCGGCCAGGTCACCCGTCAGCAGCCAGTCGCCGCGAAACTTGTCGCGTGTCGCCTCGTCACGCTTCCAGTAGCCGACGAAAATCACCGGATCGGGGTGGCCGTGGATATCGCATCGGTGCAGCGCCACTTCACCGACCGTGCCCGGCGGTACGGGATTGCCGTCATCATCGAGTACCGCAATACGGTGGCCGGGGTAGGGGCGGCCCATGCTGCCCGGACGTGCCGGCCAATGGATGGCGCAATTGCCGACCAGGTAGTTCGCCTCGGTCTGGCCGAACATCTCGTTGACGGTCACGCCCAGCGCCGACTGTGCCCAGTGGAACACCGTATCGCCCACCGCTTCGCCGGCGCTCATCACCGCGCGCAGTTTCAGGTCGTACTGTTTTTTCGGTGCGGGTACGGCCTTCATCATCATCTTCAGCGCGGTCGGAAACAGGAAGCTGTTGGTCACACGATGCTTTTCCATCAGCGCGAACGCATGTTCGGCTGAGAAGCGCATGCGGCTGGCGACGATGGGCTTGCCAAAAAACAGCGTCGGCAGCAAGGCATCCATCAGCCCGCCCGTCCATGCCCAGTCAGCCGGTGACCAGAATACGTCGCCGTCCTGCGGGAACCAGTCTTGCGAAGCGACGAAACCGGGCAGGTTGCCGATCAGTGCAGACTGCGGCATCAGCGCGCCTTTCGGCGAGCCGGTGGTGCCGCTGGTATAAATCAGCAGCGCCGGATCGCCGGCCTGCGTGGCGATGGGCGTGAACTGATCCGACGTACTGGCCAGTGCTGCATGCCAGTCGATCAGGTCGTCGCGGGCTACATCGATGGCAATGATCCGCGCCAGCGCCGGGCAGCCGTCGCCAGTGGTGCGTGCAGCATCAATATTGGACATGGCGGTCTGGTCGGCGATCAGTACCGCTGCTTCACTGTCCTGCAGCCGGTAGGCGAGGGCGTCGGGGCCGAACAGCACCGACATCGGCATGGCGATCGCGCCCAACTGGTAGCAGGCAAAATGCGCAACCGCGACTTCCGGGCGCTGTGGCAGCACAATGGCTACGCGCGTGCCGCGCGTCACGCCCAGCGTGCGCAGTACATTGGCCAGACGGTTCGCATCGCGCTGCAGCTGCGCGAAGCTGACTGCGCGATCGCCTTGTTCAGGATCGTCGACGACGATGGCGATCCGCTCCGGGTCGTCGGCCCAGCGCGCGCAGCAGGCGTACGCGATGTTGAAGTTTTCCGGGACATGCCAGCGGAAATCGCGGTACAGCGCGTCGTAGTGACCGAGGCTCACGCGTTTCGCGCTGGTGGCGGCACTGCGGTGCGGGCGCTTTGCGCTCATGGGGTCTCCCTTATAATCGTCGCGCTATTGTCTGTGCGCGTTGCGCCAGATTGTAAGCCTGTCTGCCCGCAGGTCTGCAAGACCGCCACCTACTTGATCGAAGCCGATGAGCATCCCCGTCAAAGCCTCCCGTTCCGAATTCATCACGCTGCGCAAGCTGCGCACCCATGTTCGTCACTGGGGGCGCGAGGGTGCACCGAGGATTTTCATGCTGCATGGCTGGATGGATGTGGCTGCATCCTTCCAGTTCGTCGTCGATTGCCTGGAGCGCGACTGGCATGTGATCGCCCCTGACTGGCGCGGCTTCGGGCTGACCGAGCGTGTCAATGGCGATTGCTACTGGTTTGCGGACTACCTCGGCGACCTCGATGCGCTGCTTGATCATTATGCGAAGGATGAGCCGGTGAACCTGCTGGGTCATTCGATGGGCGGCAATGTCGCGGCGATCTATGCGGGCGTGCGGCCGCAGCGGGTTGCAAAACTGATCAATCTCGAAGGCTTTGGCTTGCCCGCCACCAAACCGGCGCACGCGCCGCGCCGCTATGCACAGTGGCTGGATGAGTTGCGTGCGCCACCAACGATGCGGCCCTATCCGACTCAGGCCGATGTCGCCGCGCGCCTGAAGAAGAATAACCCGCGCATGACCGACGAACGCGCGAATTTCTTGTCCGGACATTGGGCTGCGCAAAACGCAGAAGGGCAGTGGGACATCCTTGGCGATCCGGCGCACAAGATTACCAGTGCGATTCTGTACCGCGTCGAAGAAGTCACCGCCTGCTGGGCCGAGATCACGGCGCCAGTCCTGTGGGTCGAGGCGGCTGACACCGATATCTGGCGCTGGATGGGACCAAAGGACACGGCGCGCATAGAAATTGACCGCCGCAAGGCGTTCATTCGCGATGTGCGCACCGAGATCATTGGCGATGCCGGCCACATGCTGCACCATGACCAGCCGGAGGCGCTGGCGCGCGTCATTGAGGATTTTCTGGGCTGATCTTCAACGCTGACCTGCACGCCCGAGCGCAAAAGCAAGTCCGGCTGGCCTGGCGCCATCCTGCGCGAGCGGGGCCATGCGCGTACAATCACGTTGATCGAAGTAAGAATCGTCGCGCGCCGGATGGACGTCGTCGCGCGACATTCTGCGCAACACTTCTCCTGTCGAACCCCATCATGCTCAATGCCGACTTGCACTGCCACTCGAATGTCTCTGACGGCATGCTGGCGCCGGCCGAGGTTGCGGCTCGTGCGAAGGCCAACGGCGTCGAAGTCTGGGCCCTGACCGACCATGATGAAGTCGGTGGCATTGCCGAGGCGCGAGCAGCGGCCAAGGACATTGGCCTGCGGTTCATGGCAGGCGTTGAAATTTCCATCACCTGGGCCGGCAAGACCGTGCACATTGTCGGCCTCGGCATTGACGAGAACAATGACACCCTGCGCGCCGGTCTGGACTCGGTACGCAATGGCCGGCTGCTGCGCGGCCGCGAGATTGCGCGGCAGCTCGATCAGGCCGGCATTCCCGGCGCCTTCGAGGGCGCGCTGCAGTATGCGGACAATCCCGAGATGCTGGGCCGCACGCATTTCGCGCGTTTTCTGGTCGATGCGGGCGTCAAGCCGACCGTGTCCGCGGTGTTCGACAATTATCTGGTCGAGGGCAAACCGGGTTTCGTGCCGCATCGCTGGGCGACGCTGGAAGAGTCGGTCAGCTGGATACGTGCCGCCGGTGGCCGCGCGGTCATTGCGCATCCCGGACGCTACCCCTTCACCGACCTGCAGCTATGGGCCATGATCGACCGTTTCCGCGAACTGGGCGGCGAGGGCATCGAAGTCGTCACCGGCAGCCACACGCCGGACCAATACGGCGAGTTCGCGAACATCGCCAAACGCAGCGGCCTGCTGGCCTCGCGCGGCTCGGACTTTCACGGTCCCGGCGAATCCCGCGTCGATCTGGGTGCCTTGCCGCCGCTGCCGTCCGGCCTGACGCCGGTGTGGCATGATTGGTGAGAAAATATCTCATCATAGCTAAGAGATTTTTCGGTTTTTCCTGACTTGTCAAACAACAATTACCCCCAAAATGACGGGTGTACGGCCGGTGTGCCGGCGCGGATGTTGCGCTGGTCGCGGGGCTGTCGTCCAGACCCTTCGTAATCGGAGAAACCTCTATGAAACGCATCTTGCTGTTCGTGCTGACCAACATCGCCGTCGTGGCGGTGCTGTCCATCGTGCTGTCGGTGCTCGGCGTGGACCGCTTCCTGTCGGCACAGGGCCTGAACGTGGGCATGCTGCTGGTGTTCTCGCTGGTGGTCGGCTTCACTGGCTCCATCATCTCGCTGCTGATGAGCAAGCCGATGGCCAAATGGTCGACCGGCGCGCGCGTCATCGACGTTCCAGAAAACGCGACCGAGCAGTGGCTGCTCGACACCGTGCGCCGCCTCGCGCAGCGCGCTGGCATTGGCATGCCCGAGGTCGCGGTTTATGACGGCGAGCCGAATGCCTTCGCCACCGGCGCGTTCAGGAACGAGGCGCTGGTCGCGGTGTCCTCCGGGCTGCTGATGAACATGAC
>CAZCDW010000129.1:0-7345 GCA_964497485.1 uncultured Bifidobacterium sp.
GTACGGGTTGAACGTGAGGCCGAGGCGCTGTTCGATCACGTTCTTCGAAAACGCCGGCCAGTCGAGGTCAGGATACGCGGACAGGTGCGCATTGTAATTGCCGACCGCGCCATTCATCTTGCCAAGGATCTCGACGCCGGCGATACGCTTCGCAGCGCGCTGAAGGCGCGCGACGACGTTGGCCATTTCCTTGCCCAGTGTGGTCGGGCTGGCCGGCTGGCCGTGGGTGCGCGACATCATCGGCAGGTTCGCGTTCGCATGGGCGATGTCGGTCAGCTTCGCAATGACAGCCGACAGCGACGGCAGCAGTACCTGATCGCGCGCAGCCTTGAGCATCATGCCGTGCGAGGTATTGTTGATGTCTTCCGACGTGCACGCAAAGTGAATGAATTCGGAAGCTTTCACCAACTCCGGCACGTGCTGGACTTTTTCTTTTAGCCAATACTCGACGGCCTTCACATCATGGTTGGTGACGGCCTCGATCTCCTTGATGCGCGCCGCATCGGTTTCGCTGAAGTCGGCTGCCAGCTTCTCCAGCAGTGCGCGCGCGTCGGCGGAGAAGGGCTTGAGCTCGTCGAAACCGGCTTCGGACAGCGCGAGCAGCCAGGCGATCTCCACTTTCACGCGGTGATGCATGAAGCCAGCTTCGGACAGCAGCGGGCGCAGTTGATCGGTTTTGGATGCGTAGCGGCCGTCGAGCGGCGACAGGGCGGACAGCGGGGAGAGCGACATGATGAAGAGGCGCGAAAAAGCCGCGCGGGAGATTTCGGAAAGTCCGGGATTTTACCATTCGCGCATGGGCTGTCCCGGCGTTGACCGCAGGCTTGCCCCGGCCATCCGGGGGCGAATTTTGCAGGCAAACTGCCATCACATCATGGACATCAGCATGACGGTCCCGTGTTTTGGCGGCGGTGGACAGTATGTCGGCAATGCGTTGCCAGACTGCGAATGGGCAATTCAACAAGTTTTGCCAATGATATAATCGCGTCCCCGCAACACCGCAACTCTCTGCGATTTCGCCATGAAACTGATTGGATCGCTTGCCAGCCCTTACGTACGCAAAGTCCGCGTCGTGATGCTCGAAAAAAAGCTGGACTTCAGCTTCGTGCTGGAAGACGTATGGTCGCCTGCCACCACGATCAATGAATCGAATCCTTTGGGCAAAGTACCTTGCCTGGTGATGGAAGATGGCGGTGCCATGTTTGATTCTCGTGTGATCGTCGAATACCTGGACACGATGTCACCGGTCGGCAAATTGCTGCCCAATTCGGGCCGCGAGCGCGCCAGCATCAAATGCTGGGAAGCACTGGCCGACGGTGTGCTGGATGCGGCGATCAACATGCGCCTCGAGCGCATCTTGCGCCCTGCGGAAAAGCAGAGCGAAGAATGGGTCGAGCGCCAGCTCGGCAAGGTGCGCAATGGCCTGAAGGCGATGGCGCACGGACTGGGCGAATCGGCCTTCTGTGCCGGCGCGCATTTCACGCTGGCCGATGTCGCCGTCGGTTGCACGCTGGGCTGGCTGGCCTTCCGATTCCCCGAGATCGCGTGGCGCGATGACCATCCGAACTTGGCCCGCCTGTACGACAAGCTTTCGGAGCGCTCGTCGTTCCGCGAGACAGTGCCGACTGCCTGACGCGTTGAAGGTGATGCAATGAAAAAGGAGCCTGCAGGCTCCTTTTTCGTTTTCCGGCGACCTGACAATGAATGCCCAGAGCCTGTGATGCCGGGTGTTTACTCGTCTTCCATTTGCGATTGCAGATAATTCTGCAGGCCGATCTTGTCGATCAGGTCTTTTTGCGTCTCCAGCCAGTCGATATGCTCTTCCGTATCGTCGAGGATGTGCTGGAACAGCTCGCGCGACACGAAGTCACGCGCCGCTTCACATGCAGCGATACCATCCTTGACGGTGACCTGAGCCGTCTTTTCCAGTTGCAGGTCGCAGTCGAGCATCTCCGGCGTGTTCTCGCCAACCATCACCTTGTGCAGTGCCTGCAGGTTGGGCAGGCCATCGAGCATCAGGATGCGGTCGATCAGCTTGTCCGCGTGCTTCATCTCGCCGATGGATTCTTCGTATTCTTTCTTCGCGAGTTTGCCGAAGCCCCAGTGCTTGTACATGCGTGCATGCAGGAAGTACTGGTTGATTGCGGTGAGCTCATTGGTCAGCTGGTCATTGAGCAGCTTGATGATGTTCGGATCGCCTTTCATGGGTGCCTCTAAGCGGGGATGATTGTGCCAGCGATGTTACCGCAGCTGGCGGCAGCTGTGATGGCCGGGCAGCATTTCGTTATTGCGAATCATTCCTTGTGGCGAGCGCCCATGTCTGTCGCGCGAATGGCAGCGATGCAGGGATTCCCCATCAAGGCCATGGTCATTTCCAGCTCGTCGCGCAGCAGACGGATCACATGCGCGACACCCATCGGGCCTTTAGCCGCGAGTCCCCACACATAGGGTCGGCCTACCATAACGGCATCGGCGCCGAGAGCCAGCGCCTTGTACGCATCGGTACCAGAGCGCAGGCCGCCGTCGAACAGCAGCACGGTATCGCGCCCGAATTGCTTTCGGAATTGCTGCAGCACGGGCAGCGCAGTCGGGATGCCGTCCAGTACCCGGCCGCCATGTCGGGACACCACCAGGCCGTCACATCCCAGATCCAGCGCACGTTGCGCATCGTCAGTATGCAGCAGACCCTTGACCAGCAAGGGCAAGCGCGTCTGCGCCCGCAACCAGGTGAGATCATCCCACCGCGGAGCCATGTGCATCCATTGGTCGAACACTGCGCTCTGCCCTGGCCCAATCGTTGGCAACGCCGGCTCTGGCTCAAGGTTGACGGCCCACAGCCCTGCGGGCAGGTTCAGCGTCGCGCGCTTCACCGGCGCGTCGACCGTGAACACGATGGCTTGCACGCCCGTATCTTCGGCCTTGCGCAGTAGGCGCAGCGTCGCCTCGCGGCCGGCCTGCCAGTACAGCTGGAACCAGGCATCCACACCTGTCGCGGCGATGTCAGTCAGCGGCTGGCTGGCGAGGCTGCTGACCAGCATCACCGCTTGCTGCGCCTGCGCCGCCAGTGCGGTGCCGACTTCACCCTGCGCATGGAACAATCGCTGGTAGGCGATCGGTGCCAGCATCAGTGGGTGTGCATAGGTGCGTCCGAACAGCTCGATGCGTGTATGGCCGCCACGCACATCGGCCAGCGGGCGTGGCAGCAGCGAAATCGCATCAAAGGCCGCCTGATTCGCCAGCCGGCTTCGGCCGTCACCGTCCTGCAAGTAATCCCAGACCTCGGCTGGCAGCTGTGCCTGCGCCTGATGCGCATAGGCTGCGAGCGTGGAGGGCAAGGGGTTCATGATCGTACCGATCTCAATTGCTCGCCCATTGTCGCAGCAGGTTGTGATAGGTGCCCGTCAGTTGCACCACGGGCGCGGTTTCACCGACCGTCTCGCGCAGCTGCAGCAGCGCCATGTCCATTTCGTACAGCAGCCGCCTTTGTGCGGTGTCACGCACCATGCTCTGGATGAACATGAAGCAGGCAACACGCTCGCCGCGCGTGACCGGTGTGACTTCATGTACCGACGATGACGGATACAGCACCAGGCTGCCTGCCGGCAGCTTGATGCGGTGAGTGCCGAAGGTATCGGCGATCGAAAGTTCACCGCCGTCATAGCTGTGCTGATCGGACAGAAACAGCGTGGCCGACAGGTCGGAGCGCACATAGCTGCCATCGGGCGCCTGCCGCATCGCGCCGTCGACATGTGCGCCATACGCATTGTTTGCGCCGGCATAGCGATTGAAGAAAGGCGGCAGCACTTTCAGCGGCAAGGTCGCGGCCATGAAGGTGGCGTTGCGTGCCAGTGCCTGCAGCACCAGCGTACGCAGCGCGGGCAAGGGAAGAGCGTCTTCGGCCAGCTGCTGGTTGTTCTTCACCAGCGCAGCCTGTGCGCCGGCGGTGATGCGGCCATCGGACCATGCCGCTTCCTTCAGCAGCGATTGCGCTTGCCCGACTTCATCCGGCGTCAGCAGCGAAGGAATCGTCACGATCATGGTGATAGCGCCCCAGGCTTAGTATTTGAATTCGGCCGTCACGATCACGGTACGGCGCAGGCCCGGCACCGTGAAGCCGCCGTTGTCATACACCGAATCGTAATAAGTCTTGTCGAACAGGTTCTTCACGTTCAGCTTCACGCCCCAGCGCAATTGTTCGTACGAGACCAGCGCATCGACTCGCTCGTAAGCGGGTGCCGTGTTGGGATGGAAGCTCGTTCCGGGTGCCAGAGTCGGCAGCGTGCCGCTGCTGGGCACGTACGCATAGCGATCACCTTTGGCCTCGATGCCCGCGCCGACTTTCCAGTTTTCGTCGAGCTTGTAAGTCGTCCACAGGTTGTAGGTATAACGTGGCGTATTGCGCGCTCGCTGCCCGACCAGGCCGGCGGCAGCACCATCGGCCACCTGCAGGATGGTGGCATCCATCAGCGCGACGCCGGCAAAGACTTCCCACTGGCGCGTGATGCGGCCGGCGGCCTCGACCTCGATGCCGTCGGTGCGGCGCTTCCTGGTGAGTATCGGAGCGGTCGTCGCTTCGAGGTCGGCGTTACGTTCCCAGACCTTGTTCGCACGGTACAGCGCGCCGCGCAGGGTCAGGTCGCCGTCGAACAGGATGTATTTTGCGCCAAGTTCGACCACGTCACTGCGCTCGGGCGGCTTCGGCGTGACCGTCAGCTGGTACAGGTCAGCGGTCGGGCTGAACGAATCGCTGTAGGCGAGGTAGTAATGCGATTCATCGGTCGGATGATAGGACAGCGAGCTGCGGTAGCTCCACTCGCCATAGTTCAGATTGGCCCCGTTCAAGTACTTGGCATTCATCTGGTCGCGGCGTACGCCGGCAGTGGCGCGCCACTTCGGGATGAACTCGACCGTGTCCTGAGCATAGACCGCATAGGAGTCGCCGCTGAACTTGCTGGGCGTTGCCATCGACGATTGATATGGGCGGTAGTCCGGTGCCGTGGCCGTGCCGAAATTGAGCAGCGAATTGCGCCAGCTGTCTTCGTACAGATAGTCGACACCGGCCAGCAACATGTGCTTCATGCCGAGGTATTCGAACTTGCGGCTGTAATCAGATTGCAGTGTCAACGTGTCGTAATACGACATGCGGGTCTGGTTGCCGGCCGCTGTCCCGCCGGTACCCACGCGGCCTCCGGACGCGTTCGGTGCATCGACAATGCTCGGCGTCTTGGCCCAGTAGCTTCGGTCATAGTTCGCATACCGCAGCTGGGTACGCAACTGTGAGACCTCATCGATTTGCCACTGGTGCACCAGCGTGCTCATCGAGGTGTCGCTCCTGTCGAAGGTCTTGTTGGTGCCCCAGAAATAGCTTGACGGTAGTGCGACGCCCGTCAGCACACCGGCCTGCGTACTGGTGTCGCGGAAGGCTGTCGCCGGTTTGCGGGTCACGCTGTCGAACGGGATGCCGTAATCCGGATTGTCATTCGTACGCAAGTAGTAATGGTTCAGCCAGAACTTGTGATTGCTGGCCTGGTTCAACGCGAGGCTGATGGCGGCACCAGTACGGTGGATATCGGGCTCCGCGCCCGAGACCGGATTACTGCGCCAGCTACCTTCGGCACGATCCATCAGGTTCACGCGCAGGCCGGTGTCTTCACTGATGGACTTGTTCATGTCGGCGGTCACCTGGCGGTAACCGTTCGAGCCGCTGCTGGCCGTCAGACGGTACTGGTCGACATCGAGCGGGGTCTTGGTCACCTGATTGATCACGCCACCGGCCTGACCGCGGCCAAACAGCATCGCACCGGCACCGCGCAGCACGTCGAGCTGCTCGAGGTTGAAGGTCTCGCGGTTGTATTGCGCCGTATCGCGGATACCGTCGAGATACATGTCGCCGAAGGTATAGAAGCCTCGCAGGTTCATGTTGTCGCCGGCGCGTCCGCCTTCGGCTGCATTGAACGATATGCCCGATACATTGCGCATCGCTTCCTGCAGCGACGACGCCTGCTGCTCCTGCAGCAGCGTGCTGGTCACGGTGGTGACGGCTTGCGGTATTTCATGCGGATCTTGTTCGACCTTGCCGACGCGTGTCCTGGTCGTCACGTAGGCGGGCTGATCACGGTTGGCATTGACCTCGACACTGGGCAGCAAGCCTTCTGTCTTGCCATCTTTGGTGCTTGTATCGGCCGCCAGAGCGGAGTGGCTGCAAAAGGCCAGCCCTGCCATCAGGGCGCCCAAGGGTTTCAGGTGGTGGTTCATGCCGGAACAAAGCTTTCAGCGATGGGCACATGACGGTGTCGGTACCCGGGTGGCTGGCTGTCCGGCAGAACTGGATGGCTGGCTGTTGGATGGAGCGGACACCAGGGTCCGCAGGTCTGCGTGTGGGGGTGTGCTGCTTACGCAGCGGCCGGTACGCGCTTCAGTTCAATGATGCGGGTGTCTTCGAGGTGCGCACGCACCAGAGTCTTGGCGAACGCATTGCACTTGCCACAGCAACTGCCAACATTGAGCTGTGCGCGGATTTCCTGCATCGAGGTGGCGCCGCCATCGACCGCGGCACGAATGGCTTTGTCAGAGACGTTATGGCAGATGCAAACGATCATGGTCTTGTTGTCCGGTCAGGCAGTGAGGATCAGCTTGTTCGCTTGCGTCAGCCGCAGGCGGTAGATCTTTCCTTCGTGGTCGATCTCGATTTCCCGCATCTGCTTCAACAGCTCGCCGAGCTTGACCCGTTGCGGTGGCCGGGACTCGCCGCCGGAGTAGGGCGAGATCACGGGACCATGCGTCGGGTTGTTGCTCATGTCGTTCTGAATCCGTAAATGCGAACAATTCGCGTTTAGATTATTGACGATAGGGCGACCGCTGGCAAGTACTTTTTTTGGGGGGAAAAAGGAGGGGTGGGCGGGCGCAACGGCCCGCGCCAATACGGGTCAGGCGCCAGTGGTGTCGATGATGCCGCCGCCAAGGCAAACGTCGCCGTCGTACAGCACCGCCGATTGCCCCGGAGTGACCGCCCACTGTGCCTGCGGGAACTGGAGCGCAAAGCGATCGGTCCCGAGTCCCTGGTGTTGGCAGGCCATGTCCGGCTGACGGTAACGGGTCTTGGCCGACAGTGGTCCGTCCTGCGGCGCCTCCCCGGCCACCCAGCTGACCTGGCCGGCGGCCAGGGTCCCGGACAGCAGCCACGGGTGGTCGTGGCCCTGCACCACGTACAGGGTGTTGGCGGTCACGTCCTTGCGCGCGGCGTACCAGGCTTCATGGTTGCCGTCGGCATCGCGGTGTTTTTTCGAGCCGCCCAGACCTATGCCCTTGCGCTGGCCCAGCGTGTAGAAGGACAGGCCAACAGGTT
>CAZCDW010000130.1:0-7326 GCA_964497485.1 uncultured Bifidobacterium sp.
GATGGACAGCGTGCAGCACGGCTATCGCGGCACCGGCATGGTCGAGGTCTACAACCCGAGCAAGGTCGCTGCGATGGACGCCAACAACACGGCGCCACCGTCACCGCCACCGGCGTCGCCCGATGGCCCGCGCGCCAAGACCGCGTACCAGAACGTACAGGTGCTCGGCGATGTGTCAGCCGGCCAGTTCATCGGCCTCATGACGGCCATGACCGCCTGGGTCGCGCCGAAAGAGGGCTGCGCGTACTGCCACAATCCGCAGAACTTCGCAGAAGACAGCAAGTACACGAAGACCGTCGCGCGCAAGATGATCGAGATGACGCGCCACATCAACGGCAACTGGCAGAACCATGTCAGCAACACCGGCGTCACCTGCTACACCTGCCACCGCGGCAATCCGGTGCCTTCGCAGGTCTGGTTCACGCCGCTCGAGCAGGACAAGAAGGCGGACTTCATCGGTGACCTGGCCGGCCAGAACACGCCGGGCAAGCTGGTGAACCTGTCGTCGCTGCCGACCGATCCGCTGACGCCTTACCTGCTGGAAGACAAGCCGATTCGTGTCAATGGCCCGACCGCGCTGCCGACCGGGAACCGCTCGTCGATCAAGCAGGCCGAGTGGACCTATGGCCTGATGACGCACATGTCGACCTCGCTGGGCGTGAACTGTACCTACTGCCACAACACCCGTTCTTTCCAGAGCTGGGAAAGCAGCCCGCCGCAGCGTATCACTGCGTATCACGGCATCCGCATGGCACGTGACGTCAACAACGAGTACATGAAGCCGCTGACGGATGTGTTCCCGGTCGAGCGTAAGGGACCGGGCGGCGATGTCGCGAAGGTCAGCTGCGCGACCTGCCACCAGGGTGCGTACAAGCCGCTGTATGGCTATTCGATGCTGGGCAGCTATCCGGAGCTGGCCACCACCATCAAGCAACTGAACCAGTAAGCGACGGGTTCAGTCCGCAGCAGTGAAGTAAACCGGGCGCCGCTGCATGCGGCGCCCATTCTTTCAGGAGTGGCGGATGGGCGCACGCGAGGCAGTCGATGCCGAACCCATCGGCCACGGTACCCGGCAGGCTGCGTCCTCTTCTGCGATCAACGGCGTGGCGCTGCTGCTGCTGGCCCATCTGCGGCCGGCGCACTGGCCGTGGAGCTGGAATCGCCTCGCATTTTCGCGCTGGTTGCCTCAGAGCGAGCCCGGCCTGCGTTTCTTCAAGACCCTGGGCAGCGGCCGTGATGGCGGCTTTGGCCTGGCGCCCAGTGCGTCCCATCAGGGCATCTTCTGCATCTTCGATCACTTGTCCGACGCGCAGGCCTTCATAGCCTCGCCACTCGCCGACCAATACCGCGAGCGCAGCGATGAATGCCTGATCGCGGCACTGCGCCCCGCCAGCGCGCGCGGCAGCTGGGACGGCGTTGCGCTCGCATCCGGTGAGCCGGTGCCGGCCGACATGCCACTGGCTGCCCTGACACGCGCATCGATACGGCCGGGTGGCGCCGCGCAATTCTGGCGCCATGCACCGGCAGCGCAAGCCGACCTCGCGCACGCACCCGGCTGTGAACTGGCGATCGGACTGGGCGAGGCGCCGCTGCTGCGGCAGGCCACGTTCAGCCTGTGGCGCAATGCGCAAGCGATGGATGCGTATGCGCGCACCGGCGCGCACCAGGCCGCGATCCAGGCGGCATGGCGGCACCAGTTCTTCTCCGAATCCATGTTCGTGCGCTTTGCACCGATCACGCTGCAAGGCCGCTGGAAGGGGCGCGACTATGGCTGAGCCCTTGCAGCACCGTGGCGAGCACAAGGTTGTCGTGATCGGCGCCGGTGTCGGTGGCCTGGTCGCGGCCTTGCAACTGGCCGCGCGCGGCCTGTCGGTCACGCTATTGGAAGCAGCGGATACGCCGGGCGGCAAAATGAGGCAACCCATGGTCGATGGCGCTGCGATCGACAGCGGGCCGACCGTGTTCACGATGCGCTGGGTGTTCGACCAGATTTATGCATCGGCCGGTACATCGCTCGATGAAGAACTGAAGCTGATGACGCTGCCCGTGCTCGCCCGTCATGCATGGGGCCCCGGCGAAGAGATGGACTTGTTCGCCGACCCCGCGCAGTCGCGCGATGCGATCGCGCGCTTTGCGGGCCCGGCAGAGGCGGCGCGCTTCGTGCAGTTCTGCCGGCAGGCACGCGAGGTCTATGACACCCTCGAAGGTCCGTTCATCCGCTCGCAATCGCCGACGCTGGCCAGCATGTCGGGCGACCTCGGTCTCAAGGGCCTCGCGGTACTCGCAGCGCTGGGGCCGATGAGCAATTTGTGGGATGCGCTGGGCAAGCACTTTCAAGATTACCGGCTGCAGCAACTGTTTGCGCGCTACGCGACCTACTGCGGCTCATCGCCATGGGAAGCACCGGCGACGCTGATGCTGGTCACGCAGGTCGAGCTCGATGGCGTGTGGTCGGTCGATGGCGGCATGCATGCGCTGGCACGCTCGCTGGCGGCACTGGCCGAGCGCAAGGGCGCGACACTGCGCTATGGTCAGCGCGTGGCCGGCATCGAAGCCGATGGCGGGCGCGCGAGTGCCGTCATCACCGAGTCCGGCGAGCGCATCGCCGCCGACAGCGTGGTATTCAACGGCGAACTGTCGGCGCTGGGCCTCGGACTGCTGGGTGATGGCATGCGGCGCGCTGCGTCGCCATTGTCGCCGTCACAGCGCTCGCTGTCGGCACTGACCTGGAGCGTGCATGCCGAGACCACCGGCCGCTTCCGTCTCGACCGACACAACGTATTTTTCCAGCCGGATTATGCGCATGAATTCGGCGATATCTTCGCGCGTTCTCGCTTGCCGCGCACACCCACCGTCTATGTCTGCGCGCAAGACAGGGGCGATCCCTCGTCCACGCCCGAGCGTGACCGGCTGCTGGTGCTGGTCAATGCGCCGGCGCAGGACAGCCGCCCCCTCAATGAATCGGAGATCGACGCATGCGAGTCCCATACTTTTTCCCTGTTGGCCCGCTACGGCCTGACTATCAGGCGCACGCCGCAGAATTGCTTGCGCACGGCCCCGGCCGATTTCCAGCGGCTGTTCCCGGGGAGCGCGGGGGCGCTGTACGGGAGGTCGACGCATGGATGGATGTCTGCGTTCTCGAGGAACGGGGCGCGGACCCGGATACCGGGGCTGTACGCGGCGGGGGGCAGCGTGCATCCGGGGCCGGGCGTGCCGATGGCGGCGATGTCTGGCCAGCTGGCGGCCGCGACGCTGATGGCACACCTCGATTCGACCAGCCGGTCGCGCCGGGTGCATATCTCTGGTGGTATGTCGATGCGCTGAGCGACTGCGGTAATTACGGGCTGACCATCATTGCCTTTGTCGGCAGCGTATTCTCGCCGTATTACCGCAGCGCGCTGGCACGTGGCCAGGGTGACCCGCATAATCACTGCGCGCTGAACGTCGCGTTGTATGGCGCAAAGCGGCGCTGGACCATGACTGAGCGCAGCCGGCGCAGCATGATGCGTGATGCGCAGCGCTTCGTGATTGGCCCGAGCGAACTGCGCTGGGATGGCAGCGCGCTGGTGATCGACATCCGCGAGGTCGGCGTGCCGCTGCCATTCCCGGTGCGCGGCACGGTTCGCGTGCATCCGGGTGCGCTGTCGACGTTGCATGTACCACTGGATGACCAGGGGCGCCATCGCTGGGGTCCGATCGCGCCGTGTGCGCGGATCGAGGTCGAGCTGGCACAGCCCGCACTGCGATGGCAGGGCCATGCGTATCTGGATTCGAATGAAGGTGATGAACCGATCGAACGCGCGTTCAGTGAATGGGACTGGTCGCGCGCGACGCTCTCCGATGGTTCGACCGCCGTGATCTATGACGTACAGCAGAAGCAGGGGGCAGACCGTTTGCTTGGTCTGCGCTTCTTCACCGATGGTCGCATCGAGGCCTTCGAGCCGCCACCGCGCCACACGCTGCCAAAGACGGGCTGGCGCATTGCGCGCCGTATGCGCAGCGATGCAGGTTCGATCGTGCGTGTGATCGACATGCTGGAAGACACACCGTTCTACGAGCGCTCGCTGCTGGCCAGCAGCCTGTTTGGCGAACGTGTGATCAGCATGCACGAGACGCTGAACGTGCCGCGTCTGTCGTCACCCATCGTGCAGCGCATGTTGCCGTTCAGGATGCCACGCTTCGGTTGATTCAAAGCGGGCGTGGCCGGTATCCACCTCGGTGTGGGATCTGAACTGTGTTGCTCCGGAGCATTGTACATCCATGTGTTTACTTTGGAGCGGTTCTGCGCTAAATTCTTGGCTGAAGCGATCCTCGGGTATTCACATGCACACCACGAAAATTTTCAAAAACGGCAATTCTCAGGCGGTTCGGATTCCCTCCGATCTGGCTTACGAGCGCACGGATATTGAACTGGAAATCGAGCGTCAGGGTGAAGAGATTCGCATCAGACCCGCCAGAAAAACGCTTGGCAAAGTGCTCAACAAATTTGCGCGGTTCTCCCCTGAGTTTTTTGCAGAAGGCCGAGGCGAGCAGGAGCAGGCTGAGCGAGATTTGCTGTGAGCCCGAAGTACATGCTGGATACCAATATGTGCATCTACCTGATGAAAAATCAGCCTGCACAGGTTGCCGCCCGATTCGACCAGTGCTACGTCGGTGAGGTCGTCATGTCCGCTATAACTTTCGCTGAGCTGAGCTATGGCGCTTCGGTATCCGAAGACCCCAAGCGTGAAGCCAAAAACCTTTCATCACTGATCGAGGATATTCCCGTGATGCCATTCGATCAACAAGCGGGTGTGGCATACGGGCCGATTCGGTTGGCGACACGCGAGAGCAAGAAGGATCATCTCGATAAATTGATAGCCGCTCACGCGAAAGCACTATCCGTGATCGTTGTGACCAATAATCTGAAAGATTTCGAAAAGTACCCGGGTATTAAAGCGGAAAACTGGCTCGATTGATCAGAGATTGATCCAAATAAAAAGCCCGCAAATTTTTGATTGCAGACTTTTTACTTCAGACTAACCGACCTCGACTTGCACCAGGGACCTGCGCATTAACAGGTAGCCGCGCCGCCACGGCACCACGCAGGCGCCTGATCTGGCCTATTGCGAATCCGAGTAGCTGCCGGATGGCACCGACAGCCGTTCGAACAGGTCGATCAGCCACTCGCAGCGTTCATCGAAGCTGCGCTTCGGCATCACTCCGTTGCGGCTGCGGTTCAGGTTCGCCGCAGCGCAGGCCTCGGAAAGATAAGCGATCGCAGGTAACGCCGCATCACGTGCGCAGCTCGATGGCAGCTGCGCACGCACTTTGGCCAGGCACAGCAGCGTCAGCTTGCGTGCGCTGCCGACCACGGCGCGCCGGTTCACCGAGTCCATCGCCTGCGCGGATATCACGCTGCCGATGTCGGCATAGATCAGTGCGGCAGCCAGGATTGCGCCACGGCAGTCGCGCGGCAGCTCGGCGATGCCGGTGGCGCCGAGTGTGTAGAGACGGTCGGCTTCAAGCAGCAGGCGGCCAGTGACATTCGCCAGCGCTGCCGTGTGTTTCGGTGCGGCCAGCCAGGCGTCGGGGTCGATGCCTTCTTCGCGCAACCAGGCACGCGGCAGATAGAGCCGGCCATTGCGCGCATCTTCGCCGACGTCGCGCGCAATATTCGTCAGCTGCATCGCGTTGCCCAGTTCGCACGCACGCGCCAGCGCATGCGGGCTGGTCACACCCATCACCATCGCCATCATCGCGCCGACACTGCCGGCCACTCTTGCGCAATAGTGATGCAGATCTTCCAGCGTCTCGTAGCGCCGGCCCGCAGCATCCCACGCAAAGCCTTCAAGCAGCGCCTCGGGCAAGGCCCGTGGTATCCGGTAGCGGTGCACGACCATCGCCATCGCGCGGTCTTCGATGATGTCGCCCGGCTCGCCCGCATAGATCGCATCCAGCCGCTGCTGCAGCTTGCCCAGCGCCTGCGGATCATCCATGTGCTCATCGATCGCGTCATCGGCGACACGGCAGAACGCATACAGCGCAATCGCCGGAATGCGTACGCGTTGCGGCAACAGACCGCTGGCGGCGAAGAAGGACTTGGAACCGCCACGCATCAATTCTTCGCAGGCGGCGAGATCGATGGTCTTGGGAGCGTCAGGCATCGGGCACGCTCTCGGCCATGGCGCGCGCCGACATCAGCACGCCGGGCACTCCGGCACCCGGATGGGTACTGGCACCGACCAGGTACAGGTTGCGCACGTCTTCGCTGTGATTGTGCGGGCGGAACCACGCGCTTTGCAGTAGCACCGGTTCCATGCCGAACGCAGCGCCGCGATGCGACCAAAGCCGGTCGTGGAAATCCTGCGGTGTCGTGATGCGGCTGGTAACGATATGCTCGCCCAGGCCCGGCAGCACCGTGCTCTCCAGCGTTTGTTGAATTTTCTGCCGGTAGCCTTCGGCCTCGCTGGCCCAGTCGGTGCCGCTGCCCAGGTGCGGTACCGGCGCCAGCACGTAGAACGCATCGCAGCCGGGCGGGGCCATGCTCGGATCGGAGGCGCTGGGGCGGTGCAGGTAAAGACTGTAATCGTCGGCCAGCTTGAGCTTCTTGAACATGTCATCCAGCAGCCCCTTGTAGCGCGGACCCAGCATGATCATGTGATGCGGCACATCTTCCCAGCGACGGTTGGTACCGAAGTACCAGACGAACAGGCTCATCGAATACTTGCGGCTGTCGATGCGGCGGTCGGTCCAGTGCGGGCGCTGCTGCGGTTCGATCAGATTACGATAAGTCCAGGCCGCATCGCCGTTCGATACCACGATGTCGGCTTCCAATGTCTCGCCATTTTCCAGTACGACGCCGGTTGCGCGGCCTTGCTCGACGCGGATGCGGGTCACTGGTGTATTGAGCCGGATGTTCACGTTGCGCTCTGCAAGCAGCTTGACCAGGCCTTGTACCAGCGCGCCGGTACCGCCCATGGCCCAGTGCACGCCCCAGCGGCGCTCCAGCGTATTGATCAGGCTGTAGACGCGCGTGACCGAAAACGGATTGCCGCCGATCAGCAGCGGATGGAAGCTGAACACGATGCGCAGCTTCGGGTCGCGTATGTATCTGGCGACCATGTCATACAGACTTTCCCAAGCCTGCATGCGCACCATACTCGGCAGCGCGGCCAGCAAATCGGAAAACTGATTGAAGGTCTTGTGGCCCAGCTCTTCGAAGCCGAGCAGGCAGGCCTGATCCGCAGCCTTCACGAAGCGTTCATAGCCGGGCAGATCGTCAGGATTGAAGCGCGCGATCTCGCGCCGCATCGTTTCCGCGTCGCCGCTGTAGGCGAACCAGCT
>CAZCDW010000131.1:0-7290 GCA_964497485.1 uncultured Bifidobacterium sp.
GCTGTCGGCGCTGTTAAAGGATCTCAGCTGAACCACAGCGTTTCGGTCCGTATCGGTCAGCCGGCCGCTTTCAGCCACACCCGAACCGCGAGGCCACCGTCCTCGCGGTTTTTTATCTCCAGTCTTCCCTCATGTCTGTGCACGATGCGGTCGACGATGGCCAGTCCCAGCCCGGCGCCATTGGCCTCGCTGCGTGCCGTGTCGAGCCGCGTAAACGGGCGCAGCAGGTTCGCGATCTGGTCTTCGGGCAGGCCGGGGCCGCGGTCGGCGATCTCGATCATGACCTCGTTGCCGCTGGCCTGCGCTGACACCGACAGCTCGCTGACGGATTTGCCGGCCGTCTTGCCATAGCGTTTCGCGTTCTCGATCAGGTTCTCGACCACGCGCGACAGTTCGGTCGCATGGCCGCGCACTTGCAGGCCGGGTGCGATGTCGCCATGCAGCCAGAGCTCGGTCGAGCGACCCGCATCGCGCACCACGCGGGCCAGCAAGGCCGACAAGTCGACATTCGCAAACTGCCCCGGCTCGACAGGGCGTGCATAGTCGAGGAACTGGCTGATGATGGCTTCCATCTGCGCGAGGTCGGACTGCATGCCGTGCCGTGCATCGTCAGGCAGCCTGGCCATCTCGACCTCGAGCAGCATGCGCGCGATCGGCGTACGCAGGTCATGCGAGATACCGGCGAGGATCACGGCACGATCCGACTCCACCTGCTGCAGGTCATGCACCATTTGATTGAAGCTCTGATTGGCTTCGCGGATCTCGGCCGGACCTTTTTCGGGCAGCGGGGCAGGGGCCTTGCCGCGCGCGATCGCGCGTGCCGCCGCTGACAGGCGTGCCAGCGGCTGGTTGATCAGGCGGCTGATGAAGACAGCGCCGACCAGCGACAGCAAGATCGTGACGCCGCCCCAGCCTATCCACTGGATGCCGGATGCCACTTCGATGCGGCTGCGGTCCAGCACCAGCCAGTAATCATCATCGTCGATATAGAAGCTGACCCAGAAGCCCGGGATCTCGTTGACGGACGCAGCGAACTCGGTATTGGCACCGAGCCTTGCGCGAACGTTGTACTCGACCACGCGGAACAGAGCGCGATCGGGCAGCGGCTCGATTTCATCATCCGGCTCTTTCGGATAAACGCGGATGCCCTGGCTGGTGGCCAGTTCAAACAGCAGCTCACGCCGCAGCATCGGCGCCGAATGCAGCAGCGCAGCGCGCGTGATGGTCACGATGGAGACCACTTGTGCGGCAATCTGTTCGCCACGGGGTGTTCGCTCAACCACGCGGAAGCTCGCGACCCAGGCCGCCATGCTGGCGGCGATCAGGAAGGCCAGCAGGAAGAAGGTGCGCCAGAACAGGCCGCTCTTCAGCCACGGCAGCTTTTGCGGCGCTTGCGCTTGCTCAGCGAGCATGTCGCGCGCACCGGCGTTGGCGTCAGGACTTGGTGCCATCAGGGATGAAGACATAGCCCAGTCCCCAGACGGTCTGGATGAAGCGCGGGGTGGAAGGATCGGGTTCGATCAGTTTGCGCAGCCGCGAGATCTGCACATCCAGGCTGCGATCGAAGACTTCGTATTCACGACCCCGTGCAAGCTCCATCAGCTTCTCGCGCGACAGCGGTTGCCGAGCATGGCGGGCCAGTACTTTCAGCACCGAGAACTCGCCGCTGGTCAGCGGTACGGGCTCGCCTTTCTTCAGCAGCGTGCGTTTCTCCAGGTCGAATTCGAACTCGCCGAACACATAGCTTTCCGGATGATCGGACGGCGCGGCTGGAATATCGTCCGGCGTCGCGCGTCGTAGCACCGCCGACACCCGCGCCAGCAGCTCCCGCGGGTTGAAGGGCTTGGCGAGGTAGTCGTCGGCGCCGAGCTCGAGGCCGGCGATACGGTCCGCATCCTCCCCCTTCGCCGTCAGCATGATGATGGGCGTGTGATCACCGCCGCCGCGCAGGCGCTGGCAAATCGACATGCCATCCTCCCCGGGCAGCATCAGGTCCAGCACCAGCAGGTCGAAGCGCTCGCGTATCCAGAGACGGTTCATCTCGACAGCGCTGGCGGCCACCTGCACCGCATAGCCATTCTCGGCAAAAAAACGTCGCAGCAGGTCGCGCAGGCGGGCATCATCATCGACGATGAGCAGCTTGGCCTGCGCACCCGGGGTGCGCTTGGAGGGAACGGGCTTGACGGGGTTTGTCGGGTTCATGGCCGTATGGTAACGTCGAACCCGATTCTGGCTCTATCGACAGGCCGGGGGTATTACAAAGCTTTACAAACTTCGTGCAAGGCTTTTCCGTCGTCGGGCAGCGAACAAAAGTACACTATCGCCATGGGCCTTGCGATACAAGGCGAACGCACCCGGCTGAGATACATCCGAGACATCACATCATGAAGCGCCTGACCACCTGGCTGAGCCTGACCGCGCTGCTCCTTGCACTGGGGCCGGCGCATGCCGAACCGCCCCCCGGGCGGGGCGACGGCCGGTCGCGCCAGGACGCAGCGCAAGGCGAGCGACGCGATGAGGCGCGGCGCGAGGATGGGCGACGCGATGAGCAGGGCAATCGCCCGGCGCCCAAGCTCTCGCCCGAGGAGCGACGCGAACTGCGCCAGCAGATCCATGAGGCGGGGCATGATGTCTATCATCGTCCCAAACGACAGCAGCAATAAGTTTGCCAAATTGCCAGACAGCTTCCCAAAACAAAAAGAACCCTGCTATAATCTTTTTCTTCGCGGCTGTAGCTCAGCTGGATAGAGTACTTGGCTACGAACCAAGGGGTCGTGGGTTCGATTCCTGCCAGCCGCGCCATTATTAGCAGTAAACAAAAGGGCCGATGTCGAATAGACATCGGCCCTTTTCCTTTTTGGTGCCGCTGTTCGCTTGACCGCCTTGCAGAGACGGCTTACGCCACGTTCACGTCAAGTGTTGCGGTTATGTGATCAGCTGTCTTGGGCCACGGTCGTCTCCGATGCCCCAAAAAAATCTCTAATGCCATCGTCCTCGATTCGCAGAGGACTTGATAGTCTCATTCGATTTCAAAAATACAGCCATGCTCAGATTGAGGATTGCGCCGGCAAGCGCAATCTCGTCGAATGTGACGACCTCAATGTTTACCTGATCGGCTGAGCATGAACCTGCTCTGGCAGTGGCTGCCCCTCTGTTGTACGGCCTCGTCGCCTGTGTCGAGTTGAGCGGCAAGCCGGCGCAGGGTGCTTTGCAATTCCTGATTGGCTTGATCGCGCTGGGCATCGTGCGCGAAGTCTTCCGGACCTTACGGGCCAATCAGTGATTTGGCTTTGGTGACCGGCATAAACAGGGTCAGCGTTGATGACGGGAGGGCAATCATCCCGTGATGCAGATAAAAGTCTGCCGCCGTATCGTCTTTTGCATCCACGACAAGCGCGTAGGCTGCGATCTCGGATTCAAGAACACGAGCGAATGCATCGGCTAACAGCGCACCACCCAGCCCGCATCCCTTGAATGCTTCATCAACTGCCAAACGTCCCATTCGCACCGCTGGCACCGTCGGGTAGCGCGGCAGCTTTTTGGCTAAGGCCTCGGGCAGGTCGCTCAGGTTGATGCTGGCTGATGCCAGGGTGTAGTAGCCGGCGATCCGACCTTCCATGTCGAGTGCGACGAAGCAGGCGGTGACGCGCCGTTTGATGTCCTGGCTGACTTGACGATGGAAGTAGGTGTCGAGCGGCACCGAGCCGCTGTGAAAGCTCGATCTGTTGTGTTCACCGTCGAGCGGGACAACCCTGAACCGAGGTTGGGTCACTCGGAAGCAATCAGTTCAGCGCGGCGCTTGAAGGCGCGCTTCAAGGCGTCATTCGGCTCGGGTGGCGACAGCAGGGCGTTGGCAAAGCATTCCTGGTCAGCCACGGATAGGGCAATGATCTCGGACTGCTGGATCGTTTGGCGGGCTGCTTCTTGCACCGTGCTGACGACGAAGTCCGTCACCGAGCGGCCTTGCAGCTCGGCGGCGCGTTTGAGCATGGTGTGCAGCTCAGGGCTGATTCTGGCTTCAAGTCGGGCGCTGTTGGCGGGCATGACGGTTCTCCTTGAATATCTCATTGTACGGCTAAATGCCGTACATTTGCATCTGATTACGCACAACGTCATGGCTGGGGACGAGCTTTGTCGACTGAACACAACGACGAAACGTCGGTGGTGAGACTTCCAGCAATGAGATACCTCGCGGGAACAGCTTTGCTGCGGCCTTGAAGCCTTGTGGAAAAGCTCTGGATCATATTATCCAAATGTAGTAATGTATCTACATTGATATGGGGAGCAAAGGTTCGCCATGACGAGCAAGACCGTTTCCAGTAGGGAATTCAATCAGGACACCAGCGGTGCCAAGCGTGCCGCCAACGAGGGGCCGGTGTTTATCACCGATCGCGGCAAGCCGGCCCATGTGCTGATGTCGTTCGAGCTGTATCAGCGCATGGCCGCCGGGCCGCGCAACATCGTCGACATGCTTGGCATGGCCGGTGACGTCGACTTCGACCCGCCGAAGCTCGGTAGCGAGAGCCGTGAGGCGGACTTGCGCTGATGTACCTGCTCGATACCAACGTCATTTCCGAACTCAGGAAGGCACCGGCAGGCAAGGCTGATCCGAACGTCGTCGCCTGGGCGAGCGCCGTGCCGCCGGAAACGGTCTATGTGTCGGTGATTACCGTGCTCGAGTTGGAGATGGGCGTGCTGGCGATGGAGCGGCGCGATCCTGCACAGGGCGCCTTGCTGCGGCCTTGGCTGGAGAATCAGGTGCTGCCTTCTTTTGTAGGGCGAGTGCTATCGCTCGATTTATCCATCGCGCGCAAATGCGCTGAACTGCATGTGCCCGACAAGCGCGCCGAGCGGGATGCGATGATTGCGGCCACAGCCATCATTCACCGAATGAAAATCGTCACCCGCAATGTCGCGGACTTTGATGACGTGGGACTCGACGTCATCAGTCCATGGATGGCGAGGGCTTGATTTGGGGGCTTTCACTTGAAGTGAAGCCTCTCTCAATCAGAGGCGATGAGTTCGTTACGGCGTTGAACGCACGCTTCAATGTGTTCTTCGGTGTCAGCGGTGATAGTAGGGCCTTGGCAAAACATTCCTGGTCAGTGAAGGTCGCCGTGATGTGTGCAGGTGGTTGAGTAGCCTGACGGGATGCCGCCAACGGTGCATCGACAATGAAATCTTCCACTGCGAGTCTTTGCAGATCGGCGGCGCGCTCGATCATCCTGTGAAGTTCTGGGCTGATCGTGATTTCGATTCGAAGTACCGTCTTATCCAGGCGGCCTGTTCGAGGCGCCAGGCGCGCCCCCGCGCGAATCACTCAGTTTCGCGACAAGAAAATGGAGTGATCCTGCGGCGCTCTTCTCATTAGCACGAGTCAGCGCTTGCGTGCCAGTGCCTCGCGCAGTTCGGCCAGCTCTTCGCGCAGCATGCGGAGCTCGGCAGCGACCGGGTCTTCAGTGTGATCAACCGGCTTGATGGTGCTGATCGAGTCAACGATCACCGCGATGAACAGGTTGATGATCACGAAGGTCGCGATCAGGATGAACAGGATGAAGAACACCCACGCGTAGGGGAACAGCTCCATCACCGGACGTGCTACGCCCTCGGACCAGCTTTCCAGCGTCATCACCTGAAACAGTGTGAAGGCCGTCGTGCCGAGATCGCCAAACAGCTGGGGGAAAGTGGCGCCGAACATGTCGGTCGCGATCACGGAGAACACATAGAACACCACGATCACCAACCCGAACACCGAGCCCAGGCTGGGCAGCGAATGCAGCAGGCCGGCGACGACCTTGCGCATGCTTTCGACCTTGTTCACCAGTCGCAGCACCCGCAGCACGCGCAGCGCTCGCAGCACCGACAGGCTGCCCGTGGCCGGCACCAGCGCAATCGCAATCACGATGAAGTCGAACACGCACCACGGATCGCGGAAGAAGCCGGTGCCGCGTGCGGCCATCAGGGACACCAGTTCGATGATGAAGATACCCAGGATGACTTCATCGATCGTGTGCAGCGTATGCCCGAACAACTCCATGATGGTGTGGCTGGTCTGCATGCCGAGGATGGCAGCGTTCAGCAAGATCAGCGCCACCAGCGTGGCCTGAACCGATTGATGGGCAATGATCTTTTCGATCGAGATTTGCCAGGGGGCTTGCTGTGCGGAGGAATGCATGGTGATCGAATTGTTAATAGTGACAGGCGCCGATCGAGCCGCCGCTGGCGACAAGCACCCGACAGCCGTTCCGGGCGGACCGGAATTTCGAGCCCACTATTTTACAGGGCGAAAGTTTCTCGTCAGAAAATCCACCCCGTGCGCCACGAAGCATCAAATGGTCAATGCTCCGAGGGCGTGCCTTGGTAAGTTGTTTTATCCAGGCCAAAGGGCCGTCAGATCACGCACCCAAACCTCTGTTCGAGCTTTGACTCAGGCCGTCATCGATTGCGGATCAGGCCGGCAGCTGGTACGCCATCAGCTGTTCAATGCTCACGTACTTCAGCGCATTGATGTGCGTGGATTCCAGCACCACGTAGGGCGCCATGCCGGCGTCGAACGCCTCTTTCCAGCGCAGCGCGCACAGGCACCAGCGATTGCCCGCCACCAGCCCCGGGAAACGGTATTCGGGGCGCGGCGTGGACAGGTCATTGCCACGCTGTTTCGAGAACGTCAGGAAGTCTTCGGTGACTTCGGCGCAGATCACATGCGAGCCGCGGTCAGTCTCGTCGGTGTTGCAGCAGCCATCCCGGAAAAAACCGGTCATTGGGTCAGTGGAGCAGGTTTTCAGCGGGGTACCGAGGACGTTGATGGCCATGATCGTTATGCAGTGAATTGCCCGGGTGGGAGAGCCTGATTGTAGTCAAGCGCGGACAAGCCTGCAGTCGACCGGCGCCAATCAGCGAGCCCGCGTTTGCCCGGATCGTTGTCATGGCTGGCCAGCCCTGTGGGCGGTGTGGTATTACCTGAAGTGAAAAATGTGCACGGGCGTGCTTTTTCCGTTAGGATCATTGCAGTGGTGAAACTCACCGCATCCGGGCAGCCATGTGCCCTGACAAAAACGATCACAAGGAGACGACATGAGAAGGACGCAACTCCGCCAGGCCTTGCTGTTGGCTGCCATTAGCGCAGCTTATGCAGGCTCGGCAGCAGCAGCAGGTTTCCAGCTGCAGAACCAGACCGGCTCGGGGAATGGCAATGCCTTTGCCGGTGCAGCGGCCACGGCCGAGGATGCGGGCACGATCTTCTTCAATCCGGCGGGGATGACGATGCTGCCGGAGGGGCATAGTTTTTCG
>CAZCDW010000132.1:0-7208 GCA_964497485.1 uncultured Bifidobacterium sp.
AAGGAGATCGAGCGCGACCGGATTCTCACGGCCGACGCGGCCAAGGATGTTGAAGGGCACGATCCCCTGCAGCATCTTCTCCGGCAGTGGCGCGGGCTGCAGCATCTGGAACCAGTGGTAGTACGCGGTGGCGAACTGCAGGTTGGTGCTCTCGAACATCTTCAGCGTCGGCGAGATATCGAGCACGGTCAGGGTCTGCACGCGCTCGCCATGGTCTTTCGCCAGGCGATGCGCGACACGGCCGCCACGGTCATGCCCGACCAGATGAAACTTGTCGAAGCCCAGCTTGCTCATCACGTCGACCATATCCTGCGCCATCGCGCGCTTCGAGTAGTTCGAGTGATCGGGCAGGCCTTTCGGCTTCGATGATTCGCCGTAGCCGCGCAGGTCGGCGACCACCACCGTGTAATCCTTTGCGAGTTTCGGGGCGATCTCATGCCAGCAGACCATGGTCTGCGGATAGCCATGCAGCAGCAGCACTGGTTCGCCTTCGCCTTTGATGACGGTGTTGATGGTGACGCCGCCACTGGTGCGGATACGCTTATTCGTGAAGCCGGGGAAGAAGGACATGCTGTGTTCTCCGTTATTGGTCTGGGATAGTTGAATTGTTCCGCACTCGGCGGGTAGTCGGGTCTATGCAATTTGCAAAGGCTGCGTTCAGCCGCGCCTATGTCCCGAGCGACGGCCGTTGCCGCCACTGCTGCCAGCCGTGGATTATCGTCGATTGGCACGATGGTGAGCGCAGACGCGGCATGACCGGTCGGCTCAGATGAAAATCCTTGCGTTGACCCGCCTGAGTGCCGCTGGCAAGATGACGCGCGGTTGTACGTGCCCGACCTGACCCGGGACGGGCGCGGCGACCGTACCAAAATCTACAACAAGCGAGCGAGACACATGCAAGACAATGCCACCCACACCGGCACGGCCCACGAAGCCCAGGCCGGTGGCGCTTCCGTCAACGCGGGCAATTCCAACTCAGCCCTGAAGGTCCTGTTTGCCAGCCTGATCGGCACCACGATCGAGTACTTCGATTTTTATATCTTCGGTACGGCGGCCGTGCTGGTATTCCCCAAGCTGTTCTTTGGCGAGGCTGACCCGACCATCGCGGTGCTGCAGTCGCTGGCCACCTTCGGCCTGGCCTTTGTCGCACGTCCGGTGGGCTCGGCCTTGTTTGGTCACTTCGGCGATCGCATCGGCCGCAAGGCCACGCTGGTGGCCTCGCTGCTGACGATGGGACTGTCGACAGTCCTGATCGGCTTGCTGCCCTCGTATGCATCGATCGGTATCGCCGCCCCCATCTTGTTGGCCATCCTGCGCTTCGGCCAGGGTCTGGGCCTGGGTGGCGAGTGGGGCGGTGCGGTACTGCTGGCGACCGAGAATGCACCGCCGGGCAAGCGCACCTGGTACGGCATGTTCCCGCAGCTGGGCGGCCCGGTGGGCTTTTTCCTGTCCGGCAGCGTCTTCCTGTACCTGACCACGCAGCTGCCCGAGGCGGACTTCCTCGACTGGGGCTGGCGCATTCCCTTTGTGTCCAGTGCGCTGCTGGTTTTCGTCGGGCTTTATGTTCGTCTGAACATTACCGAGACACCGGAATTTCAGCATGTCCTGGAAAAACATGAGCGCGTGAAGGCGCCCATGATCGATGTGGTGTTCAAGCATCCACAACCGCTGATCCTCGGCACGTTGTCGGCCATGGGCCAGTTCGTGCTGTTCTACTTGATCACGGTCTTCACGCTCGGCTGGGCCACCTCCAAGCTGGGTTACACCCGTCCCGACTTCCTGAAGCTGCAGCTGATCTCGGTGCTGTTCTTCGCGGCTTTCATCCCGGTGTCTGCCGTACTCTCGGACAAGCGCGGTCGTACCGCGGGCTTGCTGTTGGGCTCGATAGGCATCGTGATCTACGGTCTGTTTGTCGGCCCCATGCTGGGCTCGGGCAGCCCGTCCATCGTGGTGTTCGCGCTGTCGCTCGGCATGGCGCTGATGGGCATGTGCTTCGGCCCGCTCGGCGGCCTGGCCTCGAGCCTGTTCCCGGCCGAGGTGCGTTACACCGGCTCATCGCTCGCATTCAACCTAGGCGGCATCCTCGGCGCATCGCTGGCGCCGTATGCGGCAACCTGGCTGGCGACGAATTACGGGCTGCCCTATGTCGGCTATTACCTGTCCATCATGGCGATGGTCAGCGTGATCGCGCTGCTGATGGTCAAGCGCCGGTACGGAGCCTGAGATGCGGACTGCCAGTAGGGCCGCCACGGGCGCGTTACTGGCAGTCTTGCTGCTGTCGGGCTGTGCGTCGCAACGGCTGGCTGCGGATGGCAGCGTGAATTACACCTACAGTGCTTTTGATTTTTCCGGGGACGCATGGAAGGCGCAGCAACAGCGTTGTGCCGCCCGTGGGAAGAAGCCGCAGGATCTCGGTACCGAGTGCGGGTTCTGGACGTGTACCAGCCGGCTCGCTTGCCGGTAGCCGCCGGTGCTTCTACCGGTCTCAGTGCGTGCTGTCGGGCATGCCAAGCACAGTCGGCAAGGAGTCTGCTTCCAGTGCCGTGTCCAGCCAGTTCTCGAGTTCTTCAGCACTTGCCTGCGAGAGCTTTGCTTCTGCCCATGGCGGCAATGCCCCGAAACGTCGGGCGAGAATGCGCATCAGCAGCCGGGACTGGCCTTGTTGTATGCCTTTCTCAATGCCTTTCGCCATGCCTTTCGCCATGCCTTCCTCCATGGCCAGCTTTTCAAACGAGGTCACATAGCGCATAGTGATTTCTCCTTCGAGCGTGTTTACATCCTGCCGTAACTGATGTTCAAGTTCCTTGGGGAGCCGCATCATCCAGTCGAGTAACTGATAGAAATCTTGCACTTCCTGCGGCGTCCAGCCTTTGCGATACAAGTGCTTCAATAGCTGCCATTTTTCTTCCTTTCGCGCGACCGGATCACGGCGCGTCGCACGTGTCGCCAGATGGGCGAGTGTCAGCAGCGCAAACGGGTTATGGTCATCCGCAAGATGCTCCTCACTGCCGACCCAATCAGTGAGCTTGGCCACCGGGTAATTGAGCGCCAGTTCACAACCTAGTGATCTGTAGCCAAAGCGCTCGGGGCGCCAGCGCGGCTGATCATCCGTAAGCAGTGCGAGACTGGCGATCGGTTGTTCATAACGGTCATACAGACGGTAGTGGTAGACGAACATTCGTCTCGCAAAATTTTCCTGCTGCTGGCCTTGTATTTCTAGATGAATGTAGACCCAGGCCGGTTCGCCATCGATGCGCCTGACATGCGCGAGCTTGTCGACGATACGTTTTTCCGGCTTTGCGTCGCGTGCGACCTTATACAACTCCTGATCAAGGAAGAGCGGTGGATGGGTCCAGTCTATTTCTGCGTGAGCAGCAGGGAAAAAGAAATGCAGGAACGATGAGAAATGCCGCTCGATCGCTGCTTTCCATGGATTGTCAAAGTCATCGACCTCCGGGCTTTCGCTACTGGCGATGTCATTGTCGGAGGTTGGTGCGTTCGTATTGGCTGGATCCGCTGGCAAGTGACGCTCCCCGTACGTACGCAATGACGATACGAGGAAGCATCCATCAGATGAGGGCTGACAGCGAGGACGTGAGATCAGTTAGCGCATTTGTTGCCACATGATGCTGCGCAGGCGCGAAAAACTGTTGTATCCGCGCCGCGCATCGGTATCTGCATGACGGTGACGTCGCATGCTTACGGCACGGGTCGTGTAACGTCCCAGCCACCACCGAGCGCCTGCACCAGCGCCACGCTTGCCACCTGTCGATTGCCTTGCTGCTGTACCAGCGCACGGCGCGCATTCAGCGCTGTGGTCTGCGCGCTCACCACTTCAAGGAAACTCACCTGGCCGGCGCGATAGCGGTTCAGCACTTGCTGTTCTGCTGCATTGGCCGACGTCGACGCTTGCGCGAGGAAAGTCTCCTGTTGCGCAAGTACGCGCGTCGCGGCCAGCTGGTCTTCGACCGACTGGAAGGCTGACAGTACCGTCTGCCGGTATTGCGCGACGGTCGCCTCATACGCTGCCTCGGCACCGGCGATACGGTTTTTCACCAGCCCGCCATTGAAGATGGATTGCGTCATTGCGACGCCGATCGACCACAGCGTGACCGGGTTCGATGTCAGCGCCGCGACGCTCGCTGCGGCGACGCCTTCACTGGCGCCCAGCGTGATCGTCGGATAGTAGGCGGAGCGCTGGATACCGATCTGCTCATTCGCCGCCTTCACGCGACGTTCGGCGGCGGCGATGTCGGGACGGCGCTGCAGCAATTCTGAAGGTATCAGCAGCGGCACCCGCGGCACGGTCGCATTCCAGGTCGCGACCGGCAGCGAGAAATTCGCGGGCTGCTCGCCGACCAGCACGGCGATCGCATGTTCGAGCTGCGCGCGTGTACGCTGCAGGCCCTCGGCTTCGGACTGCGCATTCGCGAGCTGGGTCTGAGCCTGCAGCACATCGGTCTTCGGTGCGACGCCGGCGTTGTAGCGATTGGTGGTGATCTCCAGCACCCGCTGGTAGTCTCGGATCGCATTGCCGAGAAGGCGGCGCTGCTCGTCGGTCTGGCGCAGCAGCAGATAATTGGTGACCAGCTCGCCCTGGGCCGAAAGGGTGGCTGTAGCGAGATCCCCGGCACTGGCTTCGGCATTGGCGGCGGCGCTGTCGACGGCGCGCTGCAGTCGTCCCCACACATCCGGCTCCCAGCTTCCGCCGAGGTTGAACTGCACGTCGCGCTGGGTGGTCTTGCCATTGCTTCGATTGACCTGGCCGCCGAGCGTCACCGACGGCAGCAGGAAAGCACGCTGCTGGCCGACCAGGGTACGCGCCTGCGCATAGCTGGCGACGGCGACGGCGATGTTCTGGTTCGATACGGCGACCTTGGCGGCGAGCGTATCGAGCGTGCTGTCGCCAAAGGCCTGCCACCAGGCATCACGCTGCAACGCATCGGCCGGTTGTGCAGCGGCCCAGCCTTCGGCCTCCTTGTAATGATCGGGAATCGGCGTCGCCGTTGCCGCAGGGCGCTCGTACAAGGGGCCAATCGAACATGCGCCGAGCATGCCGCCGAAAGCGACCGCGATGGCCATCGCGCATGCAGGCGCGAGCACACGAGGACGGTGGCGGGATCGGAAGCGGAGGCGGGGTTGGGTCGTTTTCATGGTGTTTGCGGTGCGGGCGGTACGGTCGGCGCAGTATCGGCACGTCCCGGTCCGCGATCGTCATTATCGTAGCGCGTGTCGCGTGCCAGCGCGTTTTCACCGGGGCCTCGGCGGCGCCAGCGATCGAGTGCCACATACACCACGGGTGTCGTCAGCAGCGTCAGCAGCTGGCTTGCGACCAGACCCCCAATGATGGTCACCCCCAGTGGCTGGCGCAATTCCGAGCCTTCGCCAAAACCTATCGCCAGCGGCAAGGCGCCGAGCGCTGCGGCGGCGGTTGTCATCAGGATGGGGCGCAGGCGCTGGATGCTGGCCTCACGCACCGCATCCAGCGGCGACAGGCGGCGCGAGCGTTCGAGCTCGAGCGCAACATCGATGATCAGGATCGCATTCTTCTTCACGATACCGAGCAGCAGGAACACGCCGATCAGCGCAATGATCGAGAACTCCATGTCGAACAGCATCAGCGCGATCACGGCGCCGACACCGGCCGAGGGTATCGTCGACAGCACCGTGACCGGATGGATCAGGCTCTCGTACAGGATGCCGAGCACGATGTAGATGGTGACGATGGCTAGCAGGATCAGCAGTGGCTGCTGGCCCTGCGATTCCTGGTATGCGCGCGCCGTGCCCTGGAAGCTGCCGCGCACATTGGCTGGCATCGCGATCTCGGCCTCGGCCTCGCGCACGGCGATTTGGGCATCGCTCATCGAGCGGCCCTTGGCCAGTGCGAACGACACCGTTGCCGCCAGCTCGGCATCCTGATGACTGACGGTGGCGGCCGTCGCGCGCTCGGCAAAGCTGGCAATTGCCGACAGCGGCACCATGGTGGTCGGTGCCGTGCTGAGCACCTGGCCACTGGCCGGATCGCGCGTGCCGGGATTGGGAGAGGGCACCGTGCCGCTGCCGGACGATGCGCCGCCCACCACGCTGCTGCTCGCGACCAGCGCCGAGCCGGCGCGTGCCGGCACATAGATGTCGTTCAGCGCCTGCGGGCTTTGCGCGTACTCGGGACTGACACCCAGGATCACATGGTACTGGTTCAGGTCGCCGTACAGCGTCGCCACTTGCCGCTGGCCGAAGGCGTTGTACAGCGCATTGTTCACATCGCGCATGCTAACGCCCAGTCGCGCGGCGGCATCACGGTCGATGCGCACAAAGACTTCGACGCCGTTTTCCTGCAAATCATTGTCGATGTCGACCAGTTCCGGTCGGCCTTTGAGTGCCTGCGCCAGCTTGTCGCTCCATAGCTTCAGGTCGGCCAGGCTGTCGCTCTTGAGCGTGTACTGCAACGTGTTCGCATCGCGCCGCGTGCCCATCCGCAAGTCCTGCACCGGCGACAGGAAGACGCCGACGCCGGTCACGCGCGAGATCTTCGGTCTTAGTCGGTTGACTACATCCTGGCCTTTTTCAGTACGCACGCCCCAGGGTTTGAGCGTGATGAACATGTAGCCACCGCCCGGTCGGCTGCCGCCAGTGAAGCCGACCACGGTATCCACCGCCGGGTCCTTGCGGATGATGTCGACCAGTTGCTGCAATTTGCCACGCATCGCCTGAAAGGAAATGCTCTGGTCGGCACGCAGGCCAACGGACAGCAAGCCGCTGTCCTGCTGCGGGAAGAAGCCTTTCGGTATGACCATGAAAAGCCAGACATTCAGCGCAACCACCCCCGCCAGCGACAGCAGCACCAGCCAGCGATGGGCGAGGGCGGCATCGAGGCTGGCGGCATAGGTGCTTTCTATGCGCGCATAGCCGCGTTCCAATGCGCGCTTGATGGCGACCGAGATGCCGGTGCTGCGGCTGCGCCGTTGATCATCGAGACCGTCTTGCTCATCCTTGCGCCTCAGCAGCCATGCGCACATCATCGGCGTCGTCGTCAGCGATACCAGCAGCGAGATCAGCACCGCAGCAGACAGCGTGACTGCGAACTCGCGGAACAGCCGGCCGACCTGGCCGCCCATGAACAGCAGCGGGATGAAGACCGCGACCAGTGACACGCTGATCGACACCACCGTGAAGCCGACTTCGCGCGCGCCTTTCAGTGCGGCCTCGAA
>CAZCDW010000133.1:0-3230 GCA_964497485.1 uncultured Bifidobacterium sp.
CGAAGTCGAGCGCGATGTCGAACTTGTCGCAGGCCGCTTCCAGCACACGCAAGCCTTCGGGCATCACTTCCTTGCCGATGCCATCGCCGGCAATCACCGCAATCTTCTTCATGCACTTACTCCAGGAAGGTCGCGAAGTCGCCGAGCGGCGCACGCTCGGTGACCAGGCTGTTCTCGATCTTGCTCGTATCGGCAAAACCCAGCGCCATGCCGCACACCAGCTGCTCGCTGTCGGGCAGCCCGAGCACGTCGGCAATCACCTTGTGGAATTGTGTGAAGGCCGCCTGCGGACAAGTGTCGAGACCGCGGCCGCGCGCGGCCACCATGATGTTCTGCAAGAACATGCCATAGTCCAGCCACGAGCCCTGCTCCATCACGCGGTCTATCGTGAAGATCAGGCCGACCGGCGCATCGAAGAAGGCGAAATTGCGGCCATGCTGCGCATGCATGCCCGCCTTGTTGTCACGCGTCAGGCCCAGCAGCGCATACAAGTCCCAACCGACCTTGCGACGACGGTCGACATAAGGCGACACCCACTCGCGTGGGTAGTAGTCGTACTCTTCCTTGTGCTGCGAAAGCTGCACAGGGTCATTCCAGACAGCGTCGATCGCCTGCACCAGACGGTCGCGGATCGCGCCGGTCAGCACATAGACTTTCCACGGTTGCGTATTGGAGCCGGACGGCGCCCGCGCGGCGACATTCAGGATGGCCTCGATATCGTCGCGCGACACCGGGGTCGGCAAAAAAGCACGGATGGAGCGGCGGCTGGTGATCGCCGCATCGACGATCGTTTGTTCTTTGGTCTGGATCATGGGTTCACTACGATGGTCTGAAGGAGCGCCCGGGCAGGCGCAGGAATCGGGGTCGGCTTGCGGGTCGTGCGGTCGACATAGACATGCACGAAGTGGCCCTGCGCCGATGCGAGATCCTCGTCGTCACGGAAGATGCCGACTTCGTAGCGGACGCTGGCATCGCCGAGCCGCGTCACGCACAGCCCGGCCGTGATCGGATCCGGGAAGGCGACCGACGCAAAATAATTGCAGTGAGTCTCGACGACGAGGCCGATGGCACTGCCTTCGCGGATGTCGAGTGTGCCGTTCACGATCAGGAACTGGTTCACCACCGTATCGAACCACTGGTAGTAAATGACATTGTTCACATGACCATAGGCGTCGTTGTCTGACCAGCGCGTGGTGATCGGGTAAAAATGCCTGAAATGCGAGCGAGGCTTGGGCGCTTCTTTCATCGTCCTCCCTGATATCGTTATCGTTGTTCTGATTTCATGCGCACTGTACGCTGTGCCAGCGACGACGCGATTCCTTGGTGCCTGGCTCGCCGAGAGCCACCTGGAATGTCACCGCCGCACGACGAAAGCTACACCTGCAACCGCCAGCAGCATGCCGGCAATGCCGGCTAGCCCGAAGGATTCGCCGAACAGCAGCCACGCAAACAAAGCCGTCACCGGCGGTGTCAGGTACATCAGGCTGGACACATGGGTTGCCGCATTCTTTCGGATCAGTGCGAACAACAGGAACATGGCACCGATCGACAAGGCCAGCACTGACCAGCCGAGTGCGATGATGAAATCGCGCGTCCATTGTACTGTGGACAAATGCCAGTCGAGATCCTCGAGCCAGATTGCAAACGGCAAGGTCACGATGGTCGACGCGCCAAACTGGATCAGCGCACCGGTTCGCAGATCAAAGCGTGGGCAATGACGCTTCTGATACAGCGTACCCGCGGTGATGGCCAACAATGCAAACACGCACAGCGACACATTCAGCACCGATGCACCGGTCGGCGTCAACTTTTCCAGCACCACCAGCGCCACGCCGCCCAGCCCCATCAACAAGCCCAGCCATTGCCGGCGGCTGACCTGTTCATCAACGATCGATGCCGCGAAGGCCGTCAACAGCGGCTGCAAGCCGACGATCAGCGCCGACAGGCCTGCCGGCATACCCAGTTTGATCGCACACCAGACGCCGGACAGATAACCGGCTTGCACCAGCACGCCGGCCACGGCAATGTGCCGCACCTGTCCGCGTGGCCATGGCGCGCGCATCAGCAGCACCAGCGGACACAGCAAGGCCAGCACACCGGCATAACGCAGCAGCAAGAAGGTCAGCGTCGGCGATGAGGGTAATCCAAGCTTGGCCACCACAAAGCCGGTGCTCCACAGCAGCACGAACAAGGCGGGCATGCCGATATCCAGCCACAGGGAAGTGCCGGGCATGTCGGCGATGGCTGCGACCTGGTTGTCGGGTGCAAGTTCGTTCACGCAGCCTCCTGCCGGCGATGACGGTATGCCGCAGCCAGCGTCACCGTTTGCAGATGAATGGCCACAGTCTGGTCAATATCATGCCCGTAGCCGCCGGCCATCGCGATCGCGACCGGCAGCCCGCGCCGCTGTGCCAGCGACAGTACGCGCCGGTCACGGTCGGCCATGCCCTCCTGGCTCAGCTTCAGCCGGCCCAGGCGATCGCCCTCATGTGGATCGGCACCGGCGAGATAAATGATCAGCTGCGGTGAGAAGCGTTCGAACAGATGTGCCAGCGCGCTGTCGAGCGCTTCGAGATACAGCGCATCACCGGTGCCATCGGGCAGCGCGACATCAAGGTCGCTACAGGCCTTCGTAAACGGATAGTTGTGCTCGCCATGCAGCGACAGCGTAAACACGGAATCATCTTTTTCGAGGATGGACGCGGTGCCATTGCCCTGATGGACGTCGAGATCGACGATCGCGACCCGTGTGGCGCGGCGCTCGGCCTGCATCAGCCGTGCGGCGATAGCTGCGTCGTTGAACACGCAAAAGCCCTCGCCGCGGTCTGCGTGTGCATGATGGGTGCCACCGGCAAGGTTGATACCGACACCATCCTCGAAGGCGGCCCGGCAGGCGGCGATGGTGGCACCGGCGGAACGTCGCGAGCGCTCCACCATCTCCGGCGACCAGGGAAAACCGATCGCTCGCTGCTCTTGCGCTGTCAGTGCGCCGCTGTCGACGCGCTGTATGTACTGCGGATGATGGGCCAGCGCGAGCACACCATCGGAAGCGCGCGGCGCCTCCTCGAGCTGCACATCGGGCAGCATGGTCTGTACCGCGTCGCGCAGCATCCGGTACTTTCGCATAGGAAAGCGGTGACCCTCAGGTAAAGGCAAGACAAAACGGTCGCTGTAGAACGCCTTCATTCGCGCGCTTTCATGGTTGTACTTATCGTCGTATTCATTGTCGT
>CAZCDW010000133.1:3330-6860 GCA_964497485.1 uncultured Bifidobacterium sp.
AACGCCTTCATTCGCGCGCTTTCATGGTTGTACTTATCGTCGTATTCATTGTCGTGCCCTCATGATCGAGGTCTGATGACGCCAGCGCCAGGGTGGCGGGGGAAACGCAGCCCCGACGACCACCCCGGCGGACGACATCCCGATGACACTCGCATTTTTTTGATAAGACGCAATCATTTGACCCGACACGCCGGCAGCTTGCCAGAACAGTATCCGCCGCGCTGCAGCATACTTCTGCGACCAACTTGATGCGGCGAATATTCACCGCACCCGACGTCATTCCATAACGAGGACACATCATGTTCAACACTGCCGATCAATTCAATGCCGCTGCCCGCGCCCAGATGGAAGCCCAGCTGAGCCTGGCCACCTCGGTCTCCGACGCCATGATGGACGGTGTCGAGAAACTCATGGGCCTGAATCTGCAAGCAGCCAAGGCCGGCCTAGAGAACAGCATCGCCAATGCGCAGCAGCTGCTGGCCGCAAGGGACGCACAGGAACTGCTTGCCACCGCTTCCCGGCAAGCCCAGCCGCAAGCCGAGATCGCGCTGACTTACGCGCGCCATCTGGCCACCATCGCCCGCGGCAAGCAGAAGGAATTCGCGCAAGCGGCCGAGTCCCAGGTCAACCAGCACAGCCGCCAATGGGTGGCCATGCTCGACGACATGAGCCAGTCCGCACCGGCCGGTTCGGAAACCGCCGTGTCGATGATGAAAGCTGCGATCGACAACGCCAGTTCCGGCTTCACGCAGTTTTCTCGCTCGGCCAAAGTCGCGATCGATGCGATCGAGTCCAACCTCGATAACGCCGTCGCGCAAATCTCTCAGGCGACTGCGAAGGCGGCGCGCTCGAAAAAATAAGCGCTACCTAGCAAGCAGCACCATCCGCTTCATCGCACGACGCAGCCGGCCGGGCTTTCCGCGCCGGCTTTTTGTATTCGACCGCAAAGCCAGCCCCCGTCCGCCGCCGGTACCTGCGCAGCCTTGCAGGTACAATCGCGCAGCCTGACCAGCATATTAATGAACTGAAGCCTTGGCAGCGCACTGCGAGGTTTTTTAATTCAGCGAAGATCGCGTTCTACGAGAGCGCCGCAACAAGCAAAAAAAGAACGATGAATTTCACACAGCTCGCTTGCGTCGTGGTGTCTGCTACGTTGTATTTCAGCGGCTTCCACCTGAATGCCTACGTCTTCCATGCGCTCGAGGTGCATGCAGGCGCCAGCTGGGTCTTCCTGCCCGCCGGCGTGCGGATGCTGTGCACGCTGCTGTTCGGGGCCGAGGGCGCGATCGGGCTGTGGCTCGCGTCGATGGTCATTGTCATCTTCAGCATGGGATCCTTCGACCTGATCACGGCACTGGTCTCGACCGTGCTGTCGGCCGGCGCGCCTTTTCTCGTTTACCGGCTTGCGCTGCGCGCGGGCTTGCCCGACACGCTCGCACAGCTCACGCCGCTCAGGCTGGCGCAACTGGGTATCGCCTATGCGTTCGCCAATGCAGCGCTGCATTCAATCTGGTACTCGCTGCGCGGCGTCTATACCGACCTGCTAAGCGGCTTTACCACGATGTTCGTCGGCGACCTCGCGGGCACCCTGATCGTGCTGTATGCGATGAAAACGCTGCTGGCCGTATTGCGCTCGCTGCAGCGCCCAATCGCCCGCTCCCGCAGCGAGACACCCACCGACGCGCCCGACTGAGCCTCCCGGCGCCTCGCCGTCACGCACCGACATTGTGCGTTACGCACACTCATTGCACCAAACAAGGGCGATTTTCTGGCGACTTGCGAGCTGATCGTATGGCATGCAAGCTGCTAATGCTTTACCGAATAGTCGCTGCCACACGGCGAACCTCCTCGAATAACAGCAAAGCAGTCGCATCTGATGGCGAGAGCAATTCCTTCCGTATCCGGGCACGCAGGTCCTGAGCCAGCAAATGCCGGGCATCTGCTGGCCACGCTGTCGCTGGGCTTCGGCCGCAACGGTGACACGACGCGCCTGCTACGGCGTGAACACTACGGCCCGCTGCGGGTGCAGAAGGCTTTGTATCCGGAAGGCCCTCCAGTGGCACATGCAATCATCGTGCATCCGCCAGGCGGCGTGGTCGGCGGCGATGAATTGCGAATCGATATAGGCGTGGATTCGGGAGCTGCCGCTGTCGTATCGACTCCGGGTGCGGCCAAGTGGTATCGCGCCAACGGGCAGGTATCGCGACAGCACTTGCGCATGCACGTGGCCGCCGATGCGGCACTCGAATGGCTGCCTCAGGAGACTATCTTCTTCAACGATGCTGACGTGCTGCTCGACACCTCGATAGACCTGCAGGGCAATGCGCGCTTCATCGGCAGCGACATCCTGTGTTTCGGCCGTACCGCATCCGGAGAGCGCTTCGACAACGGCCGCATACGGCAAAAGCTGCGCATCCAGCGCGACGGTGTGCCGCTATGGGTGGAACAAGGCCGGCTGCTTGGCGGCAGCGCACAGATGCGCAGCCCGCTGGGTCTCGCCGGCTACACGGTCTGCGCAAATCTGGTGGCCGTTGGCCTGCCGCTGTCGCCACCACTGATGCAAGCGCTGCGCGAGCGCTGCACGGAGGTCGCCGATGGTCGCGGACGTTTCGGCGCCACGCAGATGAAGTCGGTGCTGCTGGTGCGCTATCTTGGCGCTTCGAGTGAAGTCGCGCGTCATGTCATGCTGGCCGCATGGCGAAGTCTGCGCCCGGCGCTGTTGCAGCGCGAGGCGACCGAGCTGCGCATCTGGAATACCTGAACGCCTTGCACGACCCGAATACTCCGACAAACCCTACGACAAAAAGGACACGAGCATGGAACTCACCCCACGCGAAAAGGACAAGCTGCTGATCTTCACCGCAGCGCTGCTGGCCGAGCGTCGCAAGGCGCGCGGCCTGAAGCTGAACTATCCGGAAGCCGTGGCGCTGATCACCGCCGCCATCATGGAAGGCGCACGTGATGGCAAGACCGTCGCCGAGCTGATGTCCGAGGGTACCCGCGTCCTGAGCCGCGCCGACGTGATGGAAGGCGTGGCCGAGATGATCCCCGACATCCAGGTCGAAGCGACCTTCCCCGACGGCACCAAGCTCGTCACTGTCCACCACCCGATTCCCTGAACGCAGCGGAGACCCCATGATTCCCGGAGAAATGCTGATCGAGGACGGCGACATTACGCTCAACGCCGGCCGTCCCACCGTGACCGTCAAGGTCGCCAACAGCGGAGACCGCCCCATCCAGGTCGGCTCGCACTTCCACTTCTACGAGACCAACCCGGCGCTGCAGTTCGAGCGCGCGCTGGCCTACGGCATGCGGCTCAACATCGCCGCCGGCACCGCAGTGCGCTTCGAGCCGGGCCAGGAACGCACGGTCGAACTGGTGGCGCTGGCCGGCGAGCGCAAGGTCTATGGCTTCAATGGCCAGGTAATGGGCAAGCTGAAAGACGCGAAGCAAGCATCGAAGAAAGGGACAGCCGCATGAGCAAGATCTCCCGCAAGGCCTATGCCGAAATGTTCGGCCCTACCACCGGC
>CAZCDW010000133.1:6870-7201 GCA_964497485.1 uncultured Bifidobacterium sp.
GACCGCATCCGGCTGGCCGACACCGAGCTGTTCATCGAGATCGAGCGGGACCACACCAGCTACGGCGAAGAGGTGAAGTTCGGCGGTGGCAAGGTCATCCGCGACGGCATGGGCCAGTCGCAGCTGCCGCACAAGGATGTGATGGACACCGTGATCACGAATGCGGTCATCCTCGACCACTGGGGAATCGTGAAGGCCGACATCGGCATCAAGGGTGGACGCATCGCCGCCATCGGCAAGGCCGGCAACCCCGACATCCAGCCCGGTGTGTTTTTTGATGACACCGCCACCACCGAGATCATCGCCGGCGAAGGCAACATCATCACCGCCG
>CAZCDW010000134.1:0-1551 GCA_964497485.1 uncultured Bifidobacterium sp.
GGCATGCTCGACGAGCAGCGCGCGAATCGTCGCTGGCGCAACATTTTTCGCATGGGCCTGCTGGTGGTGGCGCTGTTTGCGATCTATGCCGCATTCGACCTGAAAGCTTCGTCCAAACAGGCCAGCATGCGGCACACGGCGATGGTCGAGATCACCGGCGAGATCGATTCCGACAGCAGTACAGCGTCGGTCGATTCCATCCTGCCCGCACTGCAGGAAGCCTTCGGCGATGAAGGCTCGGTCGGTATCGTACTGCGCATGAACAGCCCGGGCGGCAGCCCGGTGCAATCGGCGATCGTGAACGACGAGATTACCCGGCTGCGCAAGCTGTATCCGAAGAAGCCCGTCTATGTGGTGGTCGAGGACATGTGCGCGTCCGGTTGCTATTACATCGCCGCCGCTGCCGATCGCATCTATGTGAGCCAGGCCAGCGTGGTCGGCTCGATCGGTGTGCTGATGAGCAGCTTCGGCTTCACCGGCCTGATGAACAAGCTGGGCGTCGAGCGCCGTCTGCTGACCGCCGGCGAGAATAAGGCGATGATGGACCCGTTCTCCGAGCAGAATCCGCGGCAGCGCGAGTTCACGCTGTCGATGCTGAAGGAGATCCACCAGCAGTTCATCGCGGCAGTGAAGGCCGGGCGCGGCAAGCGGCTGAAGGACAACCCGGAAATCTTCTCGGGCCTGTTCTGGACGGGCAGTCGTGCGATCTCGCTCGGGCTCGCCGATGGCCTGGGCACCGTCGACAGTGTGGCGCGTGATGTGCTGAAGGCCGAGGATGTGATCGACTACACAGTGCGCGAGGGCTTGTCGGATCGTGTGCTGAAGAAGTTCGGCGCTGCGGTCGGCGAATCGATGGCGAAGACGATGGTGACCGAGGCGATTCGACCGCGCTGAGTACGGCCTCTTTGCAAGACGCCCCCTCATCGAACAGGCCCCGCACATGCGGGGCCTTTTATTTTTACGGATAGCTGCCTCCGTATCTCACAGGTATTAAAATAAGAATCATTATTTTGCCAATAATAATATTATGAAAATCAAAAAACTAGCGGTTTGCGCGACCGTACTGATACTCGCGGCTTGCGCCGCTCCCCGTCAGGAACAACAGGCCACCTCTGGCCTGAAGGACCAGCGCCTGGCCACCGACTTCACTGACGAAGGCATCAAGGTTCATTACACGCTGATGGGCAAGTTGGAAAAGATCGAGGTTCACGGGCAAGCCGATGCCTGGAAAGGCAATGTCGAAACCCTGGCTGAGGCCGATGCACTGGCCAAGCTGGTCAAGTTCATCTATGGGAATGAAGTCGCTACCGAGCGCAAGGTAAAGCTCATTGGGCGCGCGATCGAAGATGCAGAGGACAACATTCAGCGCAACTCTTCAGGTGGCGGTGAAACTGTCACGACAACGGACAAGCAGCTCGAAGAGGACATCCGGGCCCGCAAGGCGCCGGGGGCGAACAGCGAATCAGCCCGTCGCAAGGCGAAAATCCTGAATGAGACCTTGACCGAGACCGTCACGACGATGACAGCCAAGGGCCGTCTGGCGGGCGTTCG
>CAZCDW010000134.1:1651-7192 GCA_964497485.1 uncultured Bifidobacterium sp.
GCCTTGTCGACCCGGGCGCAGGACCTGAAGTCCGCGCTGACGCCATCGCCAATGTCGATTGCCCTGACGGTGGGCCAGTGGCTTCTCAAGGAAGATCGCAAGGTCTACTACGTACAGGTCGAGGCGACTGCCGATGACAAGGAGCAAGCGCGGCGTGAGGGATTCCGCCTGGCCGTTGAAATGGCGGTGGGTGCACTGGTGGTTTCGGAAACCGAGGTCAGGAATACGGAGCTGGTGCGCCGGGACATCCTGAAGTATTCGTCCGGCTATATCGACAACTTCAGCATCAAGTCGGAAGCCAAAGTCGGCAGCAAGGTCCGGCTGGTGATGGATGTGTGGGTGGGCGAGAGCAAGATTGCCGATCGCCTGCTCAACGTGAGCAAGGCTGAGGGCACCATCGACGGTGCGCGAGTGGCCGCGCAACAAGAGTCGCTGAAGAGCAAGCAGGATTCGGCCGCACGTTTGCTTGAGCTGGTGGCGAAAGATTTTCCGCGTCGGGCCTTCGACATCAAGGTCGGCAAGACGGTCACGCATGTCGATGGTGAGCGTGCAACCATTGGCGTACCGGTCGCGATCGCGTGGAACAAGAAATATTTCGAGTCCTTATTGGAAGCGATCGACAAGACCAAGGATGGTACGGAGTCCGGTGCCTACAATTTCATGCAGCATCAGTCCATCATCACCTACCGCAAGATCGGCGGCTGGATCAACTATTTCGCGTCGTATCACAACACCAAGCCTGTCGAGATACTGTCAACGCACTTCTTTGAATCCCGGCCACAGGTCAGGTTGAATTTCCGGGATGACGGCAATGCGCTGCTGGCCTTCAATTGCCGTGAGATCGCGCCCCTGACCGGTGTCTTTTACGGCGACGCCAAGATGGTCGTCGGCTTGCATCCGCTGGACCAGCCTACCGGGCAATTCATCGCCAACGGTGCGCCCGGCGCACACATTGGCATCTATGGCGATTACGATGTCGGCGGAAATCTGGTCACAACAATCCAGGGGAATACAAACCTGATTTCACGGATGCGCAAGGTGGATGTGGAGATCGTCCGCAAAGCCGAATGCGACGCAGACTAGGAAAGCTTCCGTTCCCGTCTCGGCGTCAGAGCGCAGTGCCACAGGAATCCCGGAATTGGAAAAGAGTCTTGCCCTGCGGAGTCTGGGTGGACAATAACGCTCAGATGCAGTCACTTTGGGTGACAGCATTTGCTGAAGTCTTGTTCCTGTCATTCATTCAAATGTTGGAGCGCCTTGATCTCTTTACTTCAATATCGGTCTCGCAGGGGCGCAGGATTATTTCCCCGAAGCTGTTGATCGGGCATGGTAAAGCTTGGATCGCATATCAAGCGAGCAGCAGAAAAACAGTCGGCTTCTTGCGGAAGGCTGGCATCTTGCCGCCGGCGATGGCCTGCTTCCATGCGCTGGCGCTCTTCGTGACCACGGATTCACTGTCCAGCGTCAGGTCGGTTGCCACGCACACCAGCGTGTTGCCCGAGCAGTGCGTTGCCAGTGCTTCCAGCATCGCTTCATTCCTGTACGGTGTCTCGATCAGGATCTGCGTCTGCTTCTCCTGTCGTGAGCGTTGCTCCAGTTGTCTGATGCGTGCGGCACGTTCGCTGGCATCGGTTGGCAGGTAGCCGTGGAACGCAAAGCTTTGCCCGTTCAGGCCACTGGCCATCAGCGCCAGCAGCAACGAAGACGGACCCACCAGCGGCTTGACCGTGATGCCCTTCTGATGCGCGAGGCGCACGAGATCGGCGCCCGGGTCAGCAACGGCCGGTACGCCGGCCTCAGACAGTAGACCGACATCCTTGCCTTCCACTAGCGGAGCCAGCAGCCCGGCCACTTCCGCTACCGGCGTGTTCACGTTCAGCTCGCTGATGCGGATGTCCTGCATCACGGTGGCCAGCGGATGCGTTTGGGCGACTTGCTTCAGGAAAGCACGCGCGGTTTTCGCGTTCTCGGCGATGAAGCAGTCGAGGCGGGCGGTCAGTTCGCGCACCGGCGCCGGGATCACCGCATCGAGCTGTTCGCTGCCGAGCGAATTCGGTATCAGGTACAAGGTGCCGGCCATCACGCAGGCTCCTTGTTCAGGCCGCAAAAAGCGATGCCGGCCTTGCGCAGCATCGTCGTCAATGCAATCAGTGGCAGGCCGGTGAGGGCGGTCGGGTCATCACTGTGCAGGCTTTCGATCAGCACAATGCCCAGTCCTTCATTCTTTGCGCTGCCCGCGCAATCGTAGGGCTGTTCGATGCGCAGGTAGGCGTCGAGCTCGGCATCGGGCAGCTCGCGCATTCGCACGCGCGTCTGAACGTCTTGCAGCTGTACGACCGGCTCGGCGGCCCGACTGTCCAGCAGGCACAGCGCGGTATGGAAAATGGTCTCGCGGCCGCGCATCTTTTTGAGCTGGGCCAGCGCATGGTCGTGGTTGCCCGGCTTGCCGATGTGTTCGCCATCCAGCGTCGCGACCTGGTCGGAACCGATCACCAACGCCGGGCCTTCGCGGCGGGCGATCTCGGCGGCCTTGGCCTGAGCCAGCCGTAGCGCGGTGGCCGGCGGCGTCTCGCCGGGCAGCGGGGTCTCGTCGATGTCCGGCGCGATGGCTTCGAACGGTAATTGCAAACGCGACAACAGTTCGCGGCGATAGGCGGAGCTCGAGGCGAGGATCAGGCGCGGCATCAGGATGTTTGGGGGCGGGCGGAACGAGAAGGCTAGGCCGGGACGGCGAAACCCTGCTATCATAGCTGGTTTTCCAGCGTTTCCAGTCAGCTGCCGGACTTCGGCACAGGCGCGGAAGCCGTCCGGAGCACCCAGATGAGCGATACCACGGTCGACAGTTTCGAGTTTTGCCGCACCGGCGAGTCCCGCTCCGGGGTGACGCCTGTCGCAACGCTGGCGCGCCTGGGCGCCGAGCTGGCCGACAAATCGGGTGAGCTGCAATGGACCATCAGCGGCGGTCGCCATTCGATCGGCGCGCCGCAGATGTCCATGCAGGTCAAGGGCGAGGTCAGCCTGGTTTGCCAGCGCTGCCTGACGCCGTTCACACATGCGATCGATACCGACACGGTGCTGGTGATCGCGCGTGACGAAGCCGATGCCGACGAGACCGAGGAAAGGCTGGATGATGACAGCATCGACGTCATCGTCGGCGATGCGCAGCAAGACCTGCTGCAGCTGGTCGAGGACGATGCGCTGCTGGCCCTGCCGCTGTCGCCGCGCCACGACAGCTGTCCCGGCGACGCACCGACGGTGCCGCAGGACAAGCCGGAATCGCCGTTTGCGGCGCTGAAAGGTCTTAAGAATTAAGGGCTTGCGTGGTCGTCAGGCCACGCAGTCCGGCCAGCCATTATGGAATTGGCAAGCAAGTGGGAATGGGGGAAATCCCGTTCCCTTGTGTTAAAATTTTAGATTCACCGAATCAGGAGTACGTCATGGCAGTCCAGCAGAACAAAAAGACCCCGTCGAAGCGTGGTATGCACCGCTCGCACGATTTTCTGACCGCGCCGGCAACGGCGATCGAGCCGACCACCGGCGAGACCCACCTGCGCCACCACATCAGCCCGAACGGCTTCTATCGTGGTCGCAAGGTCCTGAAGACGAAAAACGACGAGTAATTCGTCCCGCTGTCTTCCAACAATTCGGCGCAACAGCGGCCTGAGCAGGGCCTGAGCGCCGTTTTTGTATGCGCACACAGTGTCAGCACGTCATGGTCGCGCTCCCGGGCAGCTCGCAGCTGGTCCCGGTGACCTGTCAGCGATCATGACCGTCAAGATCTCCATTGACTGCATGGGCGGCGATCACGGCCCCTCAGTCACGGTACCCGCCTCTGTAGCTTTCGCCCATCGCGAGCCCGACGCCCACCTGGTGCTGGTCGGTCGCGAGGACGTGGTTCGTGCCGAGCTCAGGAAACTGGGCGCCGAACAACACCCGCGCATCAGCATCGTCAATGCGACCGAAGTGGTCGAGATGGACGACCCGCTCGAAGTCGCGCTGCGCCGTAAAAAAGATTCGTCGATGCGTGTCGCGATCAGCCTGGTCAAGGCGGGCGATGCGCAAGCTTGTGTCTCGGCCGGTAACACCGGCGCGCTGATGGCCGTGTCCCGCTACCTGCTCAAGACCCTGGCTGGCGTGGATCGTCCTGCGATCTGCACCATCCTGCCGAACCAGAAGGACGGCCCCACCTATGTGCTCGACCTCGGCGCCAATGTCGATTGCGAGCCGCTGCACCTGCACCAGTTCGCGCTGATGGGCTCGGCGCTGGTGTCGGCAGTCGAAGGTCATGCGCGTCCGACCGTGGGCCTGTTGAATGTCGGCGAAGAAGACATCAAGGGCAATGAACTGGTCAAGCAGACGGCCGAGCTGCTGCGCGCCGACCATGCGAAGGGCCTGATCAATTTCTACGGCAATGTCGAAGGCAATGACATTTTCGAAGGCACGACCGACATCGTCGTCTGCGACGGTTTCGTCGGCAATGTGACGCTGAAGGCGGCCGAGGGGCTGGGCCGGCTGATCAAGGGCGTGCTGACCAGCGAGCTGAAGAAGGGCTGGATCAACATGCTGGGCGCGCTGATTGCCCAGCGCGCGCTGAAGAACATTTCGCAGCGGCTGAACCCGTCCCGCTACAATGGCGCGAGCCTGCTCGGCCTGCGCGGGCTGGTGTTCAAGAGCCACGGCGGCGAGAGCGCCTACGGCTTCGAATGGGCGATCCGTCGCGCCTTCGAGGCGGCACGCCATGATGTGTTGTCGCGCATTGAAACCTCGATCGCGGAACTGATGCCACAGTCGGCCACCGCGCCCCATGCGTCGGCTGCATCAGTCGATACGCAGGCATCTTCCCCGGTCACAGAGACAAAAACTGCATGAGCAAATATTCCCGCATCGTCGGCACGGGCAGCTGCCTGCCGCCGCACCGCGTGACCAACGCCGAGCTGGCTGCCAAGCTGGCCGAAAAAGGTCTGGAGACTTCTGACGAGTGGATCGTGTCGCGCAGCGGCATCTCCGCTCGCCATTTCGCCGATGCCGGCGTGATGTCGTCCGACCTCGCCGTCACCGCCGCGCAAAACGCGCTGCAGATGGCGGGCTTGCAGCCGAACGACATCGACCTGATCATCCTCGCGACATCGACGCCGGACTTCCTCGGTGGTTTCCCGAGCACTGCTTGCGTGGTGCAGAGAAAGCTGGGCATCACCAATGACGCGGCGGCGCTGGACGTGCAGGCGGTGTGCAGCGGTTTTGTCTATGCGCTTTCCGTGGCTGACAGCTTCATCAAGTCGGGCATGCACAAGCGCGCGCTGGTGATCGGTGCCGAAGTGTTCTCGCGCATCCTTGATTTCAACGATCGCACCACCTGCGTGCTGTTTGGTGATGGAGCCGGCGCGGTCGTGCTTGCGGCCTCCGATGAGCCGGGCATTCTTGCCTCGCGCCTGCACGCCGATGGCCGTCACACCGACATACTGTGCGTGCCGGGCAATGTGGCCGGTGGTGCCGTTGATGGCAGCGCGTTCCTGACCATGGACGGACAGGCCGTGTTCAAGC
>CAZCDW010000135.1:0-7156 GCA_964497485.1 uncultured Bifidobacterium sp.
CGACGGCGACGTGGCCACCACGATGGCGTCATGCACTGCATTGACCCCTTCGCCCTGTAGTCGCCAGCGGCCGTTGTCCTTGCTGATCTGGCGCACATGCGCGCCCAGCGTCACCGCACCACCATGCTTCTGCACATAAGCGAGGGCCGCCTCGGGAAACAGTGCCGACAAGTCGACCCGTGGCAGCAGCATGTCGGACGATTGACGCTTCGCAGCCAGACTGTCGCGGAGCACGTTCAGGAACACTTTCGCCGAAGCGCGTTCGGGCGCTGTGTTCAGCGCGGCGATGCACAGGGGTCGCCACAGCAGGCGGGTAAGCCTGTCGGTCTGGTCGAAACGATCCAGCAGCTCGCTGACGGTGCAGTCAACGTTCAGCTGCCAGTCCATCCAGCGCGTGGCGCTGGCAAAGCGCGCCATGGCCAGCTTGTCGGAGGCCGCGAGTCCCTGTGCGCGGAGTACGCCGACGGCCATGTGCAGCGGTGCGGGCAGACGTGGTGCCACCAGCTGCATGCCGTTGCCATGGGCGGGATAACGCATCTGCAGTGGCAGCCTCAGCAGCAGCGAGGCCGGCTCCAGGCCAACCAGGTGCATCACATGCAGCGTGTCGCGGTAGGCGCCAAGCAGGATGTGCTGGCCGTTGTCGAGCACATGGCCATGCAGGTCGATGCGGCGAGCGCGGCCGCCCGGGATGCGGGCGGCTTCATAGACATGCACGTCGCAGCCGCGGCGCGCCAGTTCGACCGCGGCGGCGCAGCCGGCCCAGCCGGCGCCGATCACGGCGATATTGCGACGGGCGCCGGAGGCGTTCATGAGATCAACCGCGGATCCAGGTCTTCCACGCCAGCCACAGCTTGCGCAGTGGGGTCAGGGAGATGCGGTGCTTCAGCACATGGAAGCCGTCGCGCTCGATCTCGTCGAGCACGGCACGGTAGATCGCGGCCATGATCAGGCCGGCACGTTGCGAGCGGCGGTCGGCAGCGGGTAGCAGGGCCATCGCCTCATCGTACATGGCCTGCGCGCGGCGGGTCTGGAAGCGCATCAGCGCCTCGAAGCGCTCGCTGTGCTCGCCTTTCAGGATCTCGGCGGCGGTCACGCCATGCTGCTGCAGTTCCGAAATCGGCAGGTAGATACGGCCCCGGCGCGCGTCTTCGCCGACGTCGCGAATGATATTGGTGAGCTGGAAGGCCAGACCGAGCTTTTCCGCATACTGCAGTGTGCCGGGCTGTGTATGGCCGAAGAGCCCGGCCGACATGATGCCGACCACGCTGGCCACATGCCAGCAGTAACGCTGCAGCGCCGGGTAATCGAGGTAACGGGTTTGCGTGAGGTCCATCTCCATGCCATCGATCACGGCTAGCAGATGTTCGCCACGGATGTCGTAGGGCTGCAGGTGCGGCAGCAAGGCCTGCGTGACCGGATGGGTCGGGCTGCCGGCCAGCATCTGCGCGACTTCCTTGCGGCACCAGGCCAGCGAGGTGTGCGCGACTTGCGCATCGCTGGTCTCGTCGACCACGTCATCGACTTCGCGGCAGAACGCATACAGCGCAGTGATCGCAGCGCGACGTGGCGGCGGCAGGAACAGGAAGCTGTAATAGAAGCTGGAGCCGCTCTGGGCTGCCTTTTGCTGGCAGTACTGGTCTGGGGTCATGGGGGCGAATGCTAGCCGACAAAGCGCAGGGAGCGCCAGCCCAGCCGCAGCCAGTCGGTCTTGCGCAGTGTCGGACGATGGCGGAACACGTCATGACCAGCGGCCTCGATCTTCTCGAGAATGCGCAGGCCACCAAGCACGATGAAGCGCAGCTCCCATCCCAGCCTGCCGGGAACGCGGCGCGCCAGCGGCGCACCCGACAGCATCAGCGCGCGCGCGCGATCGATTTCGAACTGCATCAGGGCCTGCCAGCGTGCGTCAACTACGCCCTGCGCGATCTGCTGCTCGCTGACGCCGAAGCGCTGCAAGTCTTCCTGCGGCAGATAGACGCGCGCCTTTTGCCAGTCGATGGCCACATCCTGCAGGAAGTTGATCAGCTGTAGCGCGCTGCAGATCGCGTCACTCATCGCCAGCAGGGCGGGGTCGCGTTCGCCATGCAGTGCGAGCATGATGCGACCGACCGGGTCGGCGGAGCGCCGGCAGTAGTCTTTCAGTTCGCGCCAGCTTGCATAGCGGGTCTTGGCGACGTCCTGTCGGAACGCGGACAGCAGGTCGCGCAGCGGGCGTGTGTCCAGGGCCTCATGATGGGCGATGACGGCAGCCAGCTCGCTGAACAGTGCCGAGCCTGAGGGCTGGCCGCCGTCGATGCGGTCCAGTTCCGCCTCGTAGGCGTCGAGCGCTGCGACGCGTTCAGCCGGCAGTGCAGTGCCTTCGTCGGCAATGTCATCGGCGCTGCGAGCAAACGCATAAATCACGCGCACGGCGGCGCGCATGGGTGCAGGCAGCAGCGGCGACGCGACCGGAAAATTCTCGTAGTGGGATGAAAAGTCGGGTGACAAATTTATTTGCGCTTTGGCTATAATTCCTGACCGCTGAGTCAGTAAGTTTTTTGAACCTGCCTCGACATCACCCATAGCAAATTGACATTGCAATTCGCGCCACGCCCGAGGCAGGCCGAATGGTAAAGGAAAAACATGACTCATCGCGTGTCTGATCGCTTGTTCTCGCGTCCCGGTTTCCCATCTGTGCCGAGCGTGTCCACAGCGCTGCTTGCTGTGCTGGCCGCAACGCTGGTCTTGTCCGCCTGTTCCGAGAAAGTCGAGAAGAAGGAAGACATACGCCCGGTGCGCGCGGTCACGGTCTCGCCGGCCGGTACGGCCGCCGTGATCGAATTGTCGGGCGAGGTGGTGCCCCGCTATGAATCGCGGATAGGCTTCCGGGTCGGCGGCAAGATCATTGCGCGCAAGGTCGATGTGGGCAGCGTCGTCAGGCGCGGCCAGCTGCTGATGCAGCTCGATGCCACTGACCTTCAATTGGGACAGGCGCAGGCGAAAGCCGCAGTGGCCGCTGCCGACAGCAACTTGTCCTTGGCGAAGGCCGAGCTGGAGCGCTACCGTGAGCTGCGGCAGAAGAATTTTGTCAGTCAGGCGGTGCTCGATGCGAAAGAGGCCGCGTACAAATCCGCCCTTGCCGGTCATGAGCAAGCCAGTGCCGGCCTGAAGGTACAGGCGAACCAGAGCAGCTATGCCAGCCTGGTGGCCGACGCCGATGGCGTGGTGACCGGCATCGATGCCGAAGTCGGGCAGGTGGTCAGTGCCGGTACCCCGGTGGTGCGGATTGCGCGCACCGGCGAGACTGAGGTGCGGGTCAGCATTCCGGAAGACCAGGTCGAATTGCTGCGCAAGGCTGCGGACGTCAAGGTGCGTACCTGGGCCAATCCGGGAGAGGCCGTCGCCGGCCGGGTGCGCGAGATCGCGCCGGTGGCCGATCCGGCGACACGAACCTTCACCGCGAAGGTGGCCATACCGAAGGCTGGCAATGACATCCGCCTCGGCATGACGGCCACGGTCGCGTTTGCGACCGCCTCGGCACCGGGCATACGGCTGCCGCTGACGGCGCTGTTCCACAACAAGGAAGCGACCTCGGTGTGGGTCATCGACAAGGGCGCGGTGCGACTGGTGCCGGTGCAGGTGGCTGGTGCCAGCGGCAATGAGGTGCTGATCGCTGGCGGTCTCGACCATGGCCAGACCGTGGTCACCGCTGGCGTCAACATGCTGCGCGAAGGCCAGAAGGTGACCGTGCTGGGACAGGAGCTGGCCGCGCTGAAGGCGGCGCCGGCAGTGAATGCTGCGAACCCTGCGAACGATTCGAACGATGCTGCGGCGAGCAAGGCTGCCGCAGGCGCTGATGGGGCAGGCAAATAATGAAGCACCGCCTGAACCTGTCACGCTGGGCGCTCGAACACATCCCCTTCATCCGCTACCTGATGGTGGTGCTGCTGTTTGGCGGCATCATGAGCTATTCCAAGCTCGGTCAGGATGAAGATCCACCATTCACCTTCCGTGCGATGGTGGTGCGCGCCTACTGGCCGGGCGCAAGCTCGGTGCAGATGGCCGAGCAGGTCACCGACAAGATCGAAAAGACGCTGCAGGAAGTGCCGTACGCAGACAAGATCCGCAGCTATTCCAAGCCGGGCGAGACCCTGATCATTCTCGAGCTGCGGGAATCGGCCCCGCCCAAGGATGTCAGCAACAGCTGGTACCAGGTGCGCAAGAAGGTCGGCGACATGCGGGGCACCTTGCCCTCCGGCGTTGTCGGGCCTTTCTTCAATGATGAATTCGGCGACACCTTCGGCTCTATCTTCGCGTTGTCCGCCGATGGCTTCACGATGGCCGAGGTGAAGGAATACGCAGACTTCGTGCGCCAGCAATTGCTGGGTGTGAAATCGGTGGCCAAGGTCGAACTGTATGGCGTGCAGGATGAAAAGATTTTCATCGAGTTTTCGTCGAAGAAGTTCGCTCAGCTCGGCATTCCGTTCGATCAGGTCGTTCAGCAGATCAATGCGCAGAACGCGGTCGAAGGCAGCGGCGTGCTGGTGACACCGAGCGACAACCTGCAAGTGAGGGTGTCCGGCCAGACCAAGACGGTGAAGGAGCTGGAAAATCTTCCTCTGCGCGCGAACGGCAACAGCTTCCGGCTGGGTGATTTTGCGAAGGTCACGCGTGCCTACCAGGACCCGCCGCGCGACAAGATGCGCTACAACGGCAAGGAGGTCATCGGCCTTGGCGTGGCGATGGAAAAGGGCGGCGACATCATCGTGCTCGGCCGCTTGCTGGAAGAAAAAGCAGCAGCGATCCAGGCCAAGCTGCCGGTCGGCATCAGGCTCGAGCGCGTGGCCGACCAGCCGCGTGCGGTCGCGCAATCGGTGAATGAGTTCCTGAAGGTGCTGGCCGAGGCGGTGTTCATTGTGCTGGCGGTCAGTTTCCTGTCGCTGGGCCTGCATACCAAGCCCTTCCGCATCGATGCCCGTCCGGGCCTGGTGGTGGGCCTGACGATACCGCTGGTGCTGGCCGCGACCTTCCTTGCGATGCGCATCTTCGGGATCGACCTGCACAAGATCTCGCTGGGCGCGCTGATCATTGCGCTCGGCCTGCTGGTGGATGATGCGATCATTGCCGTCGAGATGATGGCGCGCAAGATGGAGGAAGGCTTGTCGCGCTTCGACGCGGCGACGTATGCCTACACATCAACGGCAATGCCCATGCTGACCGGTACCCTGATCACGGCCGCCGGCTTCCTGCCGATCGGCTTTGCGAAATCAGTCGCCGGTGAGTACACGTTCTCGATGTTCTCGGTGAACGTGATCGCGCTGCTGATCTCGTGGGTAGTGGCGGTGATGTTCACGCCTTACATCGGTTACCTGTTGCTGCGCGTGAAGCCGGCGACGAATGCCGACGGCCATCATGAATTGTTCGACACGCCTTTCTACACCAAGCTGCGCCGCACCGTGAACTGGTGCGTCGAGTACCGCAAGACCACGATTGCGCTGACGCTGGGTGGTTTCTTCCTTGGCGTGTTCGGTTTCAAGTTCATCGAGCAGCAATTCTTCCCCGATTCCTCGCGTCCCGAGCTGATGGTCGAGATGTGGTTGCCAGAAGGCTCGTCGTACCAGGCCACCGAGGCCCAGGCGAAGAAGTTCGAGCAGTTCATCATGCAGCAGCCGGGACTCGAGAGCGTGACGACCTACGTCGGCACCGGCAGCCCGCGCTTCTACCTGCCGCTGGACCAGATCTTCCCGCAGTCGAACGTTGCACAACTGGTGGTGCTGCCCGTCGACGCCAAGGCACGTGAGGCGCTGCGGCTGAAGATCATTCAGGCCTTCAAGACGGATTTCCCCGAGGTCCGTGGCCGCGTGAAGCTGCTGCCGAATGGTCCGCCGGTGCCGTATCCGGTGCAGTTCAAGGTGTCGGGCGGCGACATCGACAAGGTGCGCGCGATCGCCGATGAAGTGAAGGCGATCATGCGCAAGAACCCGAATGCACTCGGCGTCAACGACAACTGGAACGAGTCGGTGAAGGTGCTGCGCATTGACCTCGACCAGGACAAGCTGCGTGCGCTGGGCATCAGTTCGCAGAGCGTGATGCGGGCAGCGAACACGATCCTGACGGGCACCACCATTGGCCAGTTCCGCGACCGTGACAAGCTGATCGACATCGTGATGCGGCAGCCGGTGGAGGAGAGGGCGACCATCAGCGCGCTGAACAATGCGAGCATCCCGGCCGGCGCCGGCCGCGCGGTACCGCTGTCACAACTGGCGACGCCGCGCTTTGTCTGGGAACCCGGCGTGGCCTGGCGCGAAGGGCGGGACTGGGCGATCACGGTACAGTCGGATGTGGTCGATGGCATCCAGGGGCCGACGGTGTCGATGCAGATCGACCCGGAACTGAATGCGCTGCGCGCGAAGCTGCCGCCGGGCTATCAGGTGAAGCTGGCCGGCGCGATCGCCGACAGCGGCAAGGCACAGGATGCCATCGCGGCGAATGTGCCGCTGGTGATCTTCATCGTGTTCACTTTGCTGATGCTGCAGTTGCACAGCTTCTCGCGTTCGGTGCTGGTGTTCCTCACCGGTCCGCTGGGTGTGGCGGGTGCGGCACTGGCGCTGTTGATCCTGCAGCGGCCATTTGGCTTCGTCGCACAGCTGGGCGTGATCGCGCTGTTCGGCATGATCATCCGCAATTCGGTGATCTTGGTTGACCAGATCGAACAGGACATCGCCGCCGGCGCTGCGCCCTGGGATGCGATCGTGGATTCGGCAGTACGCCGCTTCCGCCCCATCGTGCTGACCGCAGCCACGGCGGTGCTGGCGATGATCCCGCTGTCGCGCTCGGTGTTCTGGGGCCCGATGGCAGTCGCCATCATGGGCGGGCTGGTGGTGGCGACGCTGCTGACCATGCTGTTCCTGCCGGCCCTCTATGCGGCATGGTTCCGCGTGAAGAAGCCGGTCTGAACCCGGCAGACGCATTTTTAAGGCCGGCGGGGGTGTTTTCAGCTAAAATCGCGGGCTGAAGTCAAAAGCCACGAGTACGGCGACGCAGGGCGACCGCTTTGACACCGGGGTCGCCCTTTGCATTTCTTGTAACGGACGGCTGTCGCGGTTTGCGCCGGCGCCGTGTCGCGAGGATGGCGAAATTGGTAGACGCACCAGGTTTAGGTCCTGACGCCAGCAAT
>CAZCDW010000136.1:0-7118 GCA_964497485.1 uncultured Bifidobacterium sp.
TCCTGGGTCTGGCTGGCATGCCGCGTCGCTATGCTGACTACGCAGCGCAGTTCACCGACTTCAACATGATCGCGACCATCGGCGCCTTCGGCTTCGGCCTGTCGCAGGTGTACTTCCTGTTCTTCGTCGTGCTGCCGGCTATCCGCGGTGGCAAGAAGGCAGCGGACAAGCCCTGGGATGGCGCGGAAGGCCTCGAGTGGACCGTGCCGAGCCCGGCGCCGTTCCACACCTTCGAGACCCCGCCGGTCGTGAAGTAATCAGGAACCTGACGTCAACCCAAGCCGGCGGCCTCGGTCGCCGGCAAAGCAAAGTACCAATGTCTGACCAGAAAAAACCCGGCAACCTGCGCACTGCGCTGATTCTGTTGTCCGTCGCGGTGGCTTTCTTCCTCGGCGTGATCATCAAGCACTCGCTGTTGCGCTGAGGGTAGGATGACCGACACTCAGGATGCGCGGCAGCAGGGGCGTCGCGGGCGCAAGAACGCTCGCATGCTCGGCAAGTTGCTGCTGATCGCCGTGCTGATGTTCGGGTTTGGTTATTCACTGGTACCGCTGTACAAGAAGATTTGTGAGCTCACCGGCATCAATGTGCTGGCTGTTCAGGAAACCCTGAACAACAAGGCGGCCAACACCCAGGTGGACACCAGCCGGACCATAACCGTGGAGTTCGATGCGAACACCACCGGTCCCTGGCGGTTCAAGCCTGCAGTCGCAAGCCTGCAGGTGCACCCTGGCGAAATGGCGCAGGTGATCTACGAAGTGGTTAACACGCAGGGCAGGGCGATGGAGGCGCAAGCCATCCCGAGCTATGCCCCGCAAGAGGCGGCGCAGCACTTCCAGAAACTGGAGTGCTTCTGCTTCAAGCAGCAGACCCTGGGACCGAAGGAAGCGCGGCAGATGCCGGTCAGCTTCTACATCGACCCGGCGCTGCCAAAGAATGTGAAGACGATCACGCTGTCTTACACCTTCTTTGAAGTCGGTGCCAAAAAGGGCAGCTAGGAGCGCGTCATGGAAGATTTGAAACAGGCAGTCAGGCGGCAGATGTCGTTTGGCCAGACGGTGAAGGCGGTACTGTGGTCCTTCTTCGGTGTGCGCAAGAACAGCGCGTATGAAGAAGACACGCAGAAGCTGAACCCGCTGCACGTGATCATCGCCGGCATCATCGCCGCGGTGCTGTTCGTGATTGGCCTGCTGATGATTGTGAAGTTGGTAGTAGCTGGATAATCTTTAATCAGGGGAAGTAGATGAGTACTCAACAAGGCCACGCGCCCTATTATTTCGTTCCCGGCCCGTCGCGTTGGCCGGTCCTGATGGGCACGGCCATGCTGGCCACCATGATCGGTGCATCTGGTTGGGTCAATGGCATGAGCTGGGGCAAGCCCCTGAACATCGTCGGCATCATCGCTGCGCTGTTCGTGCTGTACCACTGGTTCGGCGATGCGATTGCCGAGTCCGAAGGCGGTCTGTACAACGCTCGCATCGATACCTCGTATCGCTGGAGCATGAGCTGGTTCATCTTCTCCGAAGTGATGTTCTTCGGTGCCTTCTTCGGCGCGCTGTTCTACGCACGTGCGATCACGATGCCCTGGCTGGCCGACCTCGATCACAAGCTGCTGTGGCCTGACTTCGCCGGCGTCTGGGGCAATATCGGCCCGGCAGGCACCATCGAGAAGTTCGAGACCATGGGCCCGTTCCCCATCCCGACCATCAACACCGCGCTGCTGCTGACCTCGGGCGTGACCCTGACCATTTCGCACCATGCGCTGCGCGCCAACGAGCGCAGCAAGGCGGCATTCTGGCTGTTCGCCACCGTTGTGCTGGGTGCCGTGTTCATGGGCTTCCAGGCTTACGAATACATGCATGCCTACAGCGAGCTGAACCTGAAGCTGACCTCGGGCATCTACGGTTCGGCCTTCTTCATGCTGACCGGCTTCCATGGCTTCCACGTGACCATGGGCGGCATCATGCTGTCCGTCGTGCTGTACCGCCTGATGAAGGGCCACTTCACGCCGGATCATCACTTCGCCTTCGAAGGCGCCGCGTGGTACTGGCACTTCGTCGACGTGGTCTGGCTCGGCCTGTACGTTGTCGTGTACTGGATGTAATCGGTACCGGCCCAAAAAAAAGCCGCACTTCGGTGCGGCTTTTTCTTTTAATAGATAATTCCGGTGGGTTGTATCCACCCCAGCTGGTACATCACCAGCAGCAGGATGAACAGCGCGACCGAGAAGCCCACGCGAAACGCCAGCGCCTGAACGGTACGGTTGCTGCGGCCCTTGTCACGCATGAGGAACACGAGCGCCGAGCCCAGGCTGCCGATGATCAGGATGAAGGCGATGGCGACAAAGATTTTCATCAGTAATTCCAGAACCGGCCATGCCGGCAAACGTGCAGCAACAGATTTGGCAATCATTGCAGCGGATTGAACGAATACCCGAGATTGTAATGCCTGCGATGCGACGCTCCTTCCGACTCAACTGGATACCCCTGATTGCGATGGCGCTGGTCATCACGGCCGCCATTTCCCTGGGCAACTGGCAGACCCGTCGCGCACAGGAAAAGCTGGCCATCGAGCAAGCCATCATCGCGCGCAGCCAGCTCTCCCCGCTGAACGCGGCCGCGATCAAGCCCGGCGAGCAGCCGGAAGAGTTCCGCCGCGTGGTGGCCGAAGGCGAATTCCTCGCCGACTGGCCGCTGTACATCGAGAATCGACCGCATGGCGCGCAATCCGGGTTCTACCTGATGATGCCGCTGCGCATTGCCGACAGCGGTGATGTCGTGCTGGTGGCGCGCGGCTGGTTTGCGCGCAATCCCGCCGACCGCACCCGCGTGCCGGACGTGCCGATTCCGAAAGGACGCCAGCAGATAGAAGGCAGCGTGCGCAGCCATACGTCGCGCGTGATGCAGCTCGGTGATGCATCGGCCGTCAAGCCGGGTGCAATCCTGCAGAACATCGAGCCGGCCAGCTTTGCGGCGGCCAGCGGCTTGCACACGCAGGCTTTTATAATCGAGCAGCTCAACGACACGCATGATGGTCTCGTGCGCGACTGGCCGGCGCCGTCTGCCGGTGTCGAAAAACATCGCGGCTACGCGTTCCAGTGGTATGCGCTGGCGGTGGCTGCTTTCCTGTTTTACCTGATCACGGGAATTCGAAGTGCACGCAAACGACATGAACAAGCCTGACAATGCCACGCAAGCTGCGACGACCGATGCGCCGGCACCGGCCGAGGTCAAGCGCCGTACCAACTGGACGCTGTTCCTCGTCATCCTGGTCTGCGCATCGCCGGTACTGCTGTCCTACTTCACCTACTATGTGATCAAGCCACAGACGCGCAACAACTATGGCGAGCTGATCGACCCGCGCCAGTACCCGATCCCCGACCTCGGGGCGACCACCCTCGATGGCAAGCCCGCCTCGTTGAAGGACTACGCCGGCAAGTGGCTCTTGCTGCAGGCCGATGTCGCTGCCTGCGACAAGCCCTGCACCGACAAGCTGTACTGGCAGCGCCAGCTGCGCACCGCGCAGGGCAAGGAGATGGAGCGTGTCGAGCGGGTCTGGCTGGTGCTCGACGATCAGCCGATCTCGACCCAATTGCTGAAGGAATATGATGGTACGCGCGTGCTGCGCGTCGACCCTAAAAAGCTCGCGGCCTGGCTGCCGGTGCCGGCGAATGACGATGCCAGTCAGCACATGTACATGATCGACCCGCTCGGCAACCTGATGATGCGCTGGCCGAAAGACCCGGACGCGAACCGCATCAAGAAGGACATCATCAAGCTCCTGAAAGCGTCCAGCATCGGCTGAGCATTCACCCGCGTTCCCGCAGACTGATTGAGTTCAACGACCATGCTGTTCTTCCTTGCGATCAAGGCGCTGCTGGTGGCCGCCGTGCCACTGGCCATCGTTTATCTGTCGCGTGGTGCTGATCGCTATCGCAAGCTGGCGTGGGTCATGGTGTTCTTCACCTTCGACCTGATCGTCTTTGGCGCTTTCACCCGCCTTACCGATTCCGGCCTCGGCTGCCCCGACTGGCCGGGCTGCTATGGCGAGGCCAACCCTTTCCTTGCACACGACGACATCAGCGCCGCCGAGGCCGCAATGCCAACCGGCCCGGTGACCGTGTTCAAGGCATGGATAGAAATGATCCACCGCTATCTCGCGATGGCGGTCGGCCTGCTGATCATCGTCACGCTGGTGGCGTCGCTGCGCTTGTGGAAACGCGAGCGCTTGCCACGTTACACGCCGCAGCTGCCGGCTTTGCTGTTGCTCTTCGTTTGTGTGCAGGGCGCATTCGGCGCCTGGACCGTCACGCTGAAGCTGCAACCCGTGATCGTCACCACCCACCTGCTGCTGGGTATTTCCTTGCTCGCCTTGCTTGTCTGGCATGCGATGCGGCAAAGCGAGATGCCGTTCGTTGGTGCGTCGGCTGCCGGCCTGCGTGTTTCGGCGGCGGTCGCACTGCTGGTGGTGTTCATGCAGATTGCGCTCGGCGGCTGGGTCAGCACCAACTATGCGGCATTGGCCTGTGGCGGCTTCCCGCTGTGCCGTGGCGAGCTGATGCCGGCGATGGATTTCACGCATGGCTTCACGCTGTGGCGACACCTCGGCATGACCGCCGGCGGAGACTATTTGCCGTTCGAGGCGCTGGTCGCTGTGCATTGGGTGCACCGCTGCTTTGCGTTCGTGGTCGTGGCCGTGGTCGGCTCCACCGCATGGCGCGCAGTGAATATCGACGGCTTACAGACGCTCGGCCGCCTGTTGCTGGCACTGATCCTGCTGCAGTTCTGTTCCGGCATCGCGACCGTGGTTTTCGACTGGCCGCTGACGCTGGCAGTGCTGCATAACGCTGGCGCAGCCCTCTCGGTGCTGTTGCTCGTCATGCTAAACTACCGCCTCTCTTTGCATCCGGCCGGCACAGGCGCCGCTTCCCGGACAACGCTGTCCTCCGCCTGAGATTTCCGGTTTCCCTCATGACGACCCTCACCGCACAGCCGAATCGCATCGCCCAGTACTGGGCGCTGACCAAGCCGCGTGTCACGCAGCTGGCGGTGTTCTGCGCCGTGATCGGCATGTTTCTCGCCGTCCCCGGCCTACCCGACTGGCGCGTATTGATTGCCGCCACCATCGGCATCTGGCTGCTGGCCGGTGCTGCGTTTGCGGTCAATTGCCTGGTCGAGCGCGAAATCGATGCGCGCATGGCGCGCACCGCGCGTCGCCCATTGGCGCGTGGCGAGATCACGGTGCCGCAGACGCTGGTCTTCTCCGGCGTCATCGGCGGTCTTGGCATGTGGGTGCTGTATACGCTGGTCAATCCGCTGACCATGTGGCTGACCTTCGCGACCTTCGTCGGCTATGCGGTGATTTATACCATCGTGCTGAAACCGGCGACGCCGCAGAACATCGTCATTGGTGGCTTGTCAGGCGCGATGCCGCCGGCACTGGGCTGGGCCGCTATCGCGAACGACGTGCCGATGCAAGCCTGGATACTGGTGCTGATCATCTTCGTCTGGACCCCGCCGCATTTCTGGGCACTGGCGATGTATCGTCGTGACGACTATGCGAAGTCTGGCCTGCCGATGCTGCCGATCACGCACGGCATGGAGTTCACTCGCTTCCACGTCTGGCTGTACACGATCGCGCTGTTCGCCACCACGATGCTGCCGTTCGCGGTGCGCATGAGCGGCCTGCTGTATCTGGTGTCGGCGGTCGTGCTGGGCGCGATCTTCCTCTGGTACGCATGGCGCTTGTGGAAGCATTATGACGACCTCGTCGCACGCAAGACCTTTGCTTATTCGATCATCTACCTGTCCCTGCTGTTTGCGGCCTTGCTGATCGATCACTATATTCCCTACTGATCCACTGCCATCCAAGGAGAACGGCATGCGCAAGCTGCTGACGCTCTATATCTGTTTGCTGGCACTCGTACTCGGTGCTTGCGACAACAAGCTGCCCACGCCGAAAGCAGCCTTCAGCAATACCGACATCACCGGCATCGACTACGCGCAGGGCTTCGAGCTGACGGACCATAACGGTCAGAAACGTACGTTGGCCGACTACAAGGGCAAGGCGGTCGTCGTGTTCTTCGGCTTCACGCATTGCCCGGATGTGTGCCCGACCACGCTGGCCGAGATGGCCGCGGTCAAGAAAGAGCTCGGTGCCGACGGCGACAAGCTGCAGGTGCTGTTCGTCACGGTCGACCCCGAGCGCGACACGCAACAGGCACTGGCCGATTTCGTGCCGGCCTTTGACCCCAGCTTCGTCGGCTTGTATGGCAGTCCCGAGCAGACCGCCAAGCTGCAAAAAGATTTCAAACTCTTTGTGCAGAAGGTGAAAGACAAGGACGGCAACGGCTACAGCGTCGATCACACGGCCGGCAGCTATGTGTATGACCCGCAAGGTCGTATTCGGTTGTTCGTACGCAGCGGGCAAGGGCCACAGACGGTGCTCAATGACATCAAGCTGATCCTGGCGGGTGCCTAAAGCAGCGCAAGCGCTGGCAGCCAATAAAAAAGCGTCCCGCAGGACGCTTTTTCATTTCAGAGAAGACGCTTACTGGTACTCGGCCAGCGCTGTCTTCATCTTCTTCATCGCGGCAACTTCGATCTGACGAATGCGCTCGGCCGATACGCCGAACTCGTCGGCCAGTTCGTGCAGCGTCGCGCCCGAGCCATCATCATTCGCGAGCCAGCGTGCCTCGACAATGCGACGCGAGCGTGCGTCCAGCTGCGACAGCGCCTGCTCCAGGCCTTCCGATTGCAGCCGGTCATACTGGCGCGCTTCGAGTACTTTTTGCGGCTCCGAGTGCTCGGACGCCAGGTAGGCGATCGGTGCGAAGGCATGGTCGTCTTCGTCATCGGTCGGTGCTTCCAGCGCCACGTCGCGACCCGACATCCGGGTCTCCATCTCGATCACTTCTTCGCGCTTCACGTTCAGCGTCTGCGCCAGTTGGTCGACCTGCTCCGGCGACATCGCGTCGAGGCTGGTCTTGTGGCTGCGCAGATTGAAGAACAGCTTGCGCTGTGCCTTGGTCGTAGCGACCTTCACGAGGCGCCAGTTTTTCAGGACGTACTCGTGGATTTCGGCCTTGATCCAGTGCATGGCAAACGACACCAGACGCA
>CAZCDW010000137.1:0-2081 GCA_964497485.1 uncultured Bifidobacterium sp.
CGGCCCACCGGAAACGGACAAAGATCCGAAGGCGGGGCGTGAGGATGGTAGCCACGCGAGCGGCCGGTGCAGTCAAGAGGGGAAGCGAAAATGCGCGCGCCTTCGAACACCAAAGCGTCGCAGCCATGACCAGAAAAACAGAGGAGACAACGATGTCCACACCCCACCAGCCCAAGCGCCGGCAATTCTTCAAGATTGCTTCCGCCGGTTCCGCAGCCGCTGCCACCGGCGGCATTCCGATGTTGTTCACGCCGAATGCGGCCCTCGCGGAAGAAGCGCTCGGCAGTGCCGCCTTCAAGACCCTGGTCAAGATTGCGCGCGACATCTTCCCGCATGACCGCTTCGAAGACAAACTGTACGAGAACGCCGTAGGCGTCTATGGCGAGCAGGCCAAGTCCGATGCGGCGCTGAAGAAGCTGATCCTCGATGGCATCGCCAAAGCCGATGCCGATGCGAACACCCGTTTCGGCAAGGCCTATGCCGCCGTCGCCGCAGAGAGCGATCGCGTGCAAGTGCTGAAGGCCATGGCCGATGCCAAAGATCCGTTCTTCCTGAAAATTCGCGGCGACCTCGTCGTCAGCGTGTACAACCAGCCGGCCGTGTGGGCCAAGCTCGGTTACCAGGGTCCGTCTGCGCAGCTCGGCGGTTACATCAACCGCGGCTTCAACGACCAGAACTGGATGGGCGAAGCGCCGGGCGCATGAGCCACAGGCCATCGATAAAAAACAAGAATTCAGGAGACACACATGGCAAAGAAATTCGACCTCAAGGATGAGGTAGTCGTCATCGTCGGCTCGGGTGCCGGCGGCGGTACGCTGGGCAACGAGCTCGCACAAAAAGGCATTGATGTCGTCATTCTCGAGGCCGGCAAGCGCCACGAGATCCAGGACTTCGAAAACGATGAATGGCCCATGTTCAGCAAGATCTCGTGGCTGGACAAGCGCACGACCTCGGGCACCTGGCGCGTGTCGAACGACTTCCCCAACCTGCCTGCATGGATCGTGAAGGCCGTCGGTGGCTCGACCGTGCACTGGGCCGGCGCATCGTTGCGCTTCCAGCCGCATGAATTCTCGGCACGCTCGGTGTATGGCGACATCAAGGGCGCCAACCTGCTCGACTGGCCGATCTCGTACGAAGAGCTCGAGCCCTACTATGCGCGCGCAGAAAACAAGATGGGCACGACCGGCACCAATGGCATTCCTCGCCTGCCGGGCAACAACAACTACAAGGTGCTCGCTGCCGGTGCGAAGAAGATGGGCTACAAGGAGTTCCATACCGGGAACATGTCCATCAACTCCAAGCCGCGCGATGGCCGTGGCGCCTGCCAGCAGATCGGCTTCTGCTTCCAGGGCTGCAAATCCGGCGCGAAATGGTCGACGCTGTACACCGAGATCCCGAAGGGCGAAGCCACCGGCCATCTCGAAGTGCGCTCCGATGCTCAGGCCCTGAAGATCGAGCATGACGCGCAAGGTCGCGCTACCGGCGTGCTGTATGCCGACTCGAAGGGCAATCGCTACTTCCAGAAGGCGAAAGTCGTCTGCGTGGCTGGTAACTCGATCGAATCGCCGCGCCTGCTGCTGAACTCGGCATCAAGCATGTTCCCGAACGGCCTCGCCAACTCGTCGGGCCAGGTGGGTAAGAACTACATGCGCCACATGACCGCATCGATCTACGCGATCTTCGAAAACCCGGTCCACATGTTCCGCGGCACCACGATGGCTGGCATCGTCAAGGACGAGTCGCGCCATGATCCGAGCCGCGGCTTCGTCGGCGGCTACGAAATGGAAACGCTGTCGCTGGGCGTGCCCTTCATGGCAGCATTCCTGAACCCGGGCGACTGGGGCCGTGATTTCTCGACCGCGATGGATGCGTACGACAACATGGCCGGCATGTGGCTGGTCGGCGAAGACATGCCGCAAGAGTCCAACCGCATCACGCTGCATGCGACCGAGAAGGATCAGTTCGGCCTGCCGATCCCGAACGTGCACTTCAGCGACCACCCGAACGACGTCGCGATGCGCAACCATGGCTTCAAGCAGGGTGGCGCGCTGTACGAGTCGGTCGGCGCGAAGCGCGTGATC
>CAZCDW010000137.1:2091-5050 GCA_964497485.1 uncultured Bifidobacterium sp.
GCACAACCTCGGCACCAACCGCATGAGCGCCAACAAGCGTGACGGCGTCGTCAACAAGTGGGGCCAGTCGCACGACATCAAGAACCTGTTCGTGTCGGATGGTTCGCAATTCACCACAGGCGCGTCCGAGAACCCGACCCTGACCATCGTCGCACTGGCGATCCGTCAGGCCGAGTTCATCGAGCGCGGACTGCGTACCAAGGAGATCTGAACATGACTTCAGCATGGACCAAAGCTTCCGCACCGGCCATGCTGGCGGCCGCCCTCGCACTGGGGGCGGCCGCTGTTTCGGCGCATGCCGAATCGGCCGGTGAAAAGCTGTACAAACAGAACTGCGCAGCCTGCCACGCGGTGCAGAAAGATGCGCCGATGGGCATGGGCCCGAACCTGTCGGGTGTCGTTGGCCGCGAAGCCGGCAAGCAGGAAGGCTTCCCGTATTCAAATGAATTCAAGGCCGCCCTGGCGGGACAGAGCTGGACCGCCGAGCTGCTCGACAAGTGGCTGGAGCAGCCCCAGAACGTCGCCAAGGGCACTTACATGATGTACCAGCAAGCCGATGCGTCGGTGCGCAAGGAAATCATCGAGTACCTGAAAACCGTCAAGTAAGTCCATCGGTCAGCTGCGCACGCCCGTAACGCCAGCGCGAGCAGGCGATACCGAGTGGTGCCGAACGGTGCCATGTGGCGCAGATGACCGGCCAATTCCAGGGGACACCTCCCATGTGCGACATCTACACCAGCGCCGACCCCATCCATTACGAGCAGCGCACCCGCTCGATGCGCATCCATGGCGTCGTCACCAGTATCCGGCTCGAGAACCTGTGCTGGGACATCCTCGCGCGCATCGCCGCCAAGGACCAGATGACGACCAATCAGCTGATCGGCAAACTGTATGACGAGATCGTCGAGCGCCGTGGTGGTGTGGATAACCTGTCGTCCTTCCTGCGCGTGTCCTGCATGCGCTACCTGTCCTACGTCGCCGAGCAGCAGGAGAAGGATCACCTGATGCTGAAACAGCCGGTGGCTGCCGAAGACGATGTCAACGAGGCGCACGATAGCCACGACAGCCATGCCGCGCCGGACGGCAGCCTGGCGGTCGCTGACGCCGCGTCCCGGCCTGCGGCCAGCCTGCACCGCCTCGAAGGCAAGCGCGCCCGACAAGCCTGAGGGTGGCCCGAGGGGGCCTGAGCAAGGCCCGGGCCTGAAAGACTTGCCTGCCGGCGGCTGCCGCACTACATTGGCGGTTTGCCGAAACCCAGGGCCCGCCAGAGGCCAGCCTGCCCCATGACATCCCCGCTGCTTTTCGCGCCGCTGACGATCGGCGCTATCTCCCTGCCCAATCGCATCATGGTATCGCCGATGTGCCAGTACTCAGCCGTCGACGGCAATGCCAATGACTGGCATCGCGCTCATCTGTCCTCACTGGCGCTGTCAGGCGCCGGCCTGCTGTGCATCGAAGCCACGGCCATCAGCCCCGAAGGACGCATCACCGCCGGATGTCTGGGCCTGTGGAATGACGAGAACGAGCAAGCGCTGGGCGATATCGTACGGATGATCCGCGCCACGTCACCGGTGAAGCTGGCGATACAGCTGGGCCATGCAGGCCGCAAGGCATCCAGCCAGCGTCCGTGGGAAGGTGGCGCGCTGATCCCGGCCGATCAGGGCGGCTGGCAGACCATCGCGCCGTCGGCCGTGCCCCACAAGCCGGACGAAGAAGCGCCGCTGGCCATGACGAAGGACGACATCGCGCGCATCAAGCGCGACTTCGTGAGCGCCGCGCAGCGTGCCGCACGGCTGGGTATCGACGTCATCGAACTGCACATCGCGCATGGCTACCTGCTGCACCAGTTCCTGTCACCGCTGTCCAATCAGCGAGATGACGACTATGGCGGCTCGCTCGAGAACCGGATGCGACTGCCGCTCGAAGTCTTCGCCGCCGTGCGCGAGGCCGTGCCGTCAGTCGCGCTTGGCGCCCGCCTGTCAGCCACCGACTGGGTCGATGGCGGCTGGGATGTCGTGCAGAGCGTGGCGCTGGCGAGGCGCCTGGAGTCTGCCGGTGCGAACTTCATCGACGTATCCTCGGGCGGTGTATCGCCGAATCAGAAGATCGTGATCGGCCCCGGCTACCAGGTCGCGTTCGCTGCGCAAGTCAGGCAGGCTGTCCGCATCCCCGTGATCACGGTCGGCATGATCACCGAGCCGAAGCAGGCCGAAGATATCCTGCAGGCCGGCAGCGCAGACATGGTGGCACTGGCGCGCGCCTTCATCGTCGAGCCGCGCTGGCCGTGGCGAGCGGCGGCCGAGCTCGGTGGTCACATTGAAGGATTGCCGCCGTATTACCGCTGCCTGCCGATGGGCTCGCCGCGCATCTTCGGCGACGTGGTCAGTGCCCAGCGCTGAGGGGCCATCTCGCTGACCGGGCCTCGAGCCCGAAAGCACGCGCCCCCGACAAATATCGCATCTCGGCCGGGCCGGGCCGGAGCCGGTTTGACCGGTCTCTTCCTCCATGCGAATTTACAAACAAAATATTTTCAAAAAGCCGCCAAAAAGTTTTCAATAAGCGGCGGCACCCGCGCCGGGAAACGCGTGGACAAGGTTTCTGCCCTTCAATATGATGGTCAGCTTTGTTTGATAACCCATAAAAAAGTCGGGGAGATCCATCATGTGGTCACAAGTCTATGACCCCTTTAACAACGTCTGGCTGTCCACGCTGGCTGCAGCGATTCCGGTGGTGGTCATGCTGGCCGCACTGGCCTTCTTCCATATCAAGGCGCATATCGCCGCGATCATGGGCCTGGTGTCGGCGCTGGTCGTGGCCGTCTTCGGCTTCACCATGCCGGGTGATGTGGCTTTGTCAGCCGCGGCTTACGGTGCCTGCTATGGCCTGTTCCCCATCGGCTGGATCATCCTGAACGTGATTTTCCTGTACCAGCTGACCGAGCGCAAAGGCCAGTTCAAGA
>CAZCDW010000137.1:5060-7066 GCA_964497485.1 uncultured Bifidobacterium sp.
CTTCGGCACGCCGGTCGCCGTGACGGGCGCCATGCTGATCGGCCTCGGCTTTGCACCGCTGGCTGCATCGGGCCTGTCGCTGATCGCCAATACCGCACCGGTCGCCTACGGCGCGCTGGGTACCCCGATCATTGCGCTGGCCGGCGTCACCGGCCTCGACATGCTGGAGCTGTCCGGTATGGTTGGCCGTCAGCTGCCGGTATTCTCGCTGCTGGTCCCGTTCTGGCTGATCTGGGCCTTCTGCGGCTTCCGCGGCATGCTCGCGATCTGGCCGGCGATCCTCGTCGCCGGCGCCGCGTTCGCGATCCCGCAATACTTCATCTCCAACTTCCACGGCCCGTGGCTGGTCGATGTCGGCGCAGCCGTGTCGTCGATGGTCTGTCTGGCCCTGTTCCTGAAGGTATGGAAGCCGAAAGAGATCTGGACCTCCGCGTCAGGCAAATTCGAAGGCGGCGACCAGGCCGGCGCATCGTCCGGTGGTGGCCATGACTATTCGCGCAAGGAAGTGATGAATGCGTGGACCCCGTGGCTGATCCTGTCGGTGGTGGTCCTGCTGTGGGGCATCCCTGAATGGAAGAAAGTGCTCGACGGCTTCTCGCTGATCAAGATCGAATGGGCGCACCTGCACAACCTCGTGCAGAAGATGCCGCCGGTCGCTGCCGTGCCGAAGATCGAAGAAGCCATCTTCAAGCTCAACTGGCTGTCGGCCACCGGTACCGGCATCTTCATCGCGTCGGTCGCATCGGCCTTCCTGATGGGCTACCGCGTGACCGAAATGATCCGCGTCTACTGGGACACGCTGAAGCTGCTGAAGTATTCGCTGCTGACCATCGCCGCCATGCTGGCACTGGGCTACTCGACCCGTTACTCGGGCGTCGATTCCACGCTCGGCCTGGCCTTCGCGAACACCGGCATGTTCTATCCGTTCTTCGGCACCCTGCTCGGCTGGCTCGGCGTCGCGCTGACCGGTTCCGACACCGCGTCCAACGTGCTGTTCGGCGGCCTGCAAAAAACCTCGGCTGAGCAGCTGGGCCTGTCGCCGGTGCTGATGGCTGCGGCCAACTCGTCGGGCGGCGTGATGGGCAAGATGGTCGACGCACAGTCCATCGTCGTCGCGTCCACCGCAACCAAGTGGTACGGCCACGAAGGCGAGATCCTGCGCTATGTGTTCTTCCACTCGATCGCGCTGGCCGCGCTGGTCGGCGTGCTGGTCACGCTGCAGGCCTACGTGCATCCGTTCACGCTGATGGTCAAGTAATGACCTTGCAGTAAGCCTGTCGACGCGCAGCGTCACACGACAAACCGTGCAGTGCCGAAAGGCCTGCACGGTTTTTTGTTGATGCCTTGCCCACGCGCGGTTCACCCGTTGTTTGCGCGCGCTCAGTTGCGCGCTGCTGCGCTTGCGTACCCTCAAGCGCCTCCCACTTCGATTTGCATTCCCCCGCCGCCGCGACAAACATAGCCGCTCCCTTTCACCAGACAGGAGCAGACATGAACGGCATTTCTCCATGGGGAGGCTATGGCGGGCAGCAGGGTGCGCAACAAGGCTTGCAACAGGGCGCGCAACAAATGTCACCTCAGCAGTTCGGGCCGCAGGGCATTTTCGGAAGCATGCTGGGTGGACCGGTCGGTGGGCTGATCGGTCGCGGCATCGGCGGCATCTTCGGCAACCCGGGACTCGGCAGCCAGATCGGCCAGCTCGCCGGTGGCATAGGCGGCGGCATCCTGCCCTTCTCGGCCGACCCGATGCAGCAGGCGCTGGCGCAACAGCTGGCACAACAGCAGCAACTGGCCCAGCAACAGCAGTTCGCGCCACAGGGCCTGATCGGCAACCTGATTGGCCAGCTCGGGCAACCCGTGGGCAGCGCTATTGGCGGTATCTGGGGCCAGTCCGGTCTCGGCGGCCAAATCGGCAATATCGCCAGCCAGTTCGGTCGCATGCTGCCGTTCGCGGCGGATCCGATGCAGCAGGCCTATGGACAACAAGGCCAGCAACAAGGACAACA
>CAZCDW010000138.1:0-6771 GCA_964497485.1 uncultured Bifidobacterium sp.
ACGGCTGGCTGCGTATCCGCAAGGACCCGGTACTGAAAGAGATGCTGGCCGGCCTCGGCGCCGATGTCACCGAAGAGCAGGCGCCGTTCGAGCCGGAGTCGGGTGCCTACGGTGGCGGCCATCATCACCATCACGATGGCCATCACCACAATCCGCTGGCGCCGATTCCGCTGCGGCAGAAGATCCATCGGCCGGGTGACAAGGGCTGACATGCGGCTCGACCTGACCCGACTGATCGCGACACAGCGATGAGCACTGAACATTCCGCATCGCTGATGCCTGCGGCATCGCTGCTCCACCTGCTTCAGTTGTGCAGCCCTTCACTGCCGGTCGGTGCGTACAGCTATTCGCAGGGACTGGAAGCGGCAATGGCCTCTGGCTACGTCAAGGACGAGGCCAGCGCGCGTGCCTGGATCGTCGATATGCTCGATGAAGTCGTCGCTCGCTTCGAAGCACCAGTCACCTGGCGCTTGCTGCAGGCGTTTGCGGTCCGAGATGCGGAGGCGATCGCGCACTGGAATGCGCTGTTCATCGCATCGCGCGACAGTGCGGAGTTCCGCGCCGAGACCATACAGATGGGCTATTCGCTCGGCAAGCTGCTGCCGGAGCTGGTGCCCGATGATGCAGAGCTGCTGGCGCTGCTGGCGGCGCAAACTGAATTGTCGTTCCCGACGACGCTGGCGGCTGCGGCTGTGGCGTTGCAGGTGCCTGCGGATGAAGCCCTGCTCGGCATGCTGTTCTCATGGGCCGAAAACCAGGTGCTGGCCTGCGTGAAGTCGGTGCCCCTCGGTCAGGTGGCAGGCCAACGGCTGTTGCTGTCACTGCGCCCGCACCTGGAAAAAACTGCGGATACCGCGCGTGTGCTGGCCGACGAAGCCTTGTCCAACTGGTCGCCCGGACTCTCATTGCTGTCGATGCAGCATGAAGTACAGTACTCGCGCCTCTATCGTTCCTGATTTTTTGAAAGACTGATCCATGACTATCTCCAATCCCCTGCGTGTCGGTATCGGCGGCCCGGTCGGCTCCGGCAAGACGGCGCTGTGCGAAATGCTGTGCAAGCAGATGCGTGACCATTACGACATGGCCGTCATCACCAATGACATCTACACCAAGGAAGACATGGAGATCCTGCTGCGCGCCGATGCACTGCCGGCCGAGCGCCTGATGGGCGTCGAGACCGGCGGCTGTCCGCACACGGCGATTCGCGAAGATGCGTCGATCAATCTGGAGGCAATCGCCCGCATGAGCGCCGATTTCCCCGACCTCGACCTGATCCTGGTCGAATCGGGCGGCGACAACCTCGCGGCCACCTTCAGCCCCGAGTTGTCGGACCTGACGATCTATGTGATCGATGTCGCCGGTGGCGAGAAGATCCCGCGCAAGGGCGGCCCCGGCATCACGCGCTCGGACCTGCTGATCATCAACAAGACCGATCTTGCGCCGCATGTGGGTGCGAACCTCGACATCATGGCGGCCGATGCGAAGCAGCAGCGCGGCGACCGTCCCTTCGTGTTCACCAACCTGCGCAAGGGCGAGGGGGTGGACGAGGTGATTGCCTTCATCCGCAAGCAGGGCTTGCTGGACGCGGCGAAGGCCTGACGTAAACGACGCTGCCCCCCCTTCGGGCCACAGTATCTTTCAGCTTAGTTGGGCACGTATTCCTGCTTCAACTCGTCGAGGCCGGCGAGCATCTTCTGGTACGCAGCCGCCACCTGCGACGGCTCGCCCTTGACGCCCAGTTCGATGTGCCGGCGGCGGTTCGCGTCGCCGACGCTGGGCAGACTGAAGACCTTCACGCCGCCGAACTCGGCCTCGATCGCCTCCATCAGCGGCGTCAGCCGCGACTCGATGCCTTCATAAACGATCACGGATTTCTCTTCGCGCGCGACCTGATGGAACAGGTGCGCATGATGGGTGTCGAGTGCCCATGCCATCATCGGCGCGGCCATCACCGGAAAGCCGGGCACGAAATAATGCGCACCGCCGAGGGCATTGCGCAGCATGAAGCCGGGGATCTTGTTGTAGGGATTGGGGATGATGTCGGCGCCGACCGGGAACTCACCCATCTTCAGCCGGTGCTGATGGTCGGGCGAGTTCAGATCGGCGTCCTTGCCGGCCTCGGCCGCCATCTCGACGATGCGCTCCTGTATCTTTGCTTTCGCATCCGGGTGCAGTTGCAGCGGCACGCCGAGCGCCGCCGCCGCGCACTGGCGCGTATGGTCGTCGGGCGTGGCGCCAATGCCGCCGCAGCTGAATACGATGTCGCTGCTGGCCAGCGTGCGCTTCAGTGTTGCAGTGATGCGCGCCGGATCATCGCCGATATATTCCGCCCATGACAGCGCGAGGCCGCGTTCGCCGAGCAATTCGATGATCTTCGCAAGATGCTTGTCGCTGCGCTTGCCTGACAGGATCTCGTCGCCAATGATGATGATGCCGAATGCCATCTGTTTTCTCCGTGCGTATTCTTGTTCGTGTGGGGTCGTGGGTTCAATGGGCGCCGTTCATAAACGGTCTTCGTCGATCAGCGGCGCCGCCGGAATGTCTTTCACCGGATGGCTGCGCAGCCGCACCAGCGCATCGAGACAGTAATGCTGGAACCACAGTCCGCTGAACACGAACACCAGCAAGTACAGCCAGATCGATACCGCCGCCAGCACCGGGAAAAAGATCACCGACATCACGCCTCCCAGCCACAGCAGTCCGGGTGCAGCACCCAGGCTGCCGGTGACGATGCCGATCGCGAGCAAGGGCCAGCGATGGCGCGCCATGATCTGCCTGCGCTCATCCTTGTCCGCATAGTCGGCCAGTGCGTCATAGGACATCACGCGACTGGCCAGCCAACCCCACAGCAATGGCTGCACGAACAGCGCAAACAGCGGTATCAGGTTCAGCGGCAGTGTCAGCAGCCACGCAATGATGAACACGACGAAGGCCGACAGCGATACCCACAGGCTGCCAGCGAAAGAGCCACCATGCCGCATTTCCAGTTGCGGATACAGCCTCTGCCCCACATGACGCGCAATCGCCGGCATGGCCATCGAACCGACCAGCACCAGCGCGGTGACGATCATGAACGGCAGCAGCAGCCACATCGCCAGCAGTGGCACGAGGATGGCGCGCACGGAATTGAGGCCTATCGAATCCAGCATCTCGCCGGCTGAATGAAACAGCCCGTAATCCGCGAACCATGCGTGCAGCTGATCGATCAGGGGCTGCAAGCCCTGCCACAGCGCGAGACCCCACAATGCGACTGCAACGATAAAGGGCAAGATGGTCAGCAGCAGCATACGGATATGCAGCTGGGAAACCAGGGCGCGAAAGAAGGAAATGAATACGGGCGTCATCGTCGCACTGATTATAAGAGGCTCTATCAAAATGCCGCTGGCGGCGTTGGGGTCGTCTTGCCGTACGTCTGTACTGTCTGCGACGCCCCCGCCTTGCCAGCGACGGCACCGCTACGCGGCGCTCATTTTGATAGAGCCTCCAGGTTCCGCAGGTAGTGACGTCAGGCTGGCGGACTATAATGCGCGCTCTTGACGCCACCCATAAGGAAAAGCGATGTCCCTGATCATGACCAGCACTGGTTTGCAATATGAAGACCTGACCGTCGGCGACGGCGAAGAAGCGAGCGCCGGCAGCTTTGTCAGCGTGCACTACACCGGCTGGCTGCAAAACCCGGATGGCAGCGAAGGCGAGAAATTCGACTCCAGCGTCGACCGCGACGAGCCTTTCGAATTCCCGCTCGGCGCAGGCCATGTGATTCAAGGCTGGGATCAGGGCGTGCAGGGCATGAAGGTCGGCGGCAAGCGCCGGCTCGTGATCCCGTCGGCGCTCGGCTATGGCGCACGCGGCGCAGGTGGCGTGATTCCGCCCAATGCGACCCTGATCTTCGACGTGGAATTGCTGGGCGTCTGATACGCGCTACGGCGATGCGGCGCCCGCATCGGTGGGCGCGGCGCGCCCGTCAGGGGGCAACGCGCGTTGTCCTCGCCGCTCAGGCGACGTCGCGTGCGGCGTCGCCATTGAAGAGCTTGCGCATGTTGCGCCCCACCTGCTCTTCGATCTTCGACTTGAATCCCTTCAGCATGAAGCCCAGGGTGATCTCGAGTTGCGCGCGGCCTTCGGACAGCGCCAGCGTACCGGACACACCGCTGCGCTTGAAGGCGAGCACGTCGCCGTCCCAGCTGCAAGTCATCTCGTAGTCGGCCGTCATCTGGTCGGCCACTTTCTGCGCTGCGGCACGCGCATCGTCCATCGACAGCGCGTGGTCTTCGACCAGCGTGATATCGGCCATAGGGCCTCCTGTTATTTTTTGAGGACTTCGGGGTTGAGCAGGTTCGGCGGGGTCTGGCCCGACAGCGCGGCGATCAGGTTGTCGGCCGCGGTGTTGGCCATCGCCATGCGCGTGTTCAGCGATGCGCTGCCGATGTGCGGGGTCAGCGCGACATTCTTCAGTTCGAGGAAGCCGGGATTGAAGTTGGGCTCGTTCTCGAACACGTCGATGCCGGCGGCGCCGATCTGACCGGCCTTCAGCGCGCGGATCAGCGCCGCGTCATCGACGATGCCGCCACGCGCGATGTTCACCAGCGTTGCGGTCGATTTCATCATCGCCAGTTCTTTCTCGCCTATCGTGTGGTGCGATTCAGCCGAGTACGGCAGCACCAGCACGATATGGTCGGCCGTGCGCAGCAATTCTTCGCGCGACACGTATTGCGCGTGGTTGGCCTTGGCTTCGAGCTCGGGCGACAGCCGCGAACGGTTGTTGTAGATGACCTTCATGTTGAAGCCCATCGAGCGACGCGCGACCGCCTGGCCGATGCGGCCCATGCCGATGATGCCCAGCGTCGAGCCGTGCACATCATTGCCCATGTAACCGTCATAGGTCCATTTTTTCCACTCGCCGGCACGCAGCGAGTGCTCGGATTCGGTGATGCGGCGCGCGGCAGCCATCATCAGCGCCCAGCCGAGGTCGGCGGTGGTCTCGTTCAGCACGTCCGGCGTGTTGGTGACCATGATGCCGGCCGCGGTCGCTGCAGGCACATCGATGTTGTTGTAGCCGACCGCCATGTTGCAGATCGCTTTCAGGCTGCTGGCGGCCTGGATCACGGCGGCTGACATGCCGCTGGTCGGGTTCGAGAACACGCCGTCCTTGCCCTGCAGGCGGCGGATCAGCTCGGCCTCGCCATAGGTTTCGTCCTGCTGGTTGGACTCGACGTCAAAATGCTGCGACAGGCGCTCGATCACTTCCGGGAACACCGCCCGCGTAACAAGGATCTTTGGCTTCATCTCAGGCTTCCTTCACGAGAATGACGTGGACGCGGTAAGGGCCGTGCGCGCCCAGCACGATGGTCTGCTCGATATCGCCGGTGCGCGACGGGCCGGAAATGAAATTGGTCGCGCGCGGCAGCTCGCCGCGCTCTTTTTTCGCGAGCGCGAACGCATCTTCGATGGTGCCGACGATACGGCTCATCGGCACGATGGCGATGTGGGTCTCGGGCAGCAGTGCCGCCGAAGCGAAAGTCTCGGCGCCGGACAGCAGCATCAGCGTGCCGGTCTCGGCCACCGCGCAGAAGCAACCCGTGACGCCGACCAGGTCTTCATTGACCGGAGGACGGAAATCGATCTTCACGCCGGCGCCCTCCCACGGCAGCGAGCGCAGCGTCTCCCACGCGATCGCCTGCTGCGACACGCCGATGCCATCCAGATAACGCGCGACGGCGGCCGGTACCTCGTCCAGCGACGCGACGTCGTCCAGCGTCTGTGATGTACGCAGCGCCTGCTGGCGGAAGCGCTCGGGCAGGTCCGTGCCGAGATCGGGGCGCGGGCCGGCTGCGTGGTCGGCCAGATACTGTTGAACCTGTGCGTATTCGGCCTCGGTGGGCTGGGCGGGACGGTTCTGGGCCTTGCGGATGCGGCCCAGGATGGCACTGCGTGCGGTGGAGGTATCCATGGTCTCCTCGGAAAATAGTTGCCAGATTCTAGCCCAGCCACCGGGCGGAACGCCTGCAGGGCTGCGGGTTTTCGCGTGATTTAATTTCAGAGCGGGGCGGCAAAACATTCAAGGCGCTGCGCCAGCCTGCCTTTGTCCATGGACTCGTCGCGACCGGGTATTTGCATATTCAAAATTCATCTAAGCCGGGTTTGTGGGGTAAGCCCGCTTTGCCTTAAAATACAAGGCTTTGCAATGGGAGCGCAGGTAAAGGTCGCGCTACGCGCTGCGGCGCAGCGATAACGTCCTCTCCGACCCGGCCCCGCATGTTCGAGTGTTTCAAAAATAGATAGGACTGGCCCATATGACCCACGTTGTGACCGAATCCTGCATCCGCTGCCGTTATACCGACTGCGTCGATGTCTGCCCGGTGGACTGCTTCCGCGAAGGCCCCAACTTCCTCGCGATCGATCCGGATGAGTGCATCGACTGCGCCGTGTGCGTCGCGGAGTGCCCGGTCAATGCCATTTTTGCCGAGGAAGACGTTCCGGCAGACCAGCAGCAGTTCATCAAGCTGAACGTCGAGCTGGCACGCAAGTGGCCGTCGATTACCAAGTCCAAGGCAGCGCTGGCCGAGGCCGACGAATGGAAAGATACCAAGGACAAGCTGCAATACCTGCAGCGCTGATTATCCGGGCACCGGGTGCCCAGTGCATGACCTTTACCCCGCGCCCCGGCTGATGCCGGGGTCGGCTTTTATCCCCGCTGAAACGAATGAATACTTCTGTCGCCCCCATTGAAACCGATGCCGTGATCGTCGGCGCCGGCCCGGTCGGCCTGTT
>CAZCDW010000138.1:6781-7004 GCA_964497485.1 uncultured Bifidobacterium sp.
AATCAAGGCCCATGTGATCGACTCGCTGAATGCCGTCGGCGGCCAGTGCGTTGAGCTGTACCCGGACAAGCCCATCTACGATATCCCGGCCGTGCCCAGCTGCACCGGCCAGGAGCTGACCGACAACCTGCTCAAGCAGATCGACCCGTTCGGCGCGACCTTCCACCTTGGCCAGGAAGTGACGCTGGTGCAGAAACGTGAAGACGGCCGCTTCGATCTCGAG
>CAZCDW010000139.1:0-6893 GCA_964497485.1 uncultured Bifidobacterium sp.
CGATGGTATCGAGCGATTTGCCCTGCGCAAGGCCGAGGCCGACCTGACGGTTGCGTGACAGGTCGCCGGTGCAGGTCAGGATCAGGTCGCCGACACCGGTCAGGCCCATGAAGGTTTCCATGCGGCCGCCGAGCGCAGTACCGAGCCGCGTGATCTCGGCCAGCCCGCGCGTGATCAGTGCCGCGCGCGCATTCAGACCAAGCCCGAGGCCATCGGCAATACCGGTGGCGATCGCGAGCACGTTCTTCACCGCGCCGCCGGTTTCAACGCCGGCGATGTCATCACTGGAATACACGCGCAGGTGGGCGCCGTGCACCCCGGCGACGGCCTGCTTGCGCAGGGCTTCGGATGCGGAGCCGATCACCAGCGCGCACGGCAGGCCGCGCGCGACTTCCTGCGCGAATGACGGGCCCGACAGCGCGCCACAGGCAAGTGCTTCACCAAGCTCCTCGGCAACCACCTGGTGCGGCAGCAAGGCCGTGCCGGGCTCGAAGCCCTTGCACAGCCAGATGAGATTGGGCAGCGGATAATCCTTGAGCGCACGCAGCATCGTGCGCAGGCCGGAAAACGAGGTCGCGAGAATCAGCAGCCCACCTCGCGCATGGGCGACCGCCTGTCCGAGATCGGCGCTCAGTTGCAGCGGCGCAGGCAGTGCGATGCCGGGCAGGTAGCGCGCATTCTCGCGGCGCGTCGCCATGTCGGCGATCGCGGAGGCGTCGCGGCCCCACAGCAGCACGGACTGACGGTCGGCCAGCGCGATGGCCAGCGCCGTGCCCCAGGCGCCGGCGCCGAGGATGGAGATGTTCATTCGCCCCAGACGTCCGACGCCTTCACGTAGCCGGTCTCGCCGTCTCGGTGGCGCACCTTGATCCAGCCGGACGACACGGGCTCGGCCAGCTCGAGCATGACGCCCTTGCTGGCGCTGAATACGACGGCCGCGGAATCGCTGGCACTGGCGCGCGCCACAGCCTGCGGCACTTCAACGACCAGCGTGCGCTTGTTCGACAGGTGCTTGTTCTCTATCCACGCAAGCTCGCCGCTGGCGTCGCGCACCCGGCTCCAGTCGCCGTTGGTCAGCACCAGTTCGAGCGGCATGCCGGCAGGTGCGATGAAGACTTTTTTCGATTTCAGCCCGGGCGCGTCATACATGACAGCCGGGCCGGGAGCGACGGAGCGGAAATCGGCGGCGTGCGCCGCGTTGCACAGCACTGCCAGCGCTGCCGGCAGCAGCGCTGCAAGGACGTGGCGGGTGCGCAGCGCGGCCATGCGGATCTCCTGCTTACTGCACCTGGGTCGGTGCGTTCTGGGCCAGCACCTGCTGGCGCTGATGGTAGAAGACTTCGAAGTTGATCTCGGCCAGGTGCACCGGCGGGAAACCGCCGCGGGTGACCATGTCGGCGATGTTGGAGCGCAGGTACGGATAGAGGATGTTCGGGCAGGCGATGCCAAGCAGCGGCTCGAGCTGGCCATCGGGGATATTGCGCGCCTCGAATATGCCGGCCTGCTTGCCCTCGACCAGGAAGGCGACCTTGTCGCGCACCTTGGCCGTGACAGTCACGGTACAGGTCGCTTCATAGATGCCTTCTCCCAGCGTCTCGGAACCGACGTCGATCGCCACTTCGATGGACGGGCCTTCCTGCTCGAGGAAGATTGCCGGCGAGTTCGGCTGCTCCAGCGACATGTCCTTCAGGTAGATGCGCTGAATGTTGAACGTGGGCTGGTTCTCTTGCGGGTTCTGGTCGGACATGAAACGCTTTCGTGTGGGTGGGAATGATGCGCGCCGTCGCTGCGGACGGCTGCGCGCTGGATCAATTCAGGTGTTCGGCAGTGATGCAGGAATCAGGCTGCCTGCAGCAGCGGGTCGAGCTTGCCCTCGCGGTCGAGCGCCGACAGGTCGTCAAAACCGCCGACATGGGTATCGCCGATGTAAATTTGCGGCACGGTACGTCGGCCGGTCTTTTCCATCATCAGCGCGCGCTGTTCCGGCTCGAGGTCGATACGGATCTTTTCGATGTCATCGACGCCCTTGGCTTTCAGCAGACGCTCGGCCATGTTGCAGTACGGGCAGACCCCGGTGCTGTACATGCGGACTTTCGCACCCATTCGCTATGCTCCTTCTTGCTTCGCTTATTTTGCGGTCGGCAGTCCTTGCGACTGCCATTCGGCGTAACCACCGTCAAGGATAAACACTTCAGCAAATCCTGCACGCGCCAGCTGCCCGGCAGCGCGCTGCGCGCGCGGCCCCGTCTGGCAGACGACCAGCACCGGGCGCGCCTTGTCGAGCTCGTCGACGCGATTGGCCAGCTGGTCGACCGGAATGTGTTTGGCGTTGCGCAGATGACCGGCGCCGAATTCGTCGGCGGTGCGCACGTCGAGGATCTGCGCCTTGCCCTGATTCAGCAGCTGCGTTGCTTGCAGCGTCGACAGGCTCAGCTTGCTGCGGGACAGTGTCGGCCATGCGAGCGCACCGCCGGAGACCAGCGCGATCAGCACCAGCCAGATATTGTCAATCAAGAATTTCACGGTGAATCAGTTCCCGGTATTTCGTGTTCGAAGCTTCGTTTGAAGCAAGCATGCCATTATAGAATAGAAGGCTTGTCGTCATATTTCCCATCCAAGCTCTGCATCTTCTCATGTACAAAATTGTTTTTATGCGCCACGGCGAGTCCATCTGGAATCGCGAGAATCGTTTCACGGGGTGGGCCGACGTCGACCTGACCGACAAGGGCATCGCCGAGGCGCGCGAGGCGGGCCGCATCCTGAAGGAAGCCGGCTTCACATTCGACCTGACCTACACCTCCGTGCTCAAGCGTGCGATCCGCACCTTGTGGCTGACCCTCGACGAGATGGACCTGATGTGGCTGCCGACCGTGCATGCATGGCGCCTGAACGAGCGCCACTATGGCGCGCTGCAGGGCCTGAACAAGGCCGAGACCGCAGCGAAGTATGGCGATGAACAAGTGCTGATCTGGCGCCGCAGCTATGACACGCCGCCGATGGCGCTCGACCCGAGCGACGAGCGCGCGTCCTACAAGGATCCGCGCTACGCGAAGCTCAAGCGGGAAGAGATACCGCTGTCCGAATGCCTGAAGGACACGGTGGCCCGCGTGCTGCCGGTCTGGAATGAGTCGATCGCACCGGCCATCCGCGCTGGCAAGCAGATCCTGGTCTCGGCACATGGCAACAGCCTGCGCGCGCTGATCAAGTACCTCGACAACATCAGCGATGCCGACATCGTCGGCCTGAACATCCCGAACGGTCAGCCGCTGGTGTATGAACTGGATGCGGATCTCAAGCCTATCCGTAGCTACTACCTCGGCGACTCGGCCGCGATCGAAGCGGCGATGCAGGCCGTCGCCAGCCAGGGCAAGGCCAAGTAAGCAGTGATGCGCAAGTTCTTCCCGCAGCCGTTGTCGTTGCTGCTGCCGCTGGTCCCGACACTGGCGGCGCTGGTGCTGGCCTCGGCTGCGCACATGGCGCAGGCGGAGCCGGCCCTGAAGTCATCCGAGCGCACGCGCCAGAAGCAGCAGGCCGAGCAGGAAAGGGCCGAGCTGCGCAAGAAGCTCGATGCACTGAAGAGCGACATCGCAAAGACGGAGAAGGCGCATGGCCATGCGGCCGATGCGCTGGCCGAATCCGAAAAGGCAATCTCGAACGCAAACCGCTCATTGCGTGAGCTGGCCGCCGAGCAGCAGCGCACGCGCCAGCACCTTGACGCCTTGTCGAAGAGCCAGCAGGAATTGGAAGCGGCGGTCGCGCAGCAGCGCGCGCGGCTGGAGAAAATGCTGCGCGAGCAGTACATGGCCGGTCACGACGACCGCGTCAGGCTGCTGCTGTCCGGGGACAACCCGAACCGCATCGCACGCGAGCTGCGCTATCTGGGCTATGTCTCGGCAGAGCAGGTGAAGGCGATCGGCGAGCTGCAGCAAAACCTGGACGCGATCGAGGCCAACAAGGCCGATGCCGAAGAAACCCGCGCCGCCCTGGAAGACATCGCCGAAGAGCAGCGCGAGCAGAAGGCGCTGCTGGAAAAGGAAAAGGGCAAGCGCAAGGCGCTGGTCACGCAGCTGTCGTCGAAGCTGGGTGACCAGCGGCGCCAGGCCGGCAGTCTGGCGCGCGACGAAGAAAGGCTGTCGTCGCTGGTCGACAAGCTTGCGGTGCTGATTGCACAGCAGCGCAAGGCCGACGAGGAAGAAGCGAAACGCCGGGCGAGGCTGAAGGCCGAGGCCAAAGAGCGCGAGGCGAAGGAGGCACGCGAAAAACTGGCCGCAAAATCACGTACGGAAGACAAGGGCAAGGCCGACGCGAAGGACGACATCGCCGACAATACGAAGCCGGCACCGGTCGGCAAGGCCGCGCCGGTCAAAGAATCCCGGGAACGCAAGTCCGCCGACGAGCGGGCCGAGCTGCCGCCCCCGCCGGACGGCAATGCCTTCGCCGGCCAGCGCGGCAAGCTGAAACTCCCGGTCAGGGGCGAGCTGGCCGCCACCTTCGGCGCCAAGCGCGCCGACGGCCCGGCCTGGAAGGGTATCTTCATCAAGGCCGCCGAGGGCAGCGAAGTCCATGCCGCCGGTGCCGGCGAAGTGGTGTTTGCCGACTGGATGCGCGGCTTCGGCAACCTGCTGATCGTGGACCACGGCGGCCAGTACCTGAGCATCTACGGGAATAACCAGGCGGTGCTGAAGCGCCCCGGCGACCGCGTGAAAGCCGGCGATGTGGTGGCCACCGTGGGCAACAGCGGCGGCAACGAACAATCGGGTTTATACTTTGAAATGCGGCACCAAGGCCGGGCAATCGACCCGCTTACATGGATCAACAGGTGACAGATGGGCAGCAGACTGAAAAACATCGGACTGGTGGGACTGGGACTGATTGCCGGCATCGCCGGGTCGATGCAGTTCGACGCACTGGCGCAGCGCAATGCAGGTACGCCGCTGCCGGTCGAGGAACTGCGTACGCTGGCTGACGTGTTCGGGCTGATCAAGTCCGATTATGTCGAGCCGGTCGAGGACAAGAAGCTGCTGACCGAGGCCATCTCGGGCATGGTCTCTTCGCTCGATCCGCACTCGGCCTTCCTCGACAAGCGCGCGTTCAAGGAACTGCGCGAAGGCACTCAGGGCAAGTTCGTCGGCCTTGGCATCGAAGTCGGCATGGAAGACGGCTACGTGAAGGTGATATCGCCGATCGAAGACTCGCCTGCGTACAAGGCTGGCCTGAAGGCCGGCGACCTGATCACCCGCCTCGACACCACGCCGGTCAAGGGCATGACGCTGGACGAAGCCGTCAAGCGCATGCGTGGCGAGCCGAACACCAAGATCACGCTGACCATCGCCCGCAAGGAAGAGGACAAGCCGCTGCTGATCACGATCACCCGCCAGGAGATCAAGGTCCAGAGCGTCAAGGGCAAGATCGTCGAGCCCGGCTATGCATGGATACGCGTGTCGCAATTCCAGGAGCCGACGGTCGACGACCTCGCGAAGAAGATCAGCCAGCTGTACCAGCAAGACCCGGCCATCAAGGGCCTGGTGCTGGACCTGCGCAATGACCCGGGCGGCGTGCTGCCGGGCGCGATCGGCGTGTCGGCGGCGTTCCTGCCCAAGGATGTGTCGGTGGTCTCCACCAACGGCCAGCTGCCGGACTCGAAGGCCACCTATTATGCGCGCCGCGAGTTTTACGGCACCCGCGCCGGCGGCGACCCGCTGGCCCGCGTGCCCGAGGCCGCGAAGAAGGTGAAGATGGTGGTACTGGTCAACTCGGGCTCCGCATCGGCGTCCGAGATCGTGGCCGGTGCGCTGCAGGACTACAAGCGCGCCACCATCATGGGCACGCAGACCTTCGGCAAGGGATCGGTGCAGACCATACGCCAGCTGTCGGCCGATACCGCGGTCAAGCTGACCACCGCGCGCTACTACACGCCGAACGGCCGCTCGATCCAGGCCAAGGGCATCGTGCCCGACCTGCTGGTGGATGAGTACGCGGACGGCGACGGCCTGAACGGCCTGCGCCTGCGCGAGGCCGACCTGCAGAAGCACCTGTCGAATGACAAGGACAAGGACGCCGGCAACGGCGCCAATGTGGTCGACGAGCTGGAAGAGGCCAAGCGCCTGCAGGCACTCGAGAAGAAGCGCAAGCCGCTCGAGTTCGGCAGCAAGGAAGACTTCCAGCTGGCGCAGGCACTGAACCACCTGAAGGGCCAGCCGGTGCAATTGTCGAAGTCGGCCAAGATCGAGAACAAGAAGGAACCGACCATCAACAGCCAGGATGGCAACGGCGACAAGAAATAAGCCGCCATGACACCCTGACGGCCGCAGCGATGCGGCCGTTTTCATTTGGCCGATACGCCCGAACCCGCATCCCGCCCGACGAATGAACGACCAACAACTGCTGCGCTACTCGCGCCACATCCTGCTCGACGAGATCGGGATCGAGGGGCAGGAAAAGCTGCTCGCCGCGCATGCGCTGGTGATTGGCGCCGGCGGCCTTGGCTCGCCGGTGGCGCTGTATCTCGCGTCGGCCGGCATTGGCAAGATCACGCTGGTCGACCATGACACGGTCGACCTGACCAACCTGCAGCGGCAGGTCATGCACACGACCGCGCGCGTCGGCCAGCCCAAGGTCGACTCCGGCCGCGACGCACTGCTGGCGATCAATCCGGAGGTCGAGGTGGTGGCACTGGCGGAGCGTGCCGGCGAGGCGCGACTGGCCGAAATGGTGGCATCGGCCACCGTCGTGCTCGACTGCACCGACAATTTCCAGACCCGGCATGCGATCAACCGCGCCTGCGTGCATGCGAGAGTGCCGCTGGTGTCGGGCGCGGCAATACGGATGGATGGGCAGGTCGCGGTCTTTGATGCGCGCAGCGGCAGCACGCCCTGCTATGCGTGCCTGTTCCC
>CAZCDW010000140.1:0-6760 GCA_964497485.1 uncultured Bifidobacterium sp.
CGTGATTGACCGTGAGGTTGGCAACTGACAGGGAATCGCCTTCAGCGTCCGCGAAGCCTTGTAGCAAATCGCTCGCGCTGAAATAGTAGGGTGTGTTTTCTTTGCCATCAGGCAGATCCAAGCTGGCATTTCCTGTGGGTGCGTCATTGACGCCGTTGAGTGTCACGATGATGGGCTGCGCCTGGCTGTCGGAAACTCCATCGGTAGCGCTGACTACAAATTCGATGGTTTGCGTAGCCTTCAATGCTTCGATCGCACCATCGTCAGGGACGAATTTATAGTCACCTGAATCGGTGTTGAGATAAAACACGCCGAAGACGCTCGATTTCTGAACATTGAATCCTGGTTCGAAGGATGAACTGCTGTCGCTGAGCTTGTAAGTGATGACGTTGCTTCCGGTGCCAACCAGGTTGCCGGTGGCAGCGTAAAAGGTGTCATCGGCGGCTGTGTCGGTATAAACGATGGCGGGTACCGGCTGCAGCGTCGGCGACGCATTCGTGACCCCCATGAAGTCAATACTTTGCAGGTTGATGACGCCACTGAGCTGAATGACCATGTCAGCTTGCGCATCGCCCGTGGTATCAACCTTGATCAGCGTATTGGTGCCGGATGATTGTTGCCAGACGCCGTACGCTCTGGAAATGCTCCCGCACCACACGAGGCTGTTTGATCCAGCCAGCGGTCTCAGATCGATTTTGTCGCCACCCGCTTGAGAAAAATCGACGATGATGTCCATCGACAGGGCCGTGGAGTCTAGGACGCTGTTATAGGCAAAGATATCGGCACCGACGCCGCCTCTCAAATTGTCTGCGCCGAAGCCGCCGTCGATGATGTCGTTACCCGCGCCCCCATCGATAGTGTCATTGCCGTTCTCGCCTTTGAGGCTGTCGTTACCCCCTTGGCCATAGATGCTGTCGTCGCCGTTACCGCCGAAGATCAAGTCATTGCCACCGATCGGGGTGTTGGCACCTTGGGTGGGGCCGTTGTCGCCCCAGATCACGTCCTTGCCATTGCCGCCGACAATGATGTCGTTACCGACTACTGCGAGGTTCAGTACGAGCTGGTTGTTGGTGATCGCAGGATCGAAGCCGTCGCCGACCAGCAGGTCGCCGATCGTGTCGGCGTTCTGATCAATGACATAGTCGGTGGTACTGCCCGTGGCCGTGCCCGGGCGCACGGCGCCGATGGTGTCATTCCCGCTGCCGCCGTAAATGCTGTCCTTGCCACCTCCGCCGGATAACAGGTCGTTGCCGAGCCCGCCGTAGATCAGGTCATCGCCGCTGCCACCATCTACCGCATCGCTCGAATCGCCGATCATGTAGACCTTGTCCTTGCCATCACCGGCGAAAACGGCGGTGGTGAAATCCGACACATCGTAGACTTCACTCGCAGATTTCTTGCTTTTGGTAGAACTGCTGGTGATGGAGACTGTCGTTGGGCTTACCAGGATAGTGTCGTCATACTGGGTACCAAAAATTTTTCTGGTTGCCATGGTGATCGTCTCCTGAACGCGGATTGCAGTATGTCGATTGGCTCGTCTCTAAAAGGACGGGCTCGTAGACTCATCTGTCGGCAACGGCAGGTGCACAGTTCAGGCGATTCTGACTCCTGATGTACTACTGGATGTACTACAGCAGTGAATCAGCGCTGGTTGTTTTTCGGCGAATCGCTTTCCAGCTGATACAGCCAGGCCAGCAATTCCGCGATGGCGCGGTAGAGGGAGGGGGGTATTTCGCGGTCGAGGTCGGCCTGCATCAGCAGTGCCACCAGTTCGGTCGACTGGTGCACGAAGACCTGATGTTCCTGTGCCACACGAATAATTTCATCAGCGATCAGGCCGCGTCCTTGTGCGACGACGCGCGGCGCGCCATCACCGGCGCCGTAGGCCAGCGCCACTGCGGATCGTTGTTCAGGCGGTCGGGCTGGCATCGTCAACGTCACTGCGGAAAGCATGCAGTTGCAGGCCGCTTGCGCCCAGGCTGCCGGCCAGTTGCGGTGATGCGGACTGCAGGGCAGCCGCTGTTTCTGGGCGGGCGCAGCACAGCTTCAGATCCAGTTTTTCTCCCTGCAGAATAAAACGGGTGCTGACCTTGCCGAGCATGGGCAGGGTGGTCACCAGCTGTGCCTGCCAGTGACGGCTGTCCGCATCTTCGGTTGCCGTGGGCTGTTTGTTGTTGCCCTTGCTATCGGCATCGTTGTGTACTGGCTCGCGCTGCAGCCAGAGTTCGACACGCAGGCCGGGCCACAGCTCGCCTTGCCAGCGCAGCTGGCCGCTGTCGATCACGTCGAGCTGTGCGCCAACGATGGCGTTGAGCGGCGCAGGGGTGCTGGTGGTTTCGGGCAGGGGATGGGTCACTGCGCCTGTGTAGGCGGATGCTGCGGTGTCCGCCTTCGATGGTGCATGCCATGCCGCTTGCGGCTCGGTATGGATGGCGGCGAGGCTGCGCTGGCCGGCGACCCAGTCGGCGAGGTGCGATTCATAGAACAGGCCGCTGTGTTCCAGCCCGGCCTGCAGCGCCTGCGCAATGACGGCACCCATGCTGGTGCCAGACTCGGCAACGGCCACGGCTGCTGCCGTTGCCGCGCCTTGCGCCGGTATCTCGGGCGGCGCGGGCAGCAAGGGCAGTGCGGCTTGCAGCGGCGGTGCGGGCGAGCTGCCGGCACCCAGCAGTTTCAGCAGCAGCTGCGCGCCCGGGCTCAGCTCGGTCACCGTGGGCGCGACGGTCTGCGATGTCGATGCCTGGTCAGCGCTTGATGTGTGCGCTGCGGCCGAGAGCGTGATATCGGTTGCACTCAGTCCGCCTTTCGGGGTCAGCAGACCGATCACTTCCGTGGCCGCCACCTGTCGCGCGGCGGCGACCGCGGCCACCGATGATGCGGCGCTGATGTCCTTGCCGGCATCCATCGCGTCAGCTTTCGTTGCCGCCGTAGCTGTGACGGACACGGCATTCGGTGTTGGCCGTTTCCAGCAGGTGCGAAATGCGCTGCATCCAGGGTTCGGTCAGCTTCCGTATCTCGCGATCGTTCGCGAGTATGGATTTGATCAGCGTGACCTTCTGCTGCCGCGCTTCTTCGTTCAGCGTTGCAGGCACGGTGCAGCCCTTGATGGACTCGACGCAGCTGGCGCAGCCGGCTTCGAGCGCGACCAATCTGTCCCAGTCCTGCTGGTGCGCAGCGGACAGCATGTTGCCGGTCAGGCGTTCGACTTCACGGTAGAGCGCGACGATGTCGCTGTCGACGGGGGGCAGGGTCATGCGCTCGCTCCGGTACCGGCCTTGAGTTGATGGCCGATGGTGATCCAGGTATCGCGCATCTGGCCCAGCAGCACGGTGGCCTCGTCCAGCTTGCGGATGTCGTTGGCAATGTTGGCGCCGACCAGCAGACGGACGATGTAGTCATACAGCGATGCGAGGTTGGCGGCGATCTCGCCGCCGGCGGCCGGGTCGAGGCTGGCCGACAGGCCGCCGCCGACGATCTCGACGGCGCGCGCGATGGACTTGCCCTTGCCTTCGATGTCATTGGCCTGCAGCTGCGAGCGCGCGGCGGCGATGGCCTGTAATGCGCCGTCGTAAAGCATCAGCACCAGCTGGTGCGGGCTGGATGCAAGCGCATCGGAGTCGACGCCGATCTGCCGGTAGGCGGCGGCGCCGGGACGGGATGTGCCGAACATGGTTCAGTGCTCCTTGGGGTGATTCATCAGCTGTTCTTCGCGATGGACGCGAGTTGCTGGCCGAGGTAGGTGCTGGTGTTCTGCATGCGCGACAGCGCCGCATCCAGCCGCGTGAACTGCGCGCGGTAGCGGCTCTCGACGGCATCCAGCCGCGCCTGCTCGCGGGTCTCGCGACGGCCGAGGTCGCGCAGGCTGGCGTTGAGGCCGGTGGTGCGCGCATTCACGAGGCCACCGTCGCCGAGCATGCCGGTGAGCAGCTGCCCGACGCGCACGGCAACGCCATCAGTGCCGGCGAACATGGCTTGCACGTCGGCCGGATGATTGTCCATCGCGGACTGCAGCTTCGCATCGCTGACGGACAGCGTGCCGTCTTTCTGGAAGCTGATGCCGAGGTCGGCCAGCACGCTGAAGCTGCCCGCGCCGGCGACGGCTTTCGACATCACGGTGCGCAGTTGCGAGAGCGCCGATGCAGGGCTGGAGTCACCATGCAGCACGGCGCCGGTACGGGTGGCCTCGTTCCATGCGGTCTGCGTACCAACCAGCGATTTGAGGTCGTTCCATGCCTTGACGAAGCCATTCACCGCCGCCTTGGCAGAGGTGGCGTCGCGTTCGACGGTGATGGTCAGCGGCGTGTTGGCCGCCTGCGTGAGCTTGAGCGTGACGCCGCCGATGGCGCCACTGACGGTATTGGTGGCCGAGCTGACTTTGACGCCGTCGATACTCAGCTGTGCATCTTGCGCGGCTTGGGTCTGGCTCATCACGGTCGGTGAATTGCCCGCGCCGTCGTAGCCGAAGCTGACCGGCGCAGCGGGGTCGTAGCTGAACGCGGCGAGCGCGCCGCTGCCGGTCAGTGTGACGGTGTTGGCGAGGCCGCTGTCCTTGCCGCTGACGACCAGCCTTTGCCCGTTCGCGCTGCCATCCGACACGATGCTGGCGCTGACCGCGAGACCTGAGGCATTGATTGCGTCGCGGATATCGTTGAGCGAATTGCTGGCCGGCGCCAGCGTCACTGGCGCACCGCCGGCGACTGCGATCGTCAGGCTGCCGGCACCCAGCGATGTACTTGCGCTGGCCTGTGGCGGCGAGATCAGTTTGTGCGCCTGCGCCAGCTGCGTGACGATGACGGCGTAGTTGCCCGGCACCGCACCGGTGCCGGCATTGGCCGTGACGCCGGTCGCCGAGCTGCTGGCGGTGCACGCATTCAATCCGCTGCCCGACAGCCCCTTGAGACTGTTCTGCAGCGTCGACAGCGCGGACGTGAGCTGGCCGTACGCGGAGATTTTCGCGTTGACAGTTTTTTCCTGGGTCTTCAGCAGGTTCAGCGGCCTGGATTCCGACGCCACCAGCTGCGACACCAGGCTGTTGATGTCGAGGCCGGAACCGATGCCTGAGGCGGTGATGCCCATCGCTTCCTCCGTACTAAGCCTTCTGGCTGATCAAGATGCCTTGCATGCGGTCCAGTATGCGCGCCATGGACAATGCTTCATCCCCGGGAATCTGACGTAAAACGGCCCCTGATTCGGCGTCTGTCACGCGCAGCACGGTACGGTGGCTGTCCTGGTCGATGCTGAACTGCACCTGCTGGCCGGTGGTGCCTATGGTCTGGCTGAGCTTGTCGACCAGTTCACGCAGCGCATGCGCATCGGCGACGGCTGCGTTGTCGGATGATTCATGGGCGGCAAGCGCAGGCGTGGCCGGCTTGTCTGCAGCGCGCGCTACCGCTGGAACGGTTGTCGATGAGTCGTTGACGGCTGGGGTGGGGGGAAGCGCAGGAAGTCTCATAGGATCCTCGATGCGTGGAATCGGCAAAAAGCCCCGGCCACAGCGTGTGCCGCAACCGGGGTGATAGGCGGCGCGCCGTGGCCGGCGCGTACTACGGTCTGCCTTCGTTTAGCCGCGCAGCAGGGCCATCACGCCGTTGGGCAGCGAGTTCGCCTGCGCGAGCATCGCGGTACCGGCCTGTTGCAGGATCTGGCCGCGGGTCAGGTTCGCGGTTTCAGCGGCGAAATCGGCGTCCATGATGCGGCTGCGCGACGCGGACTGGTTCTCGGAGGCGATCTGCAGGTTGGCAATCACGGCCTCGAAGCGGTTCTGTGATGCGCCAAACTTCGCACGCGCCGACGAGACTTCATCGATCGCGGTGGACAACGCATCCATCGCACCAAGGGCCAGCGCACCGGTGGCGTCGGCGATGCTGGCCGATGCGCCGGCGCCGGTGACGGCGGCGATGCCGGCGCCTGCGGTGATATCGGTGACAGCGATGTTGATCTTCTCGTTCGCGTTGTTGTTGGAGCCGACCTGGAAGTCGTAGCCAGTGCCCGGCACGCCGCTGTTGAGCAGCGACAGGCCGTTGAACTTGGTGCTCTCCAGCACGCGGGTCACTTCGCCGGCCAGCGCAGTGTATTCCTGGTTCAGCGTGGTGCGGTCAGCCGAGCTGTTGGTGCCATTGGCAGCCTGCACGGCGAGTTCACGCATGCGCTGCAGGTTCTCGCCAACCTTACCAAGCGCGCCTTCAGCGGTCTGCGACAGCGAGATGGCGTCATTGGCGTTGCGGATCGCGACGTTCAGGCCTTTGACCTGCGCATTCATGCGCTCGGCGATGGCGAGGCCTGCGGCGTCGTCTTTCGCGCTGTTGACACGCAGGCCCGAGGACAGACGCTGCAGCGAGGTGGACAGCGCTGCCTGCGAGGTGGTCAGGTTGCGCTGGGTGTTGAGCGAAGCGAGGTTGGTGTTAATGACTGCGGGCATGATGCTCTCCTTTGCGTGGTCCGTAGATCCGGCCAGCCTTCCTGGCCACATTCAACGTTGGGGTTTTGCCTCTCGGCTGTTCAACGCTGTTGTTCTGGATTACGGGCGGGGAGAGCGATTTGTTTAGCGGGTCATGCAAATTCCATCAAAAAAAAACGTCACCTTGTGGCTGATACCGCTTGGTCAAGCTCGATGCCGGCAGTGACCCGATAGCCCATGGATCCCAGCTTTCGCTGGGACGACATTGCAACGAACTGAAGGTAGGGCGGACTTGTAGCGTCATCTCAGCGAGAAGACCTTAAATCGTCATCCCAGCGAAAGCTGGGATCCATGACCGTGCGG
>CAZCDW010000141.1:0-6749 GCA_964497485.1 uncultured Bifidobacterium sp.
GACGTCATCGAGCGCCTTCACGCCACCCATGGCGCCACCGAACGTGACGTTGCCGGTACCCGCCGTCACTGTCAGGTCGCGTCGCAGTGCGCTGGCGCTGTCCAGCGTGGATGCAAAAGTCACCGGCGAATTCGTGGTCGTGACGCTCAGGTCGGCGCCCAGCGTGACGCCGTCGTTGAAAATGACCGATCCGGTGGTCGTGATGGCGCCGCCGGCAAGCTGCGTGCTGCCCGCCGCATCCGTCACCAGGCTGGCCAACGGCGTACCGCTGCCCAGCGCGCCATTGATGGTCGTCACCCCCGGCGCATAGAGGGTCAGGCCGTAGGCGCCATCCACCGTCGATGCCAGCGTCAGGTTCTGGCCAGTCAGCGAAGTCGTCGCACCCAGCGTGACGGCGTCGTTGAAGGTGATATCGCCGGTCGTGCTGATCGTGCCACCGTTCAGCAGTACGCTACCAGCCGCATTGGTCGTCAGACTGCTGGCTTGCACGGTGCCATCGAAGCGCGACACACCGCCGCTGTTGATCACCATATCGCCGAGGGGCTTCGTGCTGCCGACCGTCGAAGCAAAGCGCACGTCACCCGTGCCGGCATTGACCGTCAGGTTGCGTGCGGCCGTCGCATCGCTGTCGACGGATGACATGAAGCTCACGGCAGCGTTGGTGGTTGCCAGCGTCGTGTTCGCTCCCAGCGTCGTGGCGTCGTTATAGGTCTGTGCGCCGGTCGTGGTCACCGTGCTGCCATTGAGGCTCAGCGTGCCGCCCGCATCCGTCGTAACGGTCGCAGCTGTAACGGCGCCATCGAAGCGGGTATTGCCGCTGCTGTTGACGACGAGGTTACCCAGCGGCTTGCTTGCACCTGCGGTCGATGCGATCTGAACGTTGCCGCTTCCGGCATTGATCGTCAGGTCGCGCGCGGCGACATTGTCGGCATTGACCGTGCCACCGATGGTGACAGCGCCGCCGGAACTCGACAGCGCAGTCGCTGCCTGCAAGACGATAGGCGTGTTCGCATCGCCAAGGTTCATCGCGGTGTTCGTGGTGCTGATGCTGCCGCCCAGCGTCACCGATGACGGGGCCAGCGCAATGAGACCACCGGCAAACAGGCTGCTGTCATTCGCGGCATCGCCAATCACCAGCTGGCCAGTGTTACCGAAAACTACCGGCGAGGTCACCGAGTTAGCCGCGCCCGTCATCGACAGGTGATAGCCGCCAGCATTGGCTACCAGCTGCGGCGTCTGCAGGTTGTCATTGAACTTCACCCACTGCCCCGACGCGGTGCCGTCAATCACGACGCTGGTGCCAGTCGTGACCGCGCCATTAAAGGTCGCATTGCCGCTGTTGGTCAGGGTCAGCGACTTCAGTGTCGTGACGTTGCCAACCTCGCCGGTGACGGTGACCACGCCGGTGGTGCCCGCGTTCAGCGTCACGGATTCGATATTGGCGGTGGTGCCGTTCAGCGTCTTCGAGAACGTGATCGCGGCACCGCCCGGCAGTGCGCCATTGTTGGTCGTGTCAAACAAGGTATCGCCGTTCACCACCACATCGGTGTTGAACGCCAGCGAAGCCGTGCCACTCGAGCGCACGAGGCCGCCGCTGATCGTGGTCTTGCCGGCGCCATTGGTCTCAAAGTGCAGCGGTGCTGACACATTGCCGATGGCACCGGTAATCGTGGTGTTGCCGCTATCAGTCAGTACCAGGCGATGCGGGCCGTTCAGGTTGCCATCAAAAGTCAGGCCGTTGCCGTTGATACCGACATTCGCCGTGATATCCATCGCGCTGCGCCAGCGCTGCGCACCGGTACTGGTGACGGATGCGCCCAGCGTGGCCGCACCGGTGACGTCAACTGCGCCACCGACGGTGACGGCGCCATTCAGCGTCGCGGTATCACCCAGCGTCAGGTTGCCGCCGACGCTCAGCGTATTGCCGGCCACGGTGGAGCCAGTGACACTCAGGTCACCGCCGGTGCTGACCGCGCCAGTCGACGTCATCGTACCGGTCACGGCCAGGCTGCCGCCGACCGACAACGTACCGATCTGTACATCCGGTGCGATCAGGTTCAGGTTGCTGGTATTGCCGGTCAGCGTGCCGCCCACCGTCAACGTGCCATCGGATTCCAGCGTGCCGCCCTGGTTGCTGTTCAGTGTGGTCGACATCGGGCCGCTGGAGCGGATCGCGGTGTTGCTGCCGGTCAGCGAGACCTCACCCGAAATCAGGTTGCCGGCATTCGACAAGGTGATCGGCCGCAGGAAATCACCCTGCTGCGCGACAACGGTCAGTCCCTCGCGCGCCGTCAGCGTCGTCCCGGCAACCTGCGACACACTGCCATCATTGTTGGTCAGCGCGATCGGGCCATTGCTGCTGAACTGGCCGAGGGTCAGATTGCCAGCGGAATTCGTGATCGTCGCACCGACGGCAGCCACGATATTGCCCGCGCTGGTGGTCTGGCTGAAGCCGCGATTGACAGTCAGCTGCCCCGTGCTGGTCAAGGAACCGCCCGACTGCCACAGCTCGCCAACTTCCATCGCGCCCATGGTCGACAGGCTACCGCCGGTCTGCGTCAGCGACAGGTTCGGCGCCTGCAACGAAGTCAGGCTGACCGTGCCCGCCGAGGCGTCAAAGCTCACCGCCAATTGCGCAGCATCATTGGGCACGATCACGTTGGCCACGTTCGCGCGATCCGGCAGCACGCCGCCGGCCCAGTTGCCGGCATCCATCCAGCTGGTGGTCGCGCCATTGCCGGTCCAGGTGGTGGACGCGGCCTGGTCGATACGGGAGGTCACGGTCGCGCCATTGATCGTCAGCGCATAGTTGGTCGCATCGGCTCCGGTCAGCGACAGACCACTGATGGTCACGGTCTTGTTATCGCCGACATGGCGGTCGCTGAAGTTGGCGGTGCGAGCCACGCTGATCTGGTCACCCGCAAGGCGGTCGTCGGTGCTGGTCACCTGAGCGACCTGCGAGCCGTCATAGATCTTCGACACACCGGCAAAGCTCGGCGTCAACGGACGCGCGGTGATGTCCGCGGTCGTGCTACCCGAGGTCGACACTACGTAGTTGCCCGCATCCGTGCCCGACAGGACCACATTCGATACCGTCACCGTCTTGCCGGTGGCGGCGTTCTTGTCGCCGAAGGCGGCGGTACGCGCAATCGCGATGACGTCGCCGGCCACGCGGTCATCCGTGGTGGTCACGGTGGCGACCGTGTTGCCGTCATAGACCTTGTTGACGCCACCGTAGGTCACGACCAGCGTGCGCGGCGTGATGTCCGCGCTGGTGCTGCCTGTAGAAACCACCGAGTAGTTGCCGGCATCGGTACCGGTCAGGCTCACGCCGGTCACGCTGACGGCCTTGTTGTCGGCCACGTTCTTGTCGCCATAGGCGGCGGTGCGCACGATGGACAGCACATCGCCGGCCACGCGGTCATCCGTGGTGGTCACGGTCGCGACGGTGCCGCCGTCATACACTTTGTTCACACCGCTGTAGGCCACGTTCAGCACGCGCGCGCTGATGTTGGCGGTGGTGCTGCCGGTCGCAGCCACCGCATAGTTGCCCGCATCGGTGCCCGACAGCGAGACCCCGGTCACGTTCACGGTCTTGCCATTGGCGACGTTCTTGTCCGTGAAGGCAGCGCTGCGCGCAATGCTCAGCACATCGCCGGCCACGCGGTTGTCGGTCGTGGTCACCGAAGCGAGCGTGCCGCCGTCATACACCTTGTCGACGCCACCATAGGTGACCGTCAGCGTGCGTGGCGTGATGTCGCCGGTGGTATTGCCGGTCGCAGCCACCGTGTAGTTGCCCGCATCGGTGCCAGACAGCGACACGCCGGTCACGCTCACGGTCTTGCCATTGGCGACATTCTTGTCCGCGAAGGCAGCCGTGCGCGCAATTGTCAGCGCATCGCCGGCCACGCGGTCATCGCTAGTGCTGACAGTGGCGACGGTGCCGCCGTCATACACCTTGGCGTCGCCGCTGTAGGTCACGACCAGTGTGCGCGGCGTGATGTTGGCGGTGGTCGAGCCGGTCGTGGCCACCGCGTAGTTGTCCGCATCCGTGCCCGACAGCGACACACCGGTCACACTGATCGTCTTGCCACCGCCAACGTTCTTGTCGCCGAAGGCGGCGGTACGCGCAATGTTCAGCACATCGCCGGCCACGCGATCATCACTGGTGGTCACTGTCGCGACGGTACCGCCGTCATACACCTTGTTCACGCCGGTATAGCCGACCACGAGCGTGCGCTGTGTGATGTCAGCCGTGGTGCTGCCGGTCGCGGCCACGGAATAGTTGCCCGCATCGGTGCCCGTCAGCGACACGCCGGTCACGCTCACTGTCTTACCGTTGGCGACATTCTTGTCGCTGAATGCAGCGGTACGCGTGATCGCGATCGTGTCGCCGGCCACACGGTTATCGGTGGTGGTCACGCTGGCCGTGGTTGCACCGTCATACACCTTGTTGACGCCGCCGTAGGTGACGGTCAGCGTGCGCGGAGTGATCTGACCATTGCTGCCGATGGTGCTGTTGCCGGCGCTCAGGAAATAGTTGGCCGAATCATCGACCGTGCTGCCGTTGACGGTGATGCCGCCCAGGGTCAGACCGGTCAGCGTATAGGACTTGTTGGCCTGCGCGCTCGCATTCTTGTCCGCGAAATTGCCAGCACCCGTCACGCTCACCTGGTCATCGGTACCCGTGGCCGAGGCCACCAGGCCAACCGGGGCCAGCGTCAGGTTGCTCATCACGGTATTGCCGTCATAAACCTTGCTGACGCCGCCCGGGCTGACGGTCACGCCCTTCTTGTTGACCTGGATCGCACCGACCACATTGATCGTGGTGCTGAAGTCCGCGCTAGCATTGAACACGCTGGTGGCGCCCACCTGGTAGGCGCCTGCCTTCAGGCGGCCGGCGCTGCTGAGCCCGCCATTCACCGGACCCAGATCGAACTGCGCCTTCGGCGAGGTGCCATCGGTGACCGTCACCGAGCTGCCGGCCACGCTGACATAGCCTGCGGCCAGCAGGTCTGTCACCGCCAGCGAATTAGCGGAATTCGGGTCATCGGCCATGTAGCGGGCCGACGTGATCGTGTAAGTCGGCGTGTCGCCATAGGTGGTGGTCTGGTTCTGCACCTTCACCAGCAGTTCGCCGACCGGCACGATGGTGAACGTGCCCGGCAGATAGGTGATCGCATAGTTGGATGCCGTCAGGCCCGACGGCACCAGCGTGTTGGTGTAGGTGCCCGCCGAATCCTGCGCCGCCGTGCCGGACAGGCCGCTGCGGTCACGCGTGACTGCCAGCGTGCCAGTCAGCACACCGGCCGTGGCCTCGGACTGGCCACCGACGAAGCCGCTGTAGCGCACGCCATTGAAGCCGGCCGGGTCGGCCTCGGAGTAGAACTTCGCGTCGTCATTCGCGGTAATGGTCAGCGGTGCTTTGTCGATGGTGCCGCTGCCATTGCTCCAGACCAGGCGGTAGTTGCCCGCGCGCGAGCCCGACAGCGCGACCGTGCCCTGCTGCACCGTGCGATTGCCTGCGTTTGCGCTGTCATACACCGGCGCGCCGACCAGGCCCAGGCCATTGCTGACCGCCATGTCGCTGGCCAGCACCGTGGCGTTTGCGCTACCCAGCGAGCCATAGCCGACCACGCCAGCCGGCATCGCCGTGGTCGCGTCATACACCTTGTTCACGCCGGTGCTGCCCGACAAGCTTACGTCCAGCGGCGTGATGTTGGCCGTGGTCGTCACCTGGCCCGTGATCGTGTAGTTGTTGACGTCGGCACCGCCGTAGGTGCTGGTAATGGTCACCGTCTTGCCGTTGGCGACGTTTTCATCGCTGAAGGTGCCTGTGGCCGTGACTGTCAACGCATCGCCCGCGACCAGGCCGGTGCGCGTGACGGCATTGGTGTTCATGGTCGCGACATTGCCGCCGTCATAGGTCTTGTTGGCGGCGGTGATGCCCGAAATCGTCAGCGCCTTCGGCGTGATATTTGCGCTACTGTAGGTCTGACTGGTAATCGCGTAGTTATTGACATCAGCGCCGGTATAACTGCTGCTCAAGGCCACGACCTTGCCATTGCCGACGTTCTTGTCCGAGAACACACCAGTAGCCGATACGTTCACCACGTCATTCGCAACCAGGCCACTGAGCAGTACATTCGAGGTCGTCACCGTGGCCGCGCTGGTGCCGTCATAGACACGGCTGTCGGCCACCAGCCCGCTGACGACCAGTGACTTCGGCGTGATGTTGGCGGTGGTGCTTCCCTGCCCGGCGATCGTGTAGTTGGCCAGGTCGGCACCGCCATAGGTGCTGGTCAGCGTCACGGTCTTTGCCGTGCCGACATTCTTGTCCGCGAAGCTGCCGGTGGCTGCCAGCGTCAACGCGTCGCCAGCCACCAGCCCGCTCAAGGTCGCATTGGCGACACTGACGGTGGCCGCCACACTGCCGTCATACACCTTGTTGCTGGCGGTGATGCCGGTTACGGTCAGCGACTTGGGCGTGATGTTGGCCGTGGTTGTCTGGTCGGCCGTGAGCGCATAGTTGCCCGCTGCCGCGCCCGACAGGCTCAGGCTGTTAGCCCGCAGCGTGACGGTCTTGCCGTTGGCGGCATTCTTGTCAGAGAAGCTGGCCGATGCGCTGCTGGTGACCAGGCTGACCGCATCGCTGCCGACGATGCCGGTCAGCGTGCCGTAGCTGGTTATGGACGCGGTCGCATTACCGTCATAGGTCTTGTTGGCGGCGGTCAGGCCGGCCAGGCTCA
>CAZCDW010000142.1:0-6634 GCA_964497485.1 uncultured Bifidobacterium sp.
CGGCGGGGGCATTTGCCGAGCTCGAACAGACGCTGGAAGACAGCCCGCGCAATGCGGGGCTGAGGGATGCATTGAAGGCCTTGCTGTCGCGGCGCTGATCACAACTCCACGAAGTAATCCATCGCCGCTGCTTCAATCGCTTCGATGCTCAGCTCTGGCAATTCACGCCGGAATCTCGCGCGGTCGATCACTTGCTCGATCAGGTCGCGCGGATGGCTGCCCGTGAACTTGCGGCCGCGCTCGCGATAGAAATGCTCGACCAGATGCGATGCCACGTCTGGTTTGTACGCCATCCCCTGTGCATCGCAGACCCGCTCAAACGTCTTCAGGAATTCCTGCTCGGTCTGGTAGGGCACCATGATCTTGTGCCGCAGGCGACGCAGGAAAGCCTGGTCGGCCAGTTCGGCCGGGTTCAGGTTGGTGGCGAATACGGTGATCTGGTCGAAGCTGATTTCCAGCTTCTTGCCGGTATGCAGACGTAAAAAATCGGTGCCACGCTCGAGCGGCACGATCCAGCGGTTCAGCAACTGGCGCGGCGGCATCTGCTGGCGGCCGAAATCATCGACGATGAACATGCCATTGGTCGCCTTCATCTGCACCGGCGCCTGGTAGAACTTGCTGACCGTGTCGTACTCGAGGTTCAGGCTCTCCAGCGTCAGCTCGCCGCCCACCATCACCACCGGCCGTCGGCAGCGCACCCAGCGCGCATCATGCCGGCTGCCGAGGTCGAGATCGAGGCTGCCCTGCGGACTGGGTGCCGTGCTCTTCACGACATCATTGACCGGCACATGCAGCGCCGGGTCGAACACGCGGATGATCTGGCCGTCGACCATCAGCGCATGCGGCACATAGATCTCGCCGGGTAACTCACGTCCGATCGCCTCGGCAATCGAGGTCTTGCCGCTACCCGGCGGGCCGTACAGGAAGATCGAACGGCCGGAATTGAAGGCCGGGCCGAGGCGGTTCAGCAAGCCCTCGCTCAGGACCAGATGGCGCAGCGCCTGTTTCATCCATGCGGCATCGATCTCGATCTGCCTGACTGTCTGGTGCGCGACGATGTCACGATAGGCTTGCAAGGTAACCGGCGCCGGCCCGGTGTACTGCGATTGCGCGAGAGCCAGCTCGGTGCGCTCACGGCCATGATCGGTCAGCTCATACAGATAGCTGCCCGACATGTCGCCTGCTGCCGTGCGCAAGGACAGCAAGCGGTCGCGCCTGGCCTTGTCGACCAGTTCATCAACCACGCGCATGGGCAGGCAGAGCTTGCCGGTCATGTCGGAAACGCTGAGCACCTGGCCGTCGAAATACGCATTCTTCAGCATCAGGTCGATCAGGAAGGTCTCGGGAATACCCACCTGGGACAGATCGCGCGGCGCCGGCGGCACGCGATGGAAGATGCGATTGAGTTCGCCGCTACTGAGGAAGCCCAACTCGACCATCGCATCGCCGATGCGGCCGCCATGCTTCTTTTGTCGCGCCAGTGCGCGGTCGCGCTGCTCAGGGGTGATCAGTCTTTCGCTGACCAGCATGTCTCCCAGCATTCTCACTCCTGACGGTTGAGATGCTGCAGTCTAGCAATCGCTTGTCATTTTTAAAATGAATCAAGCGCTGACCGAACGTGATTGCTGAGACAGATCAAACCACAGAGGGTTTGCGATGGCGATGCGCGCCGATTCATGCTTACGAAAGTTTCATTCCGGAGTTTCATTCCGGAGCTTCATCCTGAAGCGATATGCTGAAGCGTCACTCGGCCTCGGTCGAAGGCGCAGCGCCGGACTGGCCCAGGGCCTCGAGCATCGACGCCGACAAGATCAGCGCCGCACCCAGCCACTCTTTCAGGCCCAGGGTCTCGCCGCCGATCAGCACGGCAGAAACCACGGCGACCACCAGTTCCACCACTTGCAGCACACCGGCGCGACTGGCATCGACATGCATCACGCCGTAGGTGGTCAGCAGTGTCGCGCCGAGCAACCAGACAAAGGCAAACAAGGCCAGCAAGCCCCAGTGCATGGCCGACAGCGCGGGCAGATCGACCGGATGCAGCGGCAGCGCCAGCAGCGCGATGCCTGTCGAGCCAACAAAGGCCACCAGCGTACGGCTGGCAATGGGCAACGCGGTCGCGGCGCGGTTGGTAATGCCGCCCAACACCAGCGCCAGTCCGGCGACGAGCGCGGTCACATCGGCAAATGACAGCGGTGTCGTGAAGGCCTCGGTACCGCCGACGATGATGAACACACCGAGCAGGCACAGCGCCGCGGCCAGCAGCCGGCGCGGGCCGAGCCGCTCACGCAGTAACAGCTTGCCGCCAATGACGCCCCACGCGGGCAGCAGGAAGAACAGCAGCATCGTGCGCACCACCGAGCCTGCCATCAGCGCCCAGCTGAGCGCCACATTCGCGATACCGAAGCTGAGCGCGATCAGCCCCAGCAAGCCAGCCTCGCGGCGCCATTGTGGATACTCGCGCAGGATCACCGGCAGGGATACGAGCGCCACCATCGCATAGGCGGTGAGGGCGATGGCATGGCCATCCAGTCCGAGCGACGCAAAGTATTTCAGCGGCAGCCAGCTCAGGCCCCAGGCGGCGGCACTGATGACGAGCGACAGCACGGCAAAGCGGGCAACGGGACTGTTCTGCAAGGCGAGGAGGAAAACGAATCAGGCAGGACATCGGCTCAGACCGGCGCCCACTCCTGCTCGAGCTGGGTCGAGTAAGCAGGCGGCGCGGACGCCGCATTCGGGAAGGTGACGATCTCGTAAGACGAGGAATCGGCGAACAAGGCTCGCAGCAATTTGTTGTTCAGGCCGTGGCCCGACTTGTGCGCGTGGTAACTGGCCAGCAGCGGATGACCGGCGAGGTACAGGTCGCCCATCGCATCGAGGATCTTGTGGCGAACGAACTCGTTCCGGTAGCGCAGGCCGCCTGTGTTCAGGATGCGAAACTCATCCATCACGATCGCATTCTCGAGCGAGCCGCCACGCGCCAGCCCCATGCCGCGCAGGGTCTCGACATCCTGCATGAAGCCGAAGGTACGCGCGCGCGCGATCTCTTCGATATAGGACTCGAGCGACAGATCGACTTCGGCGGTCTGGCCGCTGCCATCGATGGCGGGATGATTGAACTCGATAAAGAATTTGAGCCGGAAGCCATGCCACGGATCAAGGCGCGCCCATTTCTCATTCGCGCCTTCGCCCTCGCGCACTTCGACGGGTTTGAGCACACGGATGAACTTCTTCGGCGCATCTTGCTCTTGCCGTCCGGCCTGCTGCAGCAGGAACACGAAGGAAGCCGCCGAGCCATCCATGATGGGAATTTCTTCGGCGGTCAGGTCGACCATGAGGTTGTCGATGCCGAGGCCGGCGCAGGCCGACATCAGGTGCTCGACGGTGGAGACGCGTATGCCATCCTTCTCGAGCACCGAGGCCATGCGGGTATCGCCGACGCCCATCGCATTGGCCGGCAGTTCCACCGGCGGGTTCACGTCGACGCGACGGAATACGATGCCGGTGTCGGCCGGCGCCGGATGCAGGCTCAGCACCACGCGCGTGCCGCAATGCAGCCCGACGCCAGTGGTGCTGATGGAAGCCCTGATGGTGCGTTGCCTGATCATCCGGCGATCCTGCTCAATCAATGACAGCCGGGATTACAGCTGGCCCAGCATGGTCTCGGCATTCGAGACCTCGAACTTGCCCGGCGCTTCAACGTTCAGTTGCGTGACGACGCCATCCTTGACGACCATCGAGTAACGCTGCGAGCGCGTGCCCATGCCGAACTGGCTGAAGTCCGCCGACAGGCCGATCGCCTTGCTGAAGTCGGCATTGCCATCGGCCATCATGCGCACGATGCCGGTCGCATGCTGGTCGCGGCCCCAGGCGCCCATCACGAATGCATCATTGACCGAGATACACCAGATCTCGTCGACGCCCTTGGCATGCAGCGCTTTCGCGTGCTCGACATAGCCCGGCACATGCTTGGCCGAGCAGGTCGGGGTGTAGGCACCCGGCAGGCCGAAAATGGCGATGGTCTTGCCCTTGACCAGGTCCGATACGTTGAACGTGTTCGGGCCCAGCGAGCAGCCTTCGGTCTCGACTTCGATGAATTCAGCCAGTTTGCCTTCGGGCAGGTGGTCGCCGATCTTGATGGTCATTTTCTATCCTTCATGTGGGTTAAGCAGGAAATACGGAGGCAAGAACTTCGTCGAAACAGGCCGGGCTAAAAACAAGCCGCACCCGAAGGTGCGGCTTGCCTGGCTTGCTTCGGGTTATTCACCAGCCGCAGTATGCCTCGACCGGGCTTTTCCTGCAGGGAGCGCCGCAACGCTTCGACTCCCTGCCGTTTTCCCTGAAAGTGCCTGCTACGATCAGTCCGCCTGGCGACGCAGGAAAGCCGGGATGTCGTAGGTTTCTGTGCCATTGCGCTCCATCGCGCGCACGGTGTCGGCCGCCGCTTCACGACGCCAGACAGCCGGCGTGCGCATGGGCTCGAAGTTTGGCGTGCTCACCGGGGCGGTTTCGCCACCGCCGACGGCGACCGGCTCGTTGTAGGTGCCGGTACGCGCAACGGTGACCGGGGTCGACACCAGCTGCGGCGCGCGGCGCGCACGGCCCAGGCCGGTCGCGACCACGGTGACGCGAATCTCTTCGCCCATGCTCTCGTCGTACGCAATACCCTGAGCGATCGACGCATCTTCGGCAGCGAACGCGCGCACCGTCGCCATGACTTCCTTGATTTCCTTGCCCTTCAGCGAGCGGCTGGCCGTCACGTTGACCAGCACGCCGCGCGCGCCGGACAGATCGATGCCATCCAGCAGCGGCGATGCGACTGCCTGCTCGGCAGCGATGCGTGCGCGGTCGATGCCCGAAGCGACGGCGGTACCCATCATCGCCTTGCCCTGCTCGGCCATGATGGTCTTCACATCATTGAAGTCGACGTTGATATGGCCCGGCACGTTGATGATCTCGGCAATGCCGGCCACCGCGTTGTTGAGCACGTCATCCGCATGGCCCAGCCATTCCAGCATGCTGTCATCTTCGTAGATCTCTTCGAGTTTCTCGTTGAGGATCACGATCAGCGAGTCGACGTGCTTGGACAGTTCGTCCAGGCCTTCATTGGCGATGTCCATGCACTTCTGGCCTTCGTGCGTGAACGGCTTGGAGACCACGGCCACGGTCAGCGCGCCGAGTTCCTTGGCCACTTCGGCCACCACCGGCGCCGCGCCGGTGCCGGTGCCACCGCCCATGCCGGCAGCGATGAACACCATGTGCGCGCCGCGCAGCGCATCTTCGATGCGATCGCGGGTCTCGACCGCCAGCTGGCGACCGACGGCCGGCTTCATGCCGGCGCCGAGGCCGGTCTCACCGATCTGGATCACGTTATGCGCCTTGGACTGCGTCAGCGCCTGGGCATCGGTATTGGCGACGATGAACTCGACGCCCGATACGCCCTTGTTGATCATGTGCTGCACCGCGTTACCGCCCGCACCACCAACGCCGACCACCTTGATGATGGTGCCCTTCGTGTTTTCCAGCATATCGATTTCCATGTTGACTCCCTTGGTGTTGCAGTTCTCAGTCGATAACCGCCACATGGCGTGACGGCTAGCCACTAACAACTGCGAGGTTTATTAAAAATCCAAAAACTTAAAACCTTCGTACTGCTGACTGCGTGTTGCTTGTTTCTGGTGTTGCTTGTTTCTTCTCTTGCTGCGCTGCTGCGTTATGTGTTGCTGCTCTTTGCTGCGTCGTTATTTCATCTAAATTGCTGGATCCCAGCTTTCGCTGGGATGACATAACAAGAGCCACCAGCTTTAAAACGTCATCCCAGCGCAAGGTGTAGCCGGGGTTTCGGGTCACACGTGACCCGCCGGCGGAACGGCACTGGCATATTTGCCAGGGCGCGCCCTGCAAGGGGGGATCCAGTGTCTTTAACGACTTTCAAACTTCAGAAATTCCCCAGGAACCACTCCTTCATCCGCTGCCAGATCGCCGTCGCCGATCCCCCCTGACGCACCACCACCTGACCACGCAGGTACTGCCGCTTCGCTTCTTCCAGCAAGCCCAGCACGGTCGAGTAACGCGGGCTCTTGACCACATCGGCCAGCTGGCCGTTGTACTCGGGCACGCCCACACGCGCCGGCTTCAGGAAAATGTCTTCGGCCAGTTCGCACATGCCGGGCATCAGCGCGCTGCCACCGGTCAGCACGATGCCCGACGACAGCACTTCCTCGACGCCCGACTCCCGCACCACCTGATGTACCAGCGAGAACAGCTCTTCAACGCGCGGCTCGATCACGGCCGACAGCGCTGCCTTCGACAAGGTGCGCGCGCCGCGATCACCGAGTCCTGGCACATCGAAGACATCGGTCGGGTCGGCCAGCACCTGCTTGGCGATGCCGTAATGCACCTTGATCTCTTCGGCTTCCTGCGTCGGCGTGCGCAGCGCCATTGCGATGTCATTGGTGATCTGGTCGCCGGCGATCGGGATCACGGCCGTGTGGCGGATCGCGCCCTCGGTGAAGATCGCGATGGCGGGCGTGCCGCCGCCGATATCGAACAGCACCACCCCCAGTTCTTTTTCGTCCGCCGTCCGCACCGCACCGGCCCGGGCCATGGGCTGCAGGCTCAGCTCGACGCCGCC
>CAZCDW010000143.1:0-6622 GCA_964497485.1 uncultured Bifidobacterium sp.
GCTGGTTCGGTTTCAACGCCGGTTCCGCACTCGAGGCCAATGGCTCGGCTGCGCTGGCCTTCGGCAACACCCTGCTGGCAACCGCTGGTGCCGTGGTGTCGTGGACCTTCGCTGAATGGGTCCTGAAGGGCAAGCCGTCGATGCTGGGTGCAGCATCGGGTGCGGTGGCCGGCCTGGTGGCCATCACCCCGGCGGCCGGCTTCGTCGGCCTGATGGGCGGCCTGGTCATCGGCTTGCTGGCGGGCGTGGTCTGCCTGTGGGGCGTCAACAACCTCAAGCGCATCCTCGGCGCCGATGACTCGCTGGACGTGTTCGGCGTCCATGGCGTGGGTGGCATCCTCGGTGCACTGCTGACCGGCGTGTTCGCATCGCCGTCGCTCGGCGGCACCGGCATCTACGACTATGTCGCCAATGCCGTCGCTCCGGAGTATTCGATCGCTTCGCAAGTCTGGATCCAGCTCCAGGCCGTGATCACCACCGTGATCTGGTCGGGCGTGGTGGCCTTCGTCGCCTACAAGCTGGTGGACATGATCGTCGGCCTGCGTGTCAGCGAAGAAGAAGAGCGCGAAGGCCTGGACATCTCCAGCCACGGCGAGACCGCGTATCACTCCTGATCTCCCCGGTAGTGAGGGCCCGTTCGCACCGGGCCAGGAAAAGCCCCCGGATTTATCCGGGGGTTTTTTTATTGGCAAGTCTTTAAATCCGCGTATCCGGCCCGATCTGGCGCAGATCCCGGTCGCGCGACGGGACGGCACGCCGATTCCGTTAGAATCGATGCCCCTGAGCGCAGATCTGACTTTGCGCGCACCCGAATACCCACAAGGCTTCCCATGGTCCCCCATCTGGTCACTGCACTGAACGGCCCGCTGCTCGAGCTGGAAAAGAAGATTCTCGACGCCACCCCGGCGATTGAACGCTGGTTCCGCCTGGAATGGCAGGAGCACACCCCGCCGTTTTACTGCTCGGTGGACTTGCGCAATTCCGGCTTCAAGCTGGCGCCGGTCGACACCAACCTGTTCCCCGGCGGCTTCAACAATCTCGCACCGGAAATGCTGCCGCTGGCGGTGCAGGCGGCGATGGCGGCGATCGACAAATACTGTCCGGATGCGCGCAACCTGCTGCTGATCCCGGAAAAGCACACGCGCAACACCTTTTATCTGCAGAACGTCGCGCGGCTGATGCAGATCTTCCGTCAGACCGGCCTCAATGTGCGCCTCGGCACGCTGTCCGACGAGATCAAGGAGCCGACCACGCTCGAACTGCCTGACGGCAGCACGCTGACGCTGGAGCCGCTGGAGCGCAGCGCGAACGGCCGCCGGCTCGGCCTGAAGAATTTCGACCCGTGCACCATCCTGCTCAACAACGACCTGTCGGCCGGCATTCCGCCGATCCTCGAGAACCTGCACGAGCAGACGCTGCTGCCGCCGCTGCACGCCGGCTGGGCGGTGCGCCGCAAGACCAATCACTTTGCCGCCTATGATGACGTGGCGAAGAAATTCGCGAAGCTGATCGACATTGATCCGTGGATGGTGAACCCGTATTTTGCGAAATGCAGCGGCATCAATTTCCATGAGCGCACCGGCGAGGATTGCCTTGCATCGAGCGTCGATACCGTACTGGCCAAGATCCGCAAGAAGTACAAGGAATACGGCATCAAGGAAACGCCGTTCGTGATCGTGAAAGCTGACGCCGGCACCTATGGCATGGGCATCATGACCGTGCGCGATGCCAGCGAAGTGAAGGACCTGAACCGCAAGCAGCGCAACAAGATGTCGGTGGTGAAGGAAGGCCTGGAGGTGTCCGACGTGATCATCCAGGAAGGCGTGCACACCTTCGAGCACATCAATGAATCCGTCGCCGAGCCGGTGGTCTACATGATGGACCGCTATGTCGTCGGCGGCTTCTATCGCGTGCATGCCGAGCGCGGCGTCGACGAAAACCTGAACTCGCCGGGCGCGCATTTCGTGCCGCTGGCCTTCGCGCAGCAGCACGCGCTGCCTGATCTTGCCGCCAAGCCGGGCACCGCGGCGCCGAACCGCTTCTACATGTATGGCGTGGTGGCGCGCCTCGCGCTACTGGCTGCATCGCTCGAGATCGAAAAGACCGATCCGAACCCGGAAGTCTACTGATGAAAATCGCTTTCGCGGCCGACCCGCTGTCCGGCTTCAAGATCGCGAAGGATTCTACCTACGCGATGATGCAGGAGGCGGCCGCGCGCGGCCACGAGCTGTATGCCTTCGGCCACGCCGACCTGATCTTCAACGGCAAGCGCGTGATGGCGACCGTGTCGCGCATCGTACTGACCGGCCAGGCCGGGCTCTGGTACCAGGTCGAGGACACCGCACTAAGACCGCTGACGGACTTCGATGCCGTCATCGAGCGTACTGATCCGCCATTCGACATGCAGTACGTGACCGCGACCTGGTTGCTGGAGCGAGCCGAGGCCGATGGTGTGCGCATCTTCAACCGTCCGGGCGCGATTCGCAGCCATAATGAAAAGCTCGCGATCACCGGCTTCACCCAGTTCATCGCACCGACGCTGGTCACCAGTGATGCCGCGCATGTGCGTGCCTTCCATGCCGAGCAGCGTGACATCATCTTGAAGCCACTCGACGGCATGGGTGGCGCCGGCATCTTCCGCGTGACCGACGATGGCATGAACCTGGGTGCCATCGTCGAGACACTGACCGATGATGGGCGACGTGCCATCATGGTCCAGCGCTACATTCCCGAGATCGTGCATGGCGACCGCCGGGTGCTGCTGATCGGCGGTGAGGTCGTACCCTACTGCCTCGCGCGCATACCGCAAGGCGGTGAAGTGCGCGGCAATCTCGCCGCTGGCGGCAAGGGTGTCGCCATGCCCATTTCCGACCGTGAGCGCGAAATCGGCGAGGCACTGGCGCCGGAACTGCTGAAGCGCGGCCTCTTGCTGGTAGGATTGGATGTGATCGGCAATTACCTGACCGAGATTAACGTGACCAGCCCGACCTGCTTCCAGGAGATCAGGCAGCAGACCGGCTTCAATGTCGCCGGCATGTTCATCGACGCACTGGAAAAACAGTAAAAAGCGCCGGCACACCACGGCCACATCACAGGCAAACGGCAAGCAAACGGCAAGCAAACGCAGCAGACCATGGTTGGCATTCTTCTACTGACACACGCGCCGCTGGGACGCGCCTTCATTGAGGCGGCAACCCATGTGTTCCGCGCCACGCCTGAGCGTGTCGAGGCATTGGACATGATCGCCGACCAGAATCCCGACGAAGTCCGCCGGCTTGCGCACGAGGCGATCGCGCGGCTCAATGATGGCTCTGGTGTGCTGGTGATCACCGATGTGATGGGCGGCACGCCATCCAATTGCACGTTGCAGCTGTGCCAGCCCGGCGAGGTCGAGGTCATCGCCGGCATCAGCCTGCCGATGCTGCTGCGTGCGCTCACCTACCGGCACAACACGCTCGACGTGATGATGGAAATGGCGCTGGCCGGCGGACAGAACGGCGCCTGCCGCGTTGACAACCGCGTGCGCCTGTCGCCGAACTGAAAAAAATCATCCCGATACGCCCCATTCACACAACGACAAACTTCGCGACAACGACCGCCATGATCAGCAGGGAAATCGAAATCATCAACAAACTGGGGCTGCACGCGCGTGCGTCGGCCAAGCTCACGCAGCTGGCGGCCAAATACCAGAGTGAAGTCTGGATGACCCGCAACCAGCGCCGGGTAAATGCGAAATCCATCATGGGCGTGATGATGCTGGCCGCAGGCAAAGGCAGCACGGTCACGCTCGAGACCGAGGGCCCGGACGAGCAGGAATGCTTGGATGCGCTGGTTGAGCTGATTAACGCGCGCTTCGGCGAGAGCGAATAAGACCAGAAAGCGCAGTCCCCCGACATGGCCACCTTTTCCCTGCATGGCATACCGGTATCGCGAGGCATCGCGATCGGTCGCGCGCACCTGCTGAAGGCGGCCGCGCGCGAGGTCAAGCATTACCTGGTGCCGGAAGAGAAGGTCGAGGCCGAAGTGCGCCGCTTGTCCGAAGCGATCGCGACGGTCAATGAAGAATTGCAGGCGGTGCGCCGTGACCTGCCGCCCGATGCGCCCACCGAACTGGCTGCGTTCATCGACGTGCATGCGTTGATCTTGTCCGACCCCATCGTCGCCGAAGACCCGATGCGTATCATACGCAGCCGGCATTACAACGCCGAATGGGCGCTGCTGACACAGATCGATGAACTATCCGCGCAATTCGACGAGATCGAAGATGCCTACCTGCGTGAGCGCAAGAACGACATCCGGCAAGTCGGCGAGCGCGTGCTGAAAATTCTGACGGGTACCGCTGCCGCGCTGCCGGTCAGCAGTGAGCCGGACGACATCGCGCCACAGATGATCATCGTTGCGCATGACATCTCGCCAGCCGACATGCTGCAGTTTCGCGAGCGCACCTTCGTTGGTTTCGTCACTGATCTCGGTGGCCAGAACTCGCACACCGCGATCGTCGCGCGCAGCCTGGACATCCCTGCCGCGGTCGGCATGGGTAATGCGTCCATGCTGATCGCCGAAGACGACTGGATCATCATCGACGGCGATGCCGGCATCGTCATCGTCGATCCGGCACCGGTGGTTCTCGAGCAATACCGCGAGCTGCAGGCCAAGCTGATGCGCGAGCGCAAGAAGCTCGGCAAGCTGAAAAAAACACCGGCCGTCACTCGTGACGGTACCTTCATCCATCTGCTGGCCAATATCGAGCTGCCCGAAGATTGTCCCGGCGCGCTCGACGCCGGCGCCACTGGCGTCGGCCTGTTCCGTTCCGAATTCCTGTTCATGGGCCGCACCGGGCATGCCGCACGGCTGCCGAGCGAGGATGAACAATTCGAGTCCTATCGCAAGGCCGTGGTCGCGATGAAGGGGCGCCCGGTCACGATACGCACGCTGGATGTCGGCGCCGACAAGCCGCTCGACAAGGATGAAGAGACCGCGCTGAACCCGGCGCTCGGCCTGCGCGCCATTCGCTACTGCCTGTCCGAGCCGCAAATGTTCCTGACGCAGCTGCGCGCGATCCTGCGCGCATCGGCTTTTGGTCCGATCAAGCTGCTGATCCCGATGCTCGCGCATGCCTTCGAGATCGACCAGAGCCTGACCCTGATCGAGCAAGCCAAGCAGCAGCTGCGCGATGCAAGGAAAAAATTCGATGCCAATATCGAAGTCGGCGCGATGATCGAGATACCGGCGGCTGCGCTGACGCTGCCGCTGTTCATCAAGCGCCTCGATTTCCTGTCGATCGGCACCAATGACCTGATCCAGTACACGCTGGCCATCGACCGTGTTGACCATGAAGTCGCGCATCTGTACAACCCGCTGCATCCGGCCGTGCTGCAGCTGCTGTCGATGACGATCTCGGCCGGCGCCAAGGCCGGTGTGCCGGTGGCCGTCTGCGGCGAGATCGCCGGCGACACCCGGCTGACCCGGCTGCTGCTCGGGATGGGGCTGCGCGAGTTCTCGATGCATCCGGCCCAGCTGCTGGCAGTGAAGCAGGAAGTGCTCAACAGCGACATCCACCTGCTCGAGCCGGCGGTTCGCCGCATCCTGAAGGCTTACGAGCCGGCCGCCATCGCCGAGGGCGTCGAGCGCCTTGCGCTGCTCTGACGCTGATGCGGCCGCGCAGGCCGTACCAGTTTGACGCTGGGCACTGGTTTCGTTATCCTTCGCTGGTGCGCCGATTTCACCTGAGCTTGCGGGCGCATGGGACTTTCCCGAACAAATACGGCTAAGTGGGACAGCGGAAAAATCTGCGTTTCATGGCAAGCCAACGCAGCTGTGCGACGCGGGTTTCGCCCCGATCGAAGGCCAAGCCGCAGTCCAGTGCCGCCTACGATCGAGGGTTTTGATGGATAGAGCTCCTTGAAAGCGAGCTCCAATCGTTAACGAATCCAGCCCGACAGCCTGTGCGTCGGGCTTTTTTATTGGCGCTTAGGTAAGCACTGAATCCAGAATGAAATCCATCGGCGTCGTCAGCCCCCGGTCCATGCACTTCGCGCAGCCCTTGCCGCTGCAGAGCGGTGCCGAGCTGCGTGACTACACGCTGGTGTACGAAACCTATGGCACGTTGAACGCTGACCGTTCGAACGCGGTGCTGGTCTGCCATGCGCTGAACGCGTCGCATCATGTGGCCGGCACCTACGAAGGCCAGCCCAAGAGCGCCGGCTGGTGGGACAACATGGTCGGCCCCGGCAAGCCGCTGGATACCGACCGCTTCTTCGTCATAGGCGTCAACAACCTCGGCTCCTGCTTCGGCTCCACCGGCCCGATGCATGCCAACCCCGATACCGGCAAACCCTACGGCGCATCCTTCCCGGTCGTCACCGTCGAGGACTGGGTGCATGCACAGGCGCGCCTTGCCGACGCGCTCGGCATACAAAAGTTTGCGGCCGTGATGGGCGGCTCGCTGGGCGGGATGGAGGCACTGGCCTGGAGCATGCTGTACCCGGCGCGCGTCGGCCATTGTCTGGTGATCGCGTCGACGCCCAAGCTGTCGGCACAGAACATCGCATTCAACGACGTTGCGCGGCAGGCCATCCTGACCGACCCCGATTTCCATGGCGGCCACTTCTACGAGCATGGC
>CAZCDW010000144.1:0-1652 GCA_964497485.1 uncultured Bifidobacterium sp.
ACCATCTTCGGCAATTTGTCGGTGTAGGTCTCGTTGGGCGTCGTATCATTACGGGACTCGAGCAGCAGCTTGGGCAGCGGATAATCCTCGGCCAGCTTCTGCAACACCTCTTCGTCGGTCGACGGTGCTCCGCCGGCGGTTTTTTTCACGACCGGCAGCTTCAGCTTGTCGAAGAAGATCTCACCGATCTGCTTCGGCGAGTTCAGGTTGAACGGTTGTCCGGCCTGCTCATGCGCCTGAGTCTCCAGCGCGACCAGCTTGGTGCCCAGCTCATGCGATTGCGCCTCGAGCAAACCGGTATCGATCAGCACGCCATTGCGCTCTACGCGCTGCAGAACCTGCGCCGTCGGCAGCTCGATGGTCTGGTAGATGAAATGCAGCTTGTCGTTCTTTTCAACGCGCGGCCACATCGCGTTGTGCAGCTGCAGCGTGACATCCGCATCTTCGGCCGCATAGTCGCTGGCCTGCTCGATGCCGACTTCATCGAAGCCGATCTGCGACGCGCCCTTGCCGCAGACTTCCTGATAGCTGATGGTCTTGCGGTCCAGCCAGCGCAGCGCGAGGCTATCCATATCATGGTTGCGATGCGACTCCAGCACATAGGATTGGAGCAGCGTGTCATGCGCGACGCCGCGCAGCGTCACGCCATGGTTCGCGAATACATGGCTGTCGTACTTCAGGTGCTGACCGACCTTGAGCTTGCCAGCATCTTCCAGCCAGGGCTGCAGGCGCTTCAATACATGCTCGCGCGACAGCTGCTCGGGCGCGCCCGGGTAACGGTGTGCGACGGGGATATAGGCAGCATGGCCCGGCTCGCAGCACAGCGAGATGCCGACCAGCTGCGCACGCATCGCGTCCAGCGACGTGGTCTCGGTATCGACCGCTGTCAGCGGCGCAGCGTTGATGCGCGCGATCCATTCGTCGAGCTGGGCATCGGTCAGCACGGTTTCGTAACGTTTCTCCGGCGGCGGGTCGGCGGCGAACAGGGCGCCCTGCGCATCAAGCGAACCATGTGCATCCGGATGAGCACCAGCGTCGGCAGCTTTGCCAGCGCCGCCCTTGCTTGCCTTGCCCACGTTGCCTGCTTCACCAGCGTCGCCGCCCGCGCCGCCTTCCAGCTCGACCTTCAGTTCACGCAGCCAGCTGCGGAAGCCCATGCGCGTGAAGAATTCCAGCATCGCCCGCTTGTCCTCGGGCTTGTGCTGCAGCGATTCGAGGATGGATGTGTGATGGCCCGACAGGTCACAGTCACATTTCACCGTCACCAGCACCCGCGCCTGCGGCAGCCAGTCCAGCGCTTTGCGCAGATTCTGTCCGACCACGCCGCCGATATCCGGCGCCTGCGCGATCACCTCATCCAGCGAGCCATACTGGGTCAGCCATTTGACGGCTGTCTTCGGCCCGACCTTCTCCACGCCGGGTACATTGTCGACGGTGTCGCCGACCAGGGCCAGGTAATCGACGATGCGCTCGGGCGGCACGCCGAATTTGGCGATCACGCCGTCACGGTCGAGCTTCTCGTTGCTCATCGTATTGACCAGCGTGACCTTGTCGTTCACCAGCTGGGCGAGATCTTTGTCGCCGGTGGAGATGATGGTCGACAGTCCTTGCGCCGTGGCCTCGCAGGCCAGGGTGCCGATCACGTCATCGGC
>CAZCDW010000144.1:1774-6584 GCA_964497485.1 uncultured Bifidobacterium sp.
GCCCATTGCGCGTACCGCCTCATGGATGGGCTCGACCTGCTTTGCCAGGTCCTCGGGCATGGAGGCGCGGTTGGCCTTGTACTCGGGGTAGAGGTCATCGCGGAAGGTCTTGCCTTTTGCGTCGAATACACAGGCCATGTATGCTGCCGCATAGTCCTGGCGCAGACGCCGCAGCATGTTGATCATGCCGTAGATGGCGCCGGTGGGCGCACCCTCCGCATTGCGCAAGTCGGGCATCGCATGGAAGGCGCGGTACAAATAGCTCGAACCATCCACCAGCAGCAGGGTTTTATTCATATGGAAAGCGACCGGAAACATGTGCCGCGGCTGCGGCAATTGACCAACCTGGAGCGCGCCACTTCGCGCAAGGCGAGCGAATCGTGGCAGATGTTCACGATTATGGCAGAGTTTATTGACGCGGCAGAACGCTTGTCGGAGGTGCGTCCTGCCGTCTCGATGTTCGGCTCCGCCCGGATGAAGCCGGACGATCCCTGGTATGCGGTGGCGGTCGACATTGCGCGCCGCTTGTCCGACGAAGGCTTCTCGGTAATCTCCGGCGGTGGCCCGGGCGTGATGGAAGCGGCCAATAAAGGCGCGTATGAAGGCAAGTCGCCTTCGGTGGGACTGAACATTGAACTGCCGCGCGAACAGGTCAGCAACGCCTGGCAGAACATCTCGCTGTCGTTCCGCCACTTCTTCGCGCGCAAGGTCGCCTTCGTCAAGTACGCGGATGCCTACGTGGTGCTGCCGGGTGGCTTCGGCACGCTGGATGAACTGACCGAGGTAATGACCCTGATCCAGACCGGCAAGACCCGCCGCATCCCCGTGATACTGGTCGGCACGCCATTCTGGCGCGGACTGCTCGAATGGATGCGCGAGCAGATGGTCAATGCCGGCATGATCGAAGCAGGCGACCTTGAACTGCTGCAGTTGATTGATGAGCCGGCCAACGTGGTCGAAGCGATCTTCGCCTATTACGAAGCGCGCGACATCGTGCCCGACGAGACCGAGCAGCCGCACCGCTCCTTCCTCTGACACAGCCGGTGCCAGACACCCGCACCGGGCACGCGCATCGGCTGAGGCAGCGCTGCGGCCAGCAAGGTCGGGTTTGCTAAAATGGCGGGGACGCGCCAACCCGGCGCCCAACCCGCGGATCCGTGCCATGACACAGCCCCAGTCCCGTTCCAGCGTTCTCGTTTTTCCCGTCCTTCGCCCGGCGCTGGCCGCCGGCGTGCTGGCCCTTGCATCCGGCGCTGTGTCGGCCGCAGGCTCGCTGCTGGACGACCCGATTGCGACCACGCGCGTGCCGGATGGCACCACCTCGTATACGCAGACGCGCGAGCAAAATGCCGTGACGTCGGTGCAGGTGCGGCGCGGGGACAATGTCTATCATGTGACTCCGCCCGAACAGATTCCCTCCAACCTGGGCGGCGGACGCGCGGCCACATGGGAAGTGTTCCAGTTCAAATCACCGCGCTCTGACGACAAGCGCGCTGCTCCGCCGCGAAACTAAACCATCGCGGCATGGACGCGGCGGACAGCGCCGCGACCATCACAGCAGCAGGCCACCGGCCGGCTTCGTCTTCTACGCCTTTCATCGCATCTTATCTTTATGGCAGTTTTTACTCCGGTCACCCTGGATGACATCACTCCCTGGGCGGCCCAGTTCCCGGTCGGCGCAGTCAAGTCACTGCGCGGCATCGCGTCCGGGATCGAGAACAGCAACTTTTTCCTCAGCACCGAGCGCGGCGAGTTCGTGCTGACGATCTTCGAGAAACTCAGTTTCGAACAGTTGCCGTTCTACCTGAACCTGATGAAACATCTTGCCGATCGCGGCGTGCTGGTGCCGGCGCCGATCGCCAGCGACCGCGGCGAGATCATCAATGCGCTGCATGACAAGCCCGCCTCCATCGTCACCCGGCTCAACGGCGACTGGGTGCCGTCGCCGGCTCCGGCGCATTGCGCCCAGGTCGGCGCGATGCTGGCAAAGATGCACCTGGCCGCGCAAGACTATCCGCTTTACCAGCCCAATCTGCGCGGCCTGAGCTGGTGGCGCGAGACCACACCCGTGGTGCTGCCCTACATCCCGGAGGCGGCACAGGCACTGCTGAAGGCAGAGATGCACTTCCAGGAAGCCTTTGCCGCGTCCGCGCTGTACAAGCGCCTGCCGAATGGCCCGGTGCATGCGGACCTGTTCCGCAACAACGTGATGTTCGACGGCGACGCGCTCTCGGGCTTCTTCGATTTCTATTTCGCCGGTTGCGATACCTGGCTGTTCGATGTGGCCGTGACCGTCAATGACTGGTGCATAGAGCTGGCCTCAGGCGAAACCGACCCAGCACGTGTGCGCGCAATGCTCGACGCCTACCGCACGGTACGCCCGTTCACGACCAACGAAGAAGAAGCCTGGCCGGCGATGCTGCGCGCCGCCGCGCTGCGCTTCTGGCTGTCACGGCTGTATGACTACTATCTGCCGCGCGAAGCGGAAATGCTGACGCCGCACGACCCGACACATTTCGAGCGCATCCTGCGGCACCGTATCGAACACGCTGTCGAGGCGCTGGCCTGATGGCGACCTTGCCGCCCTCCGCGCAAGCATCAGCCAGCACCGGTATCGCCTGGATACGCGAAGGCTTTGCGCTGTTCAGGCAGCAGCCGGGCGAACTGTCGATGCTGTTCCTGCTGTACATGCTGCTGATGTTCTCGCTGTCCCTGATCCCGGTGCTGGGCCAGCTACTGCCCTTGCTGCTGGTACCAGCCTTCTCGATGGCCTTCATGCAAGCCTGCGTCGAGATCGAGGCGGGCCGCAAGGTCACGCCGCGCCTGCTGTTGACGGCCTTCCGTTCGCCCGCCCTGGGCACACTGCTGAGACTGGGCTCGCTTTATTTGCTGACGGCGATGGGCGCAGTCGCCGCCTCGGCCATTGTGGATGGCGGTGTTTTCCTCAAGTTGATGACCGGGCAAATTGCGCCGGACGATAACAGCGTTCAGGTCGGCGACCTGCCGTTGGCCATCCTGTTCTCGGCGCTGGTCTATGTGCCGGCTGCCATGGCTTTCTGGCATGCCGCGCCACTGGCAGTCTGGCAACGCATGGGCTTATTCAAGGCCATCTTCTACAGCTTTTTTGCCGTCAAGCGCTGTGGCAAGGCCTTCATCGCGTATGCGATGGGCTGGGTGCTGATTGGTATCGCTCTGCCAGCCGTCATCAGCGCGGTGCTTGCCTTGTTGCTCGGCAAGAACATCGTCAGTGTGATGCTGCTGATGCCGCTATCAGTGATCCTGACGCTGGTGATGTACTGCTCTTTCTATCCCACGTATACCGCCGTGTTCGATCGGCCGGAACCCTTGCTCAGATAGCGTCGTACATCACTCGAGACGCCTGTTGAAGTTGCTTACCCAGCCCGCTCCAGTTTAGCGATCCCCAGATCCAGCAGCTTCATCCCATTGCGGCCGAAATTGATGTGCGCACGCGCCTGCGTGCCGCTGCCTTCGATGTTGACGATCACGCCCTCGCCGAATTTTGTGTGCACCACGTTTTCACCGACACGCCAGCCGACATTGCGCTCCATTTTCTGTGCGATCTGATTGTTCCCCGCCTCGGGCGCATCGACCCACGCCGCCTTGTGCGTCGCCCCGAACCACTGCGGCTGTACCCGCGGTGACAGCCACTTCAGGCACTCGTCCGGCAACTCATCAAAGAAGCGCGACTTCATGTTGTAGCGTGTCTGGCCGTGCAGCATCCGCGTCTGCGCGAAGCTCATGTAGAGCCGCTTACGCGCGCGGGTAATCGCGACATACATCAGCCGCCGTTCTTCCTCGACGCCGTCATCGGCTTCTTCGCTGTTCTCGTGCGGGAACAGGCCCTCCTCAAGGCCGGTAATGAACACCGCGTCGAACTCCAGCCCCTTCGCCGAATGCACGGTCATCAGCTGTATCGCATCCTGCCCGGCCTGCGCCTGGTTGTCGCCTGCCTCCAGCGAAGCATGTGACAAGAAGGCCGACAGTGGCGACATCACGGTGGTCAGCGGCGCATCCGCGTCGATGACTTCGACGCCGTCACCCGTGGTCAGCACCGGCACCGTCCCTTGCGGCTGTGCCTGCGGGCCGAGCAAGGCCGGCGCATCCATGCCAAATCCCTCCTCGGACACGAACAGCATTGCCGCACTGACGAGCTGCTCGAGGTTTTCGATACGGTCTGCGCCTTCCTTCTCGCCCTGGTAATGAACGATCAGGCCGCTCTTGTCGAGCATGACCTGCACCATCTCGGGCAGCGGCAATTGCTGGGTCTCGAAGCGCATCGCTTCGATCAGCTTGACGAAAGCGCCCAGTGACGATCCTGCCTTGCCGGCCACATGCGGCACGGCTGCATACAGCGACAGCCCGAACTGGCGCGCCGCATCCTGCAGCTGCTCGATGCTGCGTGCCCCAATGCCACGGGTAGGGAAGTTCACCACGCGCAGGAAAGCCGAGTCATTGTGCGGGTTGTCGATCAGCTGCAGGTAGGCGATCGCATGCTTGACCTCGGCGCGCTCGAAGAAGCGCAGACCGCCATAGACACGATATGGCAAACCGGCGGTGAACAGCGCATGCTCGATCACACGTGATTGAGCATTCGATCGGTACAGGATTGCGATCTCGCTGCGCAGCCAGCCCTCGTTGACCAGGCCTTTCGCTTCCTCGATCAGCCACTGCGCCTCCTGCAGGTCGCTTGACGCCTCATACACGCGTACCTGCTCGCCGTGGCCGGCATCAGTGCGCAGGTTCTTGCCAAGGCGGTCCGCTGCAGGCAGCTCGATTGGATACTTGCCGG
>CAZCDW010000145.1:0-2274 GCA_964497485.1 uncultured Bifidobacterium sp.
CTTCAACCGCCCGACCGGCGCGCACGCCCGGGTTGGTAACTGGCCAGGCACCACGGTAGAGCTGCTGACCGCCCGGCTGCTGGTCGGCGGCGACATGGTGCAGCTGGTCGACCTGCCCGGCATCTACGACCTGCACGGCTATTCGGAAGACGAAAAAGTCGTCACCACTTTCCTCGAAAGCCAGTCGCCCGACCTGATGGTCGTGGTACTGAATGCCTGCCAGCTGGACCGGCAGATGCACCTGCTCGGCCAGCTGATCGCGCTGGGCCGGCCGCTGCTCGCCGTATTGAACATGGCCGACGAGGCACGCGCGCTGGGTATCGCTATCGATGTGGCCGGGCTTGCGCGGTCGCTCGGCATCCCGGTCTGCCTGCTGTCGGCCAAGCATGGCCAGGGGATGGAAGACTTGCAGGCACAGTTGCGCAAGGCGCTGGCAGCATCGACCGGACAACGCATTCCCGCCATGGCCGGGGCGGATGACGCGGAAGCTGACGGTTTGCCGCCGGGTGTCGATCGCGACGCGCATCCAGCCAAAGCCGGCAATGTGACGGCTGCCCGGGCGCTGTCCCTGCCCGACATCGAGGGCGCGCTGCTGCGCCATGTCGATATGCCGGTCCAGGCCAGCCACCGCCTCACCGAGCGACTGGACAAAGTGCTGCTCCATCCGTGGCTGGGCCTGCCCATCTTCTTTGGCGTGATGCTGCTGCTGTTCGAAGGCGTGTTCGCGATCGGCAAGCCACTGCAGGACGGGATGTCCTGGCTGTTCACGACCGTGCGCGAGATTGCACTCGAACCGGCGCTGGCCCAGGCGCCGCCGCTGCTGCACGGTTTCCTGCTCGACGGTGTTTATGCTGGTCTGTCGACGGTGGCCAGCTTCGTGCCGCTGATCGTGTTGTTCTTCCTGTTCATGAGCATTGTCGAAGACACCGGCTACCTGTCGCGCGCGGCCTTCCTGATGGATGCGCTGATGGCGCGTTTCGGCCTCGACGGCCGCAGCTTCGTGATGCTGCTGATGGGCTTCGGCTGTAATGTGCCGGCGCTGATGGGCACGCGCGTGATCCGTTCGCGCGGCCTGCGCTGGCTGACCATGCTGGTGATCCCTTTCTCGCTGTGTTCGGCGCGGCTGCAGGTGTTTGTCTTTTTCACTGCGGCGCTGTTCAGCGGGGACCAGGCACCGCTGGTGCTGTTCTCGCTGTACATGGCCAGCATCGTCACCGCGATGGGCACGGCGCTGCTGTTCCGCCAGCGCTATGTGAATCGCGACCCGTTCGTACTCGAAATGCCACCGTTTCGCTTCCCGACCGCGCGCCAGATCCTGCTGCGCGGCTGGCAGGAAGTGCGCCACTTCCTGACCCGCGCGACGCGTTTCATCGTGCTGGGCGTGGTTCTGGTCTGGGTGCTGACCAATCTGCCGCCGGGCGTCGCACCCGGCAGTGAAAACAGCGTCGCCGGCATGCTCGGCAGCTGGATGGAACCGCTGCTGCGGCCACTGGGCATCGACCCCAAGCTCACCATTGCGCTGCTGTTCGGCTTCGTCGCGAAGGAGATCGTGATCGGCTCGCTGGCCGTCATCTACGGCAGCGATGGCGAGCAGTTGGTGCAGCTGGTATCGCAACAAGTCGGTTGGATCGAAGCCTACAGCTTCATGCTGTTCACACTGATCTACACGCCCTGCCTGTCCACCATTGCCACCATACGCAATGAGTCGCGCAGCGCCGCATTCACCGCGCTGGCCGTGGCCTGGCCACTGGCGCTGGCCTGGGTGGTCAGCTTCGCGTTCTACCAGACCGCCATCCATTTCTTCCGCTAGGCCCGGCGCCGACCGAAAAAACCTCGGGATTGCGCGCCGGATCCCATTCCACCCGCAGGTGCTCCGGCCCGCGGAATGAAATGTTCGGCAGATAGCTGAAGCGCTGCTCGGACAACTTCAGGTGCGGCAGGCGGCCTGTCAGTTCCTCCAGGAAGACCTGCATCTCCATCCGCGCGAGATTCTTGCCCATGCATTGATGGCGACCGAAGCCGAACGACAAATGGTCACGCGCATTGTCGCGGCGCAGGTCCAGCAAGTCGGCCCCGGTGAAATGCGATTCATCATGGTTCGCCGAGGTCATCACCATCAGGATCTTTGCGCCTTTGGGCAGCGCGATGCCACCGACCGTCACGTCGCACAATGCGACGCGACGCCACGCAATGATGGAACCGGACAGTCGCAGGCATTCGTCGACCGCGTTCGGTATCAATGAAGGATCGTCGGCCAGTTCGCGCCATGCCGTC
>CAZCDW010000145.1:2284-5455 GCA_964497485.1 uncultured Bifidobacterium sp.
CGTCGGATGTTCGAGCAGCAGCTTGATCGCATTCGCCGTCGCATTGGCCGTGGTTTCATGCGCAGCGACGATGCCAGCCATCATCATCGAATGCAGGTACGAATCGGTGATGATTTCCGGATGCTCGGCCTGGAGCCGTAGGCCGAATTTCATCCAGCCCGGCCCGGAAGGATTGCGCCGCATCTTGTCGAGGATGCGACCGGACAGCTGCCAGAAATTGCCGACCGCATGCGCGACCCGCAATTGCTCGGCCTCGTCCGGCCTTCCCCAGGTATTGACGGTATGCGCAATCGAATACTGCCGCAGCAGCGGCATGTCATCTTCTTCGACACCGAGGAAGTGCAGCGCGATCGTCAGCGGCACTTCCCACAGCATCTGCTCGACCAGGTCGGCCTTGCCGTCATTGATGAAGCGGTCAACATACTCGCGCGCCAGCTGGCGCGCCATCGGCTCATGCTCGCGCACCGCCGCCGGACTGAAAGGCTCGATCAGCAGGCGCCGTCGCGCGAGGTGCATGGGCTGGTCTTCGTTGACCAGCGTGCGCGCCATGCCGTAGTCATAGCCCGCCAGTACCTGCAGGACGGCTTCGGTCGGTGGCGTGATCTTCTCCAGCGCATTCGACGGACTGAAGCTGTCGTGGTCGCGGAACACTGCGCGCATGTCGTCGTAGCGCGTGACGACCCAGTAGCCGAGCGCCGGGCTGAAGAACACCGGCTCCTGCTCGCGCGCCCAGCGCAGGTTGCCGGGCGGGTCTTGCAGGAACGTGTCGCCGAAGGGATCGAAGGCGGCGGCACCGGCGCTGACCGGGCAAACAGGGGCGGCGTTCAGCGCCGCATGATCGACCGGGCAGCGACCGGATTCGGGAGTTGACATCAGTGTGGCTGGATATGGTTGCGGATCATCGCCAGACCGAGCACGGTCACGATCATCGAGCCACCGAGCAGGTTGAGGTAAGCCGTTGCACCGCCGGCAGTGATCATCGCCGCGCCCGCAAACGAGCTCAGGATTGCACCGAGCCGGCCGAAGGCCAGCGCCGACGCGGTGCCGGTCACGCGAATCGAGGTCGTGTACATGTGCGCGCACAGTGCATACAGCGCGCATTGCAGCGCGGTGATGAACAGGCCATGCACACCCAGGCCGAGCAGGAAGGTCTGCGGGTCGGCGGTGATGCTGACCGCATTCAATCCGAGCGCGGTGATGGCCGACATCGCCGCCCAGATGATCATCGGCCAGCGCGAGCCGAAGCGCGTCATCGCCAAGGCGCAGGCAATCGCGCCGATGATGCCGCCGAAGTTGTAGGCTGTCAGCCCCATGCCGGCCAATGCCGGCGACAGACCTTCGGTGGTGAGCATCGTCGGCAGCCAGCTGAATGCGCTGTAGATCGACAGCAGCGTCATGAAGAAGCTCAGCCACAGCCACAGCGTGTCGCGCGCGCGGCCTTCGCGGAACAATTCGGCGACGCTGCCGCGCTTGACGGTATCGACCACGCCATCCGTGAACGCACGCACCTGCGCGACCTCGTGCGCCATGCGCGCCATCAGCGCGCGCAGCTCTTCCCAGCGCGATTCCTGCCGCGCGAGGTACTTCGGCGATTCCTTCAGCACGAAGATCAGGAAGGCCGCATAGAGGATGGGCATCGTGCCGCCGATGAAGAAGAACGCGCGCCAGCCTTGCGTCGGCAGAATTTGTCCGGCAACGAGGCCAGCCAGCATGCCGCCCACGGGGTAGCAGACGATGGCCGTGGTCACGGCAATGGTACGGAAGCGTCCCGGCGTGAATTCAGCGGTCAGCGTGGTCGCGGCGGGCAGTGCAGCGCCGATGCCAAGGCCGGCGAAGAAACGAATGATCGCAATGGCCGTCACATCGGGCGCATGGCCGATCAGGGTGGTCGCAACGCCGAACAGGAAGATACTGACGATCAGCACGGGCTTGCGGCCGACCTTGTCGGCGATCACGCCAGCCACAAGGCTGCCGATGGCCATGCCGACCAGGCCGGTGGCCACCGCCACCGAGAACGCGGCGCGCGTGACACCCCATTCCTTCATGATCATCGGTATCGCGTAGCCGATCATCTGGCCATCGAAGCCGTCGAGCACCAGCGCGAGCGCGGCCAGCACATAGATCGTTTTCTGGAAAGGCGAGAATTTCGCCTCGTCGATCGCATGCATCACGTCATAACTGGCGTGCGATGCGGAAGCTGCTGCCACCGTCATGTCTCCTCCATCGGCCGGCTTGGTGCCGGCTCTGTCATGAATGGGTGTCGGGCACTGCAGGCCTGGTCAGTGCACTGAATTGCATGCGCTGCCAGCCCGTCTGTCTGCCCGGCCACGTCTTTCCCGCATTTTCGGGTCGACGGCGAACGATAACACAGGCCAATTGCATGACATCAGCGCCTTGAATGAAAAATCTTGCATACGATGCAGCCAAAAAAATGCCCCGCTGATCGCGGGGCATTCGGTGTCATCGCAGCATGGAGCGACTCAGTAATTCAGCAGCAGATCCTTCGCCGCTACCACCATGCCCGGCTTCACATGCACATCCTTGACCACGCCATCGACCTCGGCGCGGATCATGGTCTCCATCTTCATCGCTTCGATCGATACCAGGGGATCACCCTTGGCCACCTTCTGCCCCGGCTTGACCGCCACCGTGACCACCATGCCCGGCATCGGTGCGCCGACATGCGCGGCATTGCCTTCCTGCGCCTTCGGATGCGTGATGGTCGATACAACGCCGGCATGCTGCACGCGCACCATGCGCGGCTGGCCGTTGAGTTCGAAGAACAGCTTGCTCTGGCCTTCGTCCTCGACCTCGGTGCGGCCCAGCAGGCGAATCACCAGTGTCTTGCCCTGATCGATGCTGACCGAGATCTCCTGACCTTCCTTCAGCCCCTCAAAGAACACATCGGTCGGCAAGACCGACACGTCGCCATGCGCGCGCCGGTGCTGCGCGTACTCGGTGAAGACCTTCGGGTACATCAGGTAAGACGCCAGTTCCTGGTCGCTGAGCTTGCGGTCGGCCGCCTTCTCGGCCGCTGCGCGTGCCTGTTCGAGATCCACCGGTGGCACATTCGCGCCATAGCGGCCTTCGAGCGGCTTGCCGCCCTTCAGCACCTTGTGCTCCAGCGCCTTCGGGAAACCGTCCGGCGGAAAACCGAGCTCGCCCTTGAAC
>CAZCDW010000145.1:5465-6512 GCA_964497485.1 uncultured Bifidobacterium sp.
GGCCACGTCGGCCGGGGTCAGGTCATTGGCGACCATGAACAGCGCCATGTCGCCAACCACTTTCGAGGTCGGTGTCACCTTCACGATATCGCCGAACAGCTGGTTGACGTCCGAATACGCCTGCGATACTTCATTCCAGCGATGCTCGATGCCCATCGCGCGCGCCTGTTCGCGCAGGTTGGTGTACTGGCCGCCCGGCATTTCATGGCGGTAGACATCCGACGTGCCGGAACGGATGTCAGCCTCGAACGGCGCATAGAAATGGCGCACGCCTTCCCAGTACTGCGAGATCGCGAACATCGCGTCCCGGTCCAGCCCCGGGTCCTTGTCGCTGTGCCCGAGCGCCGCCACGATCGAGCCGAGGTTGGGTTGCGAGGTCAGGCCACTCATCGCATCCATCGCGCCATCGACGGCGTCGCAGCCGGCCTCGATCGCCGCCAGCACGCTGGCTGCCGCGATGCCGCTGGTATCGTGTGTATGGAAATGGATGGGCAGGCCCACCTCTTCCTTCAGCGCCTTGACCAGCGCGCGCGCCGCCGCCGGCTTGCAGCCGCCGGCCATGCCCTTGATGCCGATGATGTTGACGCCGGCCTTTTCCAGCTCCTTCGCCATCGTCACGTAATACTGCAGGCTGTACTTGCTGCGCTTCGGGTCGAACGGGTCGCCGGTGTAGCAGATCGCGCCTTCGGCCAGCATGCCGGTCTCGCGCACCGCGTCGATCGCGACGCAGTTCAGCGAATCGAATACGCGGAACAGATCGACGCCGCCGGCCGCGGCCTGCTGCACGAAGTAGCGCACCACATTGTCCGCATAGTTGGTGTAACCGACCGCATTCGACGCGCGCAGCAGCATCTGGAACAGCACATTGGGCACGGCCTGACGCAGCTGCGCGAGACGTTCCCACGGATCTTCCTTCAGGAAGCGCATCGAAACGTCGAAGGTCGCACCGCCCCAGCACTCCATCGAGAACAGCTGCGGCAGCAGCCGCGCATAGTAAGGCGCGATGGCCGTCATGTCGGCGGTGCGCATGCGGGTCGCGAACAGCGA
>CAZCDW010000146.1:0-4682 GCA_964497485.1 uncultured Bifidobacterium sp.
CGTCGAGGATGGGCGCGATCATCTTGCAGGGGCCGCACCATTCGGCCCAGAAGTCGACCAGCACCGGCTTGTCGGACTTCAGCACGTCGGTCTCGAAAGAACTGTCGGAAATGTGTTTGATGTTGTCGCTCATGTAATCCTCATCTGAGGTGGAAATCGGCCCGCGCTTGCCTGTTTGATCGCATGCGCATGGCGCCGGACCTGTGGCAATCCTGCCGGGCACTGCCTGTGGCGGTGCGCTGATACTGCTGGAAATGGGATCAAAACAGGAGGTGGCGCTGCAGGAATGGGCCAGATCATAACGCATTTTCAAGAAAAGTGTGCCCGTGCCTGCCTCCTGATCGCGCGAGCATTGCGCGGTCGCATAAAATGCAGGCCAACATCCTGACCGACAAGAACAAGAACCCGCCGCCACCCATGCCCATCTCTTCCCGCGCAATCGCCCCCGGTCCCGGCTTCTGGGCTCGGCTTGCGCGAGTGCTGCTGGCTGCCGCCGAGGCCGATGCCGAAGCAGGCGAGGGCTCGCCGCCCCTGTCGCAATGGCTGGTGCTGGTGCCGACTTTCACGCACATCGGCGTGTTGCGCACCGCGCTGGCAAAAGAACTGGGTGCCAGCTTCATACCGCCGCAGATCCGCACGCTGTCCTCATGGCTGGAACAGCAACTGCCTGAGCCGGGCAACGCCGGGCCGGCGACGCCGAGCGAACGCCTGATGATGCTGTACGCGAAGCTGCGCGACAGCGCGCTGATCAAGTCCCTGCTCGGCACCCATCGCAACACGGACCTGCTGCCGCTGGCCCAGACCCTGTTGTCCGTCAATGACGAACTGAATGCTGCACTGCTGCCGTCGGCGCTGGCGCAACCCGATCATATTGAGGATCGCTGGCGCGCGGCACTGGAACAGCTGTCGCCGCGCGCGGCGGCCTTGCTGTCTAGCGAGGCCCACCTGGTCTGGACCCTGTGGCAAGGCGAGCGCGATACGCGCGACCCCGGCCTGGCACGGCACAACGCGATGCAGCGCGCCGCAGCGGCCGCCGAATTTCCCTTGCTCTGGTGCGCGCCATGGGAACCGGATGCGCTCGAGTCCGCTTTTCTCGACGCGTGGTCGCAGCGCCAGCCGGTGATCCGAGTACGCGTCGACTGGTCGGCCGATGCGCTGCCCGCGCTGTATGCGCGAAGCTGGCCCGAGATTCTCGATGCCGGCCTCGCTGACGCCGGTGCCGACGCCGGGCCGGCACCAACGCAGGGGCTGGCGATCTACCCCGCGCGCAGCATGGAAGACGAGGCGCAGGCCGCTGCCCAGACCATCGTCGACTGGATTACTGCCGGCAAGAAGCGCATCGCGCTGGTGCCGCAAGACCGCGTCGTTGCGCGCCGATTGCGTGCGCTGCTTGAGCGCGCCGATATCGTGGTCTCCGACGAGACCGGCTGGAAGCTGTCCACCACCCGCGCCGCCGCCGTGATCCATGCATGGATGGAGCTGGTGTCGGCCGGCGGCGAGATTGCGCCCCTGCTGGATTTCCTGAAGTCGCCTTTCGTCCGCCACCCGGCGCTGGATGAGCCCGCGTCGCGCCATGCGCTGGAGCGTGCACTGGTCAAGCTCGGGCATGCCGGCAGCTGGTCCTCGGTCGCCGAGGCCGTTGCCGCGCTGCCGGACGTGAAATCGCTGGTCGATGCGATCGCGCGTGAGGCGCAGGCATATCGCACGAAAAAGACCATCGCCGGCTGGGTCTCGGCGACCACACAAGTGTTCGATGCGATCGGCTGCAGCGCGACGCTGGCCACCGACAAGGCCGGCGAACAACTGCTCGAGATGCTGGAACGGCTGGGCAGCGATTGCGAAACCCTGGACCATGGCTTTTCGCTGGCCGAGTGGCGCGTGCTGCTCGACCTCGAACTCGAGCAGACCGTGTTCGTCGCGCCGCGCGAGGACAGGCGTGTGATGATGGTGCCGCTGAATGGCACCATGTTGCGTGAGTTCGAAGCGGCGATTGTCGTCGGCGCCGACAGCGAGCACCTGCCGTCGCGGCCGGTCGATGCCTTGTTCTTCGCCAACGCGGTGCGGCGCGAACTCGGCCTGGCGACACGCGAAGACAAACAGCGCCAGCAACTACGCGAATTCGCCGCACTGCTGATCGGCTGTCCAGAGGTCGTGCTGTCCTGGCAGCAGATGCGGGATGGCGAGAAGGTCGCCGCCAGTCCGTGGCTGCAGCGGCTGCAGCTCACGCTCAGTCGTGCCGGTCTCGGCGAGCTGCCCGAGCATGCGCCGCAACGCGCGGTCTCGGAGCTGGCGGCTGTACTGCCGTCGCAGCCCGCACCAGCGGCGCCGAACCTGCTGCCCGAGACCTTGTCGGCCAGTGGCTATGACACGCTGGTCGATTGCCCGTACCAGTTCTTTGCATCGCGCATGCTTGGCTTGCGTGCCGCTGACCCGTTGCGCGAGCTGCCCGAGAAGCGTGATTACGGCGACTGGCTGCATCTGATCCTGAAGCAGTATCACGACACGCTGCGCGACCAGCCAGTGCCCAAGGCGGAGCGCGGCGCGCTGATGGCCTCGATCAGCGATGCCATCTTCGATGACGTGCTTGCGCACAACCCGGCCGCGCTGTCCTGGCAGGCGCGCTGGAATGCCAGGCGCGACGCCTATGTCGCCTGGGCCAATGACCATGAGGGCGCCGGGTGGACTTATCTGCATGGCGAGCATGAGTCCGGCATCACGCTGTCCTTCGGCGAGCAAGGTGAGCGCAGCATACGCTTGTATGGCGAGCTCGATCGTGTCGATCGCAACGCTGCCGGTGAGCGTCAGGTGCTCGACTACAAGACCACTGCCAAAGACACGCTGAGCAAGCGGCTCAAGGCACATGACAAGCACCAGCTGCCGTTCTACACCTTGCTGCTGGAACCGCCGCCGGCAGGCGCCGGCTATGTGGCGATCGACGACGAGCAGCCGGAGCTGCTGCCAGCCAGAGATATCGACGACTGGCGCGCAGCGCTGCGTGCGCAGCTGCAGAACAACCTGGCTGCGATCACTGACGGCGCCCCCTTGCCGGCCAATGGCGTCGGCAACAGCTGCAGCTATTGCGATATCAATGGCCTGTGCCGGAAGGGATTCTGGTGACACGACCTCCGGAACCCACAGGCCGCACGGCATCGGTGGCGGCTTTCTTCGACGGTGAGCGCGCGATCGAGCACGACGACTTCATCCGCATCGCCTGCGATCCGGTGCGCTCGGTGGTGGTCGAAGCCTGCGCCGGCAGCGGCAAGACCTGGCTGCTCGTATCGCGCATGCTGCGCCTGCTGTTGGCCGGCGCCGAGCCGGGCGAGATGCTGGCCATCACCTTCACGCGCAAGGCGGCGCAAGAGATGCGCGAGCGCCTGATCGACCTGCTGCGCCAGCTGGCACTACAGCCCGACGAGACCAAACTGCTCGAAGAGCTGACCATGCGCGGACTATCCGAAGCCGAGGCACGCGCTGCGTTGCCATCGGCGCGCACGCTCTATGCGCGTGTACTGGCCAGCCCGCATGGTCTGTCGGTTGACACCTTCCACAGCTGGTTCATCCGGCTGCTGCAGATCGCGCCGCTGCGATCCGGCGTGCCGCATGGCTATGGGCTGGAAGAAAACACGGCGGAATTACGTGAGCAAGCCTGGCTGAAATTCATGCAGTCCCTCAACCGCGCCGAGCATCGTGATTTGCGCGATGCCCTGATGACGGTCTATGAGATCGCTGGCGACTGGAGCGGGCGAGAAATGATCGAGGCTTTCGTCGCCAAGCGCGCCGAATGGCAGATCATGAAACGTACGGGCGATCCGGCGGACAGGCTCAGGGATTGTTTCGCCTTCCCGGAAGACGGTGAACGTGATGCGCGGCTCGCGTTCTGGCAGGACAAGAAATTGCGCGAGCGCTTTCATGAATTCACCAAGGCGCTTGGGCAGGGTACCGAGACCCAGAAGAAGACGGCAAGCGCGATCGAGACCCGGGTCAGCGATGGCAGCGGTATCGAGGGCTTTGATGCACTGTGCGGCGTCTGCCTGACCAAGGCCGGCAAGCCCATCGCCGTAAAGATGACCAAGGATCTGGAAAAAAAACTCGGACCCGAGGCCGCGCAGGCCGCGATCGATGCCTGGCCGGAGCTGGCCGGCAAGCTGCTCGAATACCGCGAGCGTGCCCATGACCTGCAGGTACGGCGGCTCAACGAGGCCATGTTCGTGATCGGCGAGGCCTGCATCGACCATTACCAGCGGCTGAAAGACGATCGCCGCAAGCTGGACTTCGCCGATCTGGAGCTGCATGCATGGAAACTGCTGACGGATCCCGAACATGCGGCTTATCTGCATGCGCGCATTGATGCGCGCTACCGTCATGTGCTGATCGACGAGTTCCAGGACACCAATCCTCTGCAATGGCAGGTGGTGCGTGCGTGGCTGGACGCCTACGGCGACGATGGCGATCGGCCGAGCGTGTTCATCGTCGGCGATCCCAAGCAGTCGATCTATCGGTTCCGCCGCGCCGAGCCGCGCGTATTCCACGCCGCGCGCGCGATGCTGCGCGCCCACGGCGCGGCCGACCTCAGTACCCGGCAGACACGGCGCAATGGTGCTGCGATCGTCGACACGCTGAATCAGGTCATGACCAAGGATGTGAACCCGCTCTACGAGGCGCAAGACACGCTGTCTGACGAT
>CAZCDW010000146.1:4782-6412 GCA_964497485.1 uncultured Bifidobacterium sp.
TTGCTCGATGCGCTGGAAGTCGATGACCTGGTTGCACTGCTGCGCTGGATGACGATGCCGGCCGATGACCTCGCGCTGGCCCAGGTGCTGAAATCGCCGATCGGACAAGCCACTGATGACGACTTGATTGCGCTGGCCTCGGACAGGGAAGGCAGCTGGTGGCAGCGGCTGCAGCGCCGTGTCGACGGCGGACGCGCGTCGACGCCGCTGGTGACGATGCTCGGCAAGCTGCACGCATGGCTGGAGGCCGCGCAGCATTTGCCGGTGCATGACCTGCTCGATCTCGTGTTGCATGAAGGTGGCTTGCTGCAAGCCTATGCGGTTGCCACACCGACCGAAATACGCGCGCAGGTGCTGGGCAATCTCGAAGCCTTCGTCGCCTTGTCCTTGCAGCTCGACGCCGGACGCTACCCGAGCATCGCGCGCTTCCTCGACCAGATCAATCGACTGCGACGCGGCAAGGAACAGGAGGCGCCAGACGAGGCCGATGTCGACGCTGCGCTGGACGCGGTGCGCATCATGACCATCCATGGCGCCAAGGGACTCGAAGCGCAGGTCGTCGCGATCATGGATTGCAATCCCAGCGGTGGCGGTCGTGATAATGCCGGCGTGCTGTGTGAATGGCCGGAAGACGAGGATGCACCGACCCATTTCTCCGTCTTCGGTCGCAAGGCCGAACGCGGTTTTGCACGCAAGCCGCTGTTCCTGCAGGAGGAAGCATTCCGCGAGCAGGAAAACCTGAACCTGCTGTACGTCGCCGCGACGCGTGCGAAGCACCTGCTGATCATCAGCGGCGTCCATGCCGGCAAGGCGAGTTCGCCCGGACTGGTGGCCGACAGCTGGTATGCGCGGATCAAGGAAGTCGTTCCCGATTACCAGCCTGAAGCACAGGCGCGCGCGGCGCACGACGAGGACGGCCGTTTCTCGCTGGCGCATTTCGATCCGCCGTCCCTTCCTGCGCCGCCGGTCGAGAACAAGGGCGGCGAGGACAATGCTGCCACCCGAGAGGGAACGCTGCTGCATGCGTTGATGGAGCGATTGACCCATACCGGACTATGGCCAGTCACCGTGCCGCCCGCCGCAGCGGTAGCGCGCTGGCTGGGCTGCAGTTTCGACGAGGCGCTGGTGGCCTGTGGCCAGGCACAGTGCATCCTGTCGCAGCCTGCGCTTGAGCGTTTCTTCGATCCCGCACGCTATCGCTTTGCACGCAATGAAATGGAAGTCGTGCACGACGGCGTGGTGCGACGCATGGACCGTGTCGTGATTGTCGATGGCAGCTTGTGGATCCTCGACTACAAGCGCAATCTGTACGATACGCAGCGCGCGGATTACGCGCAGCAACTGGCGCAATATCGCGCCGCCTGTGCGCAGCTGTTCGAACCCATGCCCATCGTCACTGCTCTGATCACCAGCGATGGCAAGCTGGAGCTGTTCGACAGTGACGGCCTTGCAGACACCAGCCAGGCAGCGGCCGCTGACTGAGTGCCCCGGGCATGCCCGAGCATGACGCTGGCTGATGCGTATCAACGGCCGTCAGCGGCAACGGCCTAAGCTGATGTTTTCATCCGGTCGATCATGGGCTCGTGCATCTCGTCGACATCACCATGTTCTATCCGCCACAATCCGGCGG
>CAZCDW010000147.1:0-6331 GCA_964497485.1 uncultured Bifidobacterium sp.
CCTGCGCCGAGGCCAGCATGTAATCGTCATAGTTGCCGGGATAGATCTTCAGCGTGCCGTAATCCATGTCGGCCATGTGCGTGCAGACCTGATTCAGGAAGTGACGATCGTGCGAGATGATGATCATCGTCGAGTTACGCTCGTTCAGCACCTCCTCCAGCCAGCGGATGGTGTTGATGTCGAGGTTGTTGGTCGGTTCATCGAGCAGCAGCACGTCCGGGTTCGAGAACAGCGCCTGCGCCAGCAGCACGCGCAGCTTCCAGCCGGGTGCGATCGCGCTCATCGGGCCATTGTGCTGGTCCATCGGAATGCCGACGCCGGACAGCAATTCGCCGGCGCGTGCCTCGGCGGTGTAGCCGTCATATTCGGCGAACTTCGCTTCGAGGTCGGCGGCCTTCATGTAATCCTCGTCGGTCGCATCCGGGTTCGCGTAGATCGCGTCGCGCTCGGTCATCGCGGCCCACATCTCGGTGTGGCCCATCATCACGACATCCAGTACGCGCATCTCTTCATACGCGAACTGGTCCTGGCGCAGCTTGCCGAGTCGCTCGTTCACGTCCAGCATCACGTTGCCCGACGAGGGCTCGAGGTCGCCGCCGAGGATCTTCATGAAGGTCGACTTGCCGCAGCCGTTGGCGCCGATCAGACCGTAGCGATTGCCATCGCCGAACTTGACCGAAATGTTTTCAAACAACGGCTTGGCGCCGAACTGCATCGTGATATTGGCGGTGGACAGCAAAAGAGACCTCTGGATACCCGGGCGGGCAATGACAAAACAAGGTCCGACCGGAGAGCGGCAGCGGTGCCGGGGCGGCAGGACGGGAAGCCCGCGATTTTACCACTGGTAAGGGGGCAGGCTTGTGGCTTCGCCGTCATTGGAATCGGGACCCGGAAAAGCTTGGTCCGCCGAAAACCCGCTGCTGGCCGGCGTCAGCGCAAGTTGGGGTAGCCGGACAATGCGAGCCGGAAGCCTTGCGCATCCGAAACCAGACGACAGTCGGCGCCGACCGGCAGTGTCACTTTGTCGCGCAGGTGACCGAACGGCAGGCCTTGCAACACCGGCAAACCGCAGCGATCCGACAACCAGGCCGCCATCGCCGCGAAGTCATAGCCATTATCGTAATCGCTCAGCTTGTAACCAGAGAAGTCGCCCAGCAGGATCGCTTGCTGCTTCTGCAGCACGCCCGCATGCCACAGCTGCAGCAGCATGCGTTCGACGCGATACGGATGCTCGTTGATGTCCTCGACGAACAGGATACCGCCATCGACCTCGGGCATCCAGCGCGTGCCGGCCAGGTGCGCGAGCATCGCGAGATTACCCCCCCACAGTGTGCCGCTGGCTTGCATGACCGGATTGCCGGCCACGGCCACTTCCAGCATGAGGGACGACTGCGACAGGCATTGCCAGAAGTGCGTGTGCGTGAAGGCGCTGGGCTCGTCACGACTGAAGTCGTCGCAGATCATCGGGCCGGCGAAGCTGGCCGCACCCTGCGCCAGCAAACCCATCTGCAAGGCCGTGAAGTCACTGTGGCCGACCCAGCGCTTGCCGCCGGAGGCCAGCAGCTTGAAATCGATATCGGGCAGCAGCCGCGACAGTCCATAGCCGCCGCGCAGCGCGATCACGAGGTCGACCTCGGGATCGGTGGCGGCTGCATGCAGCTGCGCGAGACGTTCGCCGTCGGTGGCGGCAAAGCGCTGGTGCTTGGCCGCCGTCGCAGACAAGTCTTTGACCGTATGGCCAAGCGCACGCAAACGCTCGAGCCCACGCTGGAACGCCGCCGGGTCGGCCGCATAGCCGCTGGGCGCGACGATGGCGATGGTGCGGGGCTGGACAGATGGGTTCATGGACAGGGCTGCGTTTCAGTGATTGACTGGTATGGGTATGGGTCTGGTCAGCTTGCTTGTTCAGCGGTGCTTGATCCGTAGGCTGTTTCTGCCGTCCGCTCAGGCATCAGGCTTCGCGCTGCGCGCCAGGCCGCGGCGCTCCGCAAAGAAGGCAGACAGCATTGTGCCGCATTCTTCGGCCAGCACGCCGCCGGTCAGCTCCGCATGGTGGTTGAGTTTTTCTTCTGCAAACAGATTGACCACCGAGCCGCAGGCGCCGGTTTTCGGGTCGCTGGCGCCAAACACGATGCGCGACAGGCGCGCATGCATCATCGCGCCGGCACACATCGCGCAAGGCTCCAGCGTCACATACAGCGTGCAGCCAGGTAGCCGGTAATTACCCAGCGCCTCGGCAGCGGCGCGCAAGGCAGCGATCTCGGCATGCGCGGTCGGGTCATGGCGGCCGATGGGCTGGTTGTAGCCGGTGGCAATGACCTCGCCCTGCTTGACGATGACGGCGCCGACCGGCACCTCGCCCAGGGCTTTCGCGCGCGCGGCCGCGTCCAGTGCCAGCCGCATGAAGGCTTCATCCAAGTCTTGCGAGGACGCGCCTTGCTTTGGCTCGCTCAAGCGTCTTCCCCGGTCACTTCGGCCCAGCAGTTCGGCGTCTCATGCAGCACCAGCTTGTGCAGGTGCAGGCCGGTGCCATAGCGGTCCTTGTACGCAGCCTTCAGGATGTTGAACGCAGTGCGTGCGAGGTTCTCGACGGTGGGGATGCAATCGATCACCACGGTCTTGTGGTTCGGCAGCGAAGCGAGGAAGTCACGCACCGGGCCATCCTTGTCATAGACCAGAAAGGCATGGTCCCAGACGTCGACCAGGTGTTCCTTGGCGAGCGCCTTCACGTCCGAAAAGTCCATGATCATGCCGTTGTCGGTGCTGCCCTCCTGCTCGATCACCTTGCCGACGAGAGTGATCTCCAGCGTATAACGATGACCATGCAGGTTGCGGCACTGGCTCTTGTGGTCGGGAATGCGATGGCCGGCGTCGAATTCGAGCTTGCGGGTAATGGTGATCATCGTGCTTCAGTCTTTCCGGATATTCAGGGGATCTGCAGCAGCTGGTGCGTCTGCCGCGACAGCCGCCAGCGCGGGTCGCGCTTGCAGGTGGCAATCGCCAGCTGCGTGTTTTTTTCTTTGTCCGGGCCATCCATCGGTTGCAGGAAGCGATGGCTGAAATCGAGCTGCGCGAGGCGATCCAGATCCTGCCCCGGCTGCGGCAGCACGACCTTCAGTTCGCTGCCCTGCGTGACAACCAGTGCCGCGCCCTGCTTGGGGCTCACGCAGATCCAGTCCACGCCGGCGGGTACGGGCAGCGTGCCATTGGTCTCGATCGCAATTTCGAAGCCCTGCGCGTGGACAGCATCGATCAGCGCAGCATCCAGTTGCAGCAGCGGTTCGCCACCGGTGAAGACAACGTATTTGTTCTGTGGATGGGCCACCGGCCATTGCGCGGCAATGCGCGCGGCAAGCGATACCGCGTCGGCGAACTTGCCGCCGTTCTCGCCATCCGTGCCGACGAAATCGGTATCGCAGAAGCGGCAAGTCGCGGTGGCGCGGTCTTCCTCGCGCCCGCTCCACAGGTTGCAGCCGGCGAAACGGCAGAACACGGCCGGACGACCGGCCTGCGCGCCCTCGCCTTGCAATGTGTAGAAGATTTCCTTGACGGTGTAAGTCACGCGGAGCCCGGCGGGATGATCAGCAAGATACGAACAACAACGAGGATCCATGCAGCGAAGCCGGCATTGCCCTCAACCCCGCATTATCGTACAAATGAGGGCCTTACCCTCGGCTGAGTGCGTCGCTGGTGGGTGGGAAGCTCACCAGGAACACGGTACCAACGCCAGAAGGCCCCGGTTGCACATCGATTGCGGCGCCATGGTCGATCGCGATATCGCGCACGATGGCCAGCCCCAGTCCGCTCCCGGGCTGGGTCTTGTCGAGCCGGTAGAAACGGCTGAAGACCTTGTCCCTTTCCGACGGCGGAATGCCGGGGCCGCTGTCTTCCACCTTCAGCACGCCGCCATCGTGTGCGCGATAGCAGCTGACCGTCACGGCCGCGCCCTCCGGCGAATAGCGGATGGCGTTGTCGACCAGATTGTCGATCAGGTCGCGCAGCAGAAAGGCATCGCCGGCGACCTCGGTCGGCTGCAGGTCGAAGCCGATGTCGATGTTTTTCTTCGCCGCTTCATCGACGAATTGCTGGACTGATTCCGCGACCAGTTTGTCGAGCGACAGCCGCTCCAGCCGCCGGCGCTCGAAGTCGCCTGGCTCGGAGCGGGCCAGTGCCAGTAACTGGTTGGCCTGGCGCACCATGCGGTCGGTAGAAGCCATCATCAGGTCGATCGACGACGAAGCCTCGGCATCATTGCGCTGGCGCAGTTGCAGCCATTCGAGCTGGGCCTTGAAGCCGGCCAGCGGCGTGCGCAATTGATGCGCGACATTGGCGAGGAAGTCCTGTTTCGCACGCGCGCTGTCTTGCGCGCGGTCGAGCAAGTCATTGATGGCGCGGATGAAAGGCGCAATCTCCTGCGGCGCGCCCTGCATCGGCAGCGGCGACAGGTCGTCCGGCTTGCGGCGGTCGAGATCGTCGCGGATGTTCCGCAGCGGCAGGAAGCCCTGGTTCAGGCCGAACCAGATCAGCGTCGGGATCAGCAGCACCAGCAACAGCTCCAGTGCCAGCAGCGACCACAGGATGCGCAAGCGTATCTGCTGTCGCTTGATGCGCGTCTCGGCGACACCGATCAGGATAGTCTCGCCAGCGACCACGGTACGCAGCGTGATGGCGCGCACATCATCGCCGCGCATGCGCGATCCGTACGCGACATAGACATTGAGCTTTTCCGGAATTTGCAGCGTCGGGAAATCGAGGTCGCCGGCAATGGTCTTGCCATGGGCGTCGCGCACGACAAAATAGACTTCATCGAAATGGTCAACCCGCAGCACCTGCTCGGCCTGGTGCGACAGCTCCAGCTCGAGCGAGCTGCCGCTCTCCTGCACATGCGGCACCAGCGCCCAGGCGGCATCGGCCAGGCTCTGGTCAAGTGCGGTCTGCGCCGGTATCCAGGCCAGCCAGTACGCTGCGGCCGCACCGGCCAGGTTGACGGCGACCAGCGGTATGACCAGCCAGCGCAGCAGCTTGGCGCGCAGGCTCATCGTTCGGGATCGGGATGCGGCGCCGCTTTCCGCCATGCCGGGCTCAGCGCGGCGCCTGTTCCAGCATGTAGCCGAAACCGCGGATGGTCTTGATGGCGATGCCGGCCGACGCAATCTTCGAGCGGATGCGGGACACATAGACTTCGACCGCATTGAGCGTGACTTCCTCACCCCAGGGCAGGATGGCATCGATGATCTGCTGCTTGGACACTACGCGCGACACATTCTGCAGCAGGTATTCCAGCACTGCCCATTCGCGGGCCGACAATTCGATCACCTGACCGTCGACGGTGGCGCGGCGCGCGAAAGGATCGAGCTGCAAGCCGCCCACCTGCAAGTCCACCGGACGCGGATTGCCGCGCCGGACCAGTGCCTTCAAGCGCGCGACCAGCTCGGGCGCGGCGAAAGGTTTGACCAGATAATCATCGGCGCCGATCTCGAGGCCGCGCACGCGGTCCTGCACATCGTCGCGCGCGGTCAGGAGCAGCACCGGCAGGCTGCTGCCGCGCGCACGCAGGCGGCGCACGACTTCAAAGCCATCGATACCGGGCAGGCCGATATCAAGGACCGCGACCGACATCTCGCGCGTGGCGAGCGCGCGGTCGGCATCGTCGCCATTATTGACTACATCGACCACCATGCCGTGCCCGCGCAGGATGCGCGCAATGCCATCGGCCAGCACCAGGTCGTCCTCCACCAGCAATACATGCATGTCCAGGTCCGGGTTCAAGCGTTTACCTCATGTATTGTGCCAGAGCCGGCAAGAACCGCCGTCGGTGTCGCATGGGCGGCACCGACGGCTGGTTCAGGCCTGCGTCGGCGGGATGATGTCGGCTTGCTTGTCATTGAAGAATGGATAAGCCAGCGGCAGCAGCAACAGCGTGAAGAATGTCGCCGAAACAATGCCGCCGACGATCACGACCGCGAACGGCCGCTGTGTCTCGGATCCAATCCCATGCGACAGCGCCGCCGGCAGCAGCCCGAGGCCGGCCATCAGCGCGACGACGGCACTCGAGTCGACGCCACCGGAGAGGAAGGCGCCGAGCGGCACTTCGCAAATCATGCGCAGCCTGACGGACTCCTGCAGGCGCGCCGTCAGCTCGGCACAGGCGTCGCGCTCGCTGATGCGATTGTCCAGCGTCAGGCGCACGTCCCAGTATTCGCGCGGCACCGGTTTGCAGATCGCCACCATCTACGGCACCCCGCCCGAGGAGATCGGCGGCGAAGTCGGCGGTTCATCCCTGACGTACGCCACGCAGGAGATGAACGACATCAAGTTCAACCGCCGCGTG